>NZ_CP016757.1:2407500-2747500 GCF_001701045.1 Cloacibacillus porcorum
CTCCATTCACGGCCCTCACGGCAAAGGTCTCAGGATTCTCAGACAAGACGGTCTATATCCTGATCTTAAATGAATAAAGACGGCACGTAATAGAAACCGGCACATACGCCTGTACTTGATATTAGCTCAAATAGCAAAATCGGCCAGAGTGTATTCAGCATTCTGGCCGCGTTATGTTGTTATCTTTATTCTATTAAAAGGTTATGAATACTCCATCGGCCGGCGCTGCAGTATCAGCAGGCCCTCGCGCGGCTCGAAGCCCAAACGCCCCATGAAGGAGGTCAGTTCGCTTGTGTAGGTGACTATCACTGGAACGTTCCTGAGCGCGGGATGGCCGAGCGCGTATTCCAGTAGCTGCGAGCCGATGCCCTTGCCCTGGTAGTCGGGGTGAACGAGGATATCCCATAGCGAGCCGCGGAATACAAAGTCTGTGAGCACGCGGCAGAAGGCGATCAGCTTGCCGTTGTGGCGGATCGAGAAGCACATGCTCGTCCCGTTAAGCATTTTTTCGATCTGCTCGAGCGAGCGGCTCCTGCCCCAGCGTGTAAAACGGTAGAGGTCCTGCAGTTCTGCGGGAGATATGGCCAGCTTGCTGTCGTAGAAGTAATACTCAGGATTTGATTTCATCAGGCATCCCTTCCCTTATGAAGGCGTACCTTTTATTATCCGGCTTTGCCGCGAGCGCCATGCCGCCGACGATCTTGCGCAGGTCCCCGCGTCTTGTATCTTTTGTGATCGTCAGCTCAAGCAGCTGTCCGGCCCCGCACTTGCTGCAGGTCCACATAGCGCGCGCCGTGCCGCTGGCGTCAGGCGAACCGGCGAGCACCATAAGCTCGCCGCATTTTTGACAGGCTAAAATAAGCATTAAAAATTACTTCTTTCCGGGAGGCTCGTCTCTCAGGCGGCCTCTCCTGCGTATTCTCCGCGGGCCTCGAATAACGGCTTACGGTTAATTTAAGACAAATTTTACCCTCAGAGGCCCTTCGCTGTAAATATCCCTCGCGGTAAGTATCTCCAGCTTTATGCTGCTTTTGACCTGTGATATTTTATCAAGCGCCGTGATAAATTCCCCCGTGTCGATGGAGCCGACGTTGCCGGAGATCGGGTCGCGCAGCACGCCGTCGTTGGCGGCCTTCTGGTTGAGCGACCTCAAGGCCTGGAATACCGTCTCCTCTATCTTATGCCGCGGCGTGTCAGGTTCAAAGGTATGCGAATATAGCAGCTGGTTTTCTCTGTATATCAGACGCGAACGATACGCCTCTATCTGTGCCTGTACCGCCTCTCCCTCCACCGCGTTGCCCAGCGCCGTAAGCCGCAGCAGCCAGCGGCCTGGGCTGTGCGTCAGGCGTTCTCTGACTTTCGCGGCGGATTCCGCCGCCACCTCGGGCAGCCTCACCGACTCAGGGTCTTTTCCGCCGAAGCGGTAGGCGAGCAGCGCGCGCGCCTCGCTGCGCAGCCTGTTGATGTACTGGTCCACCTGCTGCGTTGTGATGATGGAATCAGTCATCACCCCCTGGGCCAGTATCTCTCCCGTAAAGGCGGCGATGCGCCCCTCACGCAGACGCTGGATACCGGACTTGAGTGATTCGGACTCCGCTTTAAGCGCTTTGACCGAGGCGTCGAGCTTTTTACTCTCGGCGAGCAACTTGTCTTTTTCTTTCTGCAGGACGGCCTGTTCAGCCTCCGTCTCATCGCGCATCCGCGTCATCGCGGCCAGCTTGGCGCGCGTTTCGTTGAGGCTTTTCATACCCTCATCAAGCTTTTCTTCTACCTGCCGCAGCTCCGCCTCTTTTTCCGAGAGGTCCCCGCGGCTCTGGAAGAGGTCTATCTCCATGCGCCCCATAGATTCTTCGTTCTTTTTGAGCTCTTCCCTCGTCGATATCAGCTGGCGCTGGATGACCTGCATGCTGAAGAGCGCTGTGCGCACCTGTTCGGAGGCGGCGCTGAGGACGAAGATCGTGGCGATGGCGATGCCGACGCCGGTCAGCACCGATATGATGCGTGAGGTATATTTAGGACGGATCTTTAAGAATGTTATGCGTTTTTTACCGAGTTTCATGCCGATGACGTCGCCGGCCCATGAGACAAGAGCACTGACGATGATCAGCGCGCCGAGCAATATCCAGTTTATGTCATGAAAAATCTCAAACAATGAGTTACCTCGCTCTTAAAAGATTTTATGTTCACTACATATCGTATACGTTCTTATTATACCAGATGCTTTTGAAGAAAATCGGCTGTATGCAAAATTACAGCGAAGAGAAGGAGGATGTTTCCGCCGCCTTCTCTTCGTCGTTTATTCGTATTTGAGCGCGTCGATGGGATTCAGCAGGGAAGCCTTGTAGGCCGGGTAGTAGCCGAAGCCCACGCCGACCATCGCCGAGAAGACGAAGGCGAGCACGATCGACATCAGCGTAAAGACCGGCGGCGCTGAGGTAAAGGAGGACAGGGCATACCCCGCGGCCACACCGAGCATTATCCCGATCGTGCCGCCGATCATCGAAAGAACGACGGCTTCGATGAGGAACTGCATTCTGATGTCCCTCTCCGTCGCCCCGACCGCCATCCTGATACCTATCTCACGCGTACGCTCGGTCACAGAGACGAGCATGATGTTCATTATCCCGATGCCGCCGACGACGAGCGAGATGAAGGCGATCGAGCCGAGCAGCATCGACATTATCGTCGTAGTCTTGCGGCGCGCTTCGAGCATCTGCGAGACGTTGCGCACCGCAAAGTCGTCGGCGTCTCCGGGCTTTATTTTGTGCCGTTCGCGCAGAAGGGCCTCTGTCTCGTTCTGTATGTAGGAGAGGGCCTCCATCGAGACGCCCTTTATGTATATGTTGCCGATGCGTCCCGCGGTCTTCCAGCGCACAAGCCTTCTCTGCGCCGACGTCAGCGGTACAAGAATGAAATCGTCCTGATCGCTTCCCATAGCGGAGAGCCCCTTAGCCTCGAAAACGCCGACCACCGTAAAGGGTATCTTATTTATTCTGATTGCCTTGCCGACTGGGTTTTCCCCGCCAAAGAGCTTGTCCACGACCGTTTTGCCGATGACGGCGACCTTCGCGCCCTGGCGCACGTCGCTCGCGTTGATGTCACGGCCGGATTCTATGTTCCACTCCTGCACGTAGGAGTATTCTTTCGTGCTGCCGACAACGCTTGAGCTCCAGTTTGTATTTTCATAGACGAGCGTCGCGGAGAGATTTATCATCGGCGCTACGGCGTCCACGCCGGAGACCTCTTTTTCGATCGCCTGGGCGTCGTCGTAGGTCAGGTAGCGTGTGACTCCCGTCGTAGAACGGCCGGGCCGGTCGGGAAAGACCATGATAAAGTTGCTTCCGAAGGAGGATATCTGCTCGTCGATACTTTTATTGGCTCCCGCGCCGACGGCGAAGGCCGCGATGACGGCGGCGACGCCGATGATTATCCCGAGCGCCGTCAGCATGGAGCGGGTCTTGTTGCGGCGCAGCGCCGTGAGAGAGGCCGAAAATACCTCGGATATGGCGATCATGCGACTTCCCTCCCCTGCGCGCTCTGTACCGGCGAAACGCTGCGCCTATTTTCGTTTATCTCGTCCTTTATTATCAGCCCGTCGCGGAAGTGCAGGATGCGCTTCGCGTAGAGGGCGACGTCATATTCATGCGTGACCAGTATTATCGTCATTCCCTCGTCGTTGAGACGGCGGAAGAGGGCCATGATCTCGTCGCTGGTCTTGGAGTCGAGGTTTCCCGTAGGCTCGTCGGCCATCAGTATCGGCGCGCGGTTGACGATGCCGCGCGCGATCGCCACCCGCTGCTGCTGGCCGCCTGAGAGCTGGGAGGGTTCGTGATAGAGGCGTTCCTGCAGCCCCATATCTATCAGCGCCTGTTTAGCCTTTTCGTGGCGTTCCGAGCGCGGCACCCCCGCATAGAGCAAAGGAAGCTCCACATTTTCCAGCGCCGTCGTCTTTGGCAGCAGGTTGAAGCCCTGGAAGACGAAACCGATCATTCTGTTTCTGATGTGGGCCAGCTCGTCGCTGTCCATCTCCGCGACCCTCACGCCGCCGAGGAGGTATTCTCCGCCCGTCGGACGGTCGAGACAGCCGAGGATGTTCATCGTCGTCGACTTCCCGGAACCGGAGGGGCCCATCATTGCGACAAACTCCCCCTCCTCGACGCTGAGGTTGACGCCGTGGAGTATCTCGACCTCCTCGCCACCCAGCAAAAAGCTCTTTTTTATATCCTTGAGTTCAACAAGAGCCATCCTAACTTTCCTCCTTGGGAACGATGATGCCCGTTATTACGCGCTCGCCCTCCTCTATTCCGGAAAGTATCTCGGTGTTCTGCCCGTCGGTGATGCCCCTTTCGACCTCTACCTTCACAGGCTTTTTCTTATCGAGCGTGTAGACGGCCGGTTTCGTCACCGCGGCGACATTCTGCTTACGCCCGCCTCCGGGACCTGGCATCCCCATCTCCGCGGACTGTCCGTTTGACGGTTTAAAGCGGAAGGCGCTGTTGGGGACGACGAGGACGTCTTCGCGGCTCTCAAGTATGAGCGAGACGTTCGCCGTCATACCCGGCAGCAGCTTGCCGTCCGGGTTCTGTACCTTTACGATGACCGTGTAAGTCACAACGTTATCCGTCGTCGTGGGCGAGAGGCGCACCTGCGTCACCTTGCCCTCAAAGCTGTCGGCCGGGTAGGTGTCTACGTTGAATATCGCCTGCTGCCCCTCGTGGACGCCGCCGATGTCAGCCTCATCCACGTTCACCTCGACCTGCATCTGGGTCAGGTCGCGCGCGATCTCCGCGATGGAGGGAGTCTGGTAGCTGGCGGCCACCGTCTGCCCCTCTTCAACGTTCTTTGCGACGACTACGCCGTCAACCGGCGAATATATTCTCGTATAGTTGAGGTTGATACGCGATTTTTCCAGCGTCGCGCGGTACTGCGCCACCTTCGCCTCCGCCGCCGCGAGGTTTGCCTTCGCCTTGAGCCAGGTGCTGGTGTCAGTATCCACATCGGCCTTCGCGATCAGGTCGCGCTTCGCGAGCTCACGGGTGCGCGACAGGTCTTTGGCCGCGACGTCAAGCGCGGCCTGGGCGTTCAGCACATCCGCCTGCGCGGAAGCCACCGTCGCCTCCGCCTGCGACACCTCCGCCGCCTGCGTGGCGGAGTCCATAAGGGCAATCAGCTGCCCCTCTTTTACGCGGCTGTTGTAATCAAAATAGAGTTCCTTAATCGTGCCGGATATCTGCGTACCGACGTCGACCGTTTCGACCGGGTTCAGCGTGCCGGTGGCCTGTATCGTCGAGCGGATATCCGACCGCCTCACGGGGACGGTCTTATACTGTATCTCATCCTCGCGTGTGCTCCAGTAATAAAAGCCTCCGGCGGCCACCACCGCTGCCACGGCGATCGCCGCGGCCAATTTAAAAGTCTTGCCCCTCTTCACTGTCTTATTCTCCATATTTCAGACCTCCCATGGCCTTCTCAAGGTCAAGCTGTGCCGTCTTGCAGTTATACAGGGCAAGCACCCTGTTGGCGGACGCCGTCGCGTAGCTGTCGACCGCGTCTGAAATTTCAAGGTTATCACCGACGCCGGCGGCGTAACGCCCCTCGGCGAGGTCCAGCGTCGCCTTCGCGCTGCGCTCCGCCTCCAGAGAGGAGACAAGCGATTCTTTCGCCTCGCGCAGCGCCTCCCAGGCCTTGCGCACCTCCAGCGTAACACTGTTGGAGAAGCTCTTTATCTCGGCCTGCGCGGTGCGGAGCTCGGCGCTCGCCTGCTCCACCCTGCTCTTCGTCAGGCCGCCGTCGGAGATCGGCACCGAAAGCGAGAGCTTGGCGCTCCATTCGTTGCTGTCAAAGGGCGCCGACCCGTATATATCGTACCCCGCGGAGGCAGAGAGCGAGGGGGAGAGCCCCTTCATCTGCACTGTAAGGTTCGTGGCGGCATATTCGACACGCCGCTGCTTCGCGATCAGCTCGGGACGCTGCTCCATCGCCCTCTTCACGGCTTCGTCAAGCGGGATGTTCCATTCCTCATAGCCGAGGATATCCTCCACCTCGCTGATCTCCAGCATCGGCTGCCCTATCGCGTTCGCGAGCTCCGCCTTGAACTGCTCCATCGAAGCCTGGCTTTTGACGACCGCCAGCTTTGATGCAGCGAGATCGGCCTCCGCCTTCGTCACCTCGATCTTGGGCTTGGTTCCGACTTCATAATAAGACTGCGCCCATTTAAGGCGTTTTTCAAAGTTATCATAGCGGGTCTTGGCGACTATATTTTCGCGCATCGCGCGGTTCAGTCCGTAGTAGGCGTTGTAGACGTCCTGGATCACACTCTCGCGCGTGCTCCGGTAGTCCGCCGCCGCCGCCTCCGTAGAGAGCTGCGCGCCCTCCACCTTCGCCTCGCGGCGTCCCCAGTCGCTGATTGACTGTTCGACCCTCACATTGCCGGAATAAGAGCCGCTGTTGTTGTCTCCCGACAGTCCGTCTCCCCCGCGCGAATATGAGCTTCCCGCCGAAAGCTGCGGACGCCCTGCAGAGGCCGCCTGACCGATAGTGGCGCGCTGCGCCGTGATTTTTTCCTCCGCGGCCAGGAGGTCCGGATTGTTTTTCATCGCGGAGGCAAGGCACTCCTCAATCGTCAGCGGCGCCCCCCAGGAGGCCGCGGCGCAGAACATCAGCGCCGCGCAGGCCAGAGGCCATCGTAATGCGGCTATTTTCATGGAATACACTCTCCTTCTTTATTCCCTGTTTTTCCTTGGTATCCTGACGGTGAAACGGCTGCCTTCGCCGTGTACGCTCGTGACGGTTATCGTCCCGTCATGCGCTTCGACAATCGCCTTCACGATGGCGAGGCCGATGCCGATCCCGCCGCTCGTCCTTGCCCGAGAGACATCCGTCCGGTAGAAGCGTTCAAATATATATGGAAGATCCTCCTTGGCGATACCGATACCGCTGTCGGCCACATCAATCCTCATCTCATCCGCGTCGCTGTGCATCGACACCGAGACCGTGCCTCCGGGGTCAGTATAGCGCAGCGCGTTCGAGAGAAGGTTCTCAATCACCTGACGGATCTTCGCGCCGTCCATGACCATCATCACGTTCGGTTCGATATCACGCTTAAGTTCAACTCCCTTGTTCTTATAGAGCGGATCAAATACCAGAGCCGCCCTTTCGATCACCGATGTAGCGTCTATATTTTCAAGAGCCAGAGAATGTCCAGCGCTCTCAATGTAGGTCAGCTTCTCCACCTCGCATATAAGCTGCGAAAGACGGTCCACTTCGCTCACCGTGAGCCGGATACGCTCCGGCGTCGGCTCCCACACCCCATCCTCGATCGCCTCAAGGTGCGACTTAATTATAGTCACAGGATTACGCAGTTCATGAGCGATATCGCTTAACAGCCGCTTACGCAGCTCCTCCTGAGCCTCGAGGCTGTCGCCGAGACGGTCGACGCTGTCGATCAGCGCCTGCAGCTCAGTGATATCCGACTCCATCCTGTCCTCCATGCGGTACTTGCCGTGGCTTATCTGCTGCGCGCGCTTTGCCGCGTTCAGGACTGGACGGCTGATGCGGTAGGCCATAAATACCGCGATCATCGCGGCGATGACGAGCATAAGGGCGACCGCGTAATACATGATACGGTTAAACTTGCGCAGGAACCCGCCCTCGGGGCTGTTATTGAAGGGCAGACAGGTGAAGCGCACCTCGCCCACCCGCACGCCGTCGATAACGATCTCCCGGCTGCTGACGACCAAATCTCCGTTGAATACCATCGGCTGCGGGTTTTTATTGTGATGTCCCTCGCGCTTCATCATGCGGCTGTATGAGCGCACCTCGATACCGTCCGCGTCAAAAAGCTGCACCATCACCATCGGCCAGCGCAGAAAGTCGGAGCCGCGCGGGAATAGGCGGCATCCGCGCCACGAACCATTTTCAATGTACATTTTGGCAAAAAACTCCGCGATCTCCACTTCGTTCTCACGCAGGCGGTCGGTCGCAAAACCGCGGAACTGCCGGTCGAGCAGCTCGGAGATGGCCGTCGGAATGACGAGCATGCAGACGATGACGATCACCATATATTGAAAAATCAGCTTCGTCCGCAGAGAGCGCTTCACATTCATCAACGGCTACTCCGATATCTTGTATCCAAAGCCGTGAACGGTGCGTATGTAGCCGTTCTCATGCTCTGAGTCACAGAGTTTCTTGCGGATATTCTTGATATAGCTGTCAATAGAGCGCTCAAAGCCGTCGTATTCATAGCCGAGCGCATAGGTGATAAGGTCGTCGCGGCTCCACGTCTTTTCGGGACGCGCAGCCATCTTTGAAAGAATCATAAATTCGTTGCGTGTGAGGGATATCTCTTCGCCGTTCTTCTTGACGGTAAAATTCTGCGGGTCGATCACAAGAGAATCGCCCACCGCAATGACATCCGAGCCGGCGACGCCCTCGGCCGCGCCATTCTTGCGCAGGTTCGCCCGAATGCGCGCCATCAATATCTTTGGTGAAAATGGTTTTACAATATAATCGTCCGCCCCCGCGTCGAGCCCGGCGACGATATCATCCTCGCCGCTCTTCGCCGTCACCATGAGGATCGGGGCGTTGGAGCTGCGGCGTATCTCACGGCATACATCGGTGCCGGCCATACCGGGGAGCATCAGATCCAGCAGAACGAGGTCAAAAGAGTCGGCGCGGAACTTGGCGAGCCCGTCCAGGCCGTCCTGAGCGATCTCCGCTTCGTAGCCCTCGCGTTCTATATAGGCCTTTTCAACCTCCGCTATCGCCAATTCATCCTCAATGATAAGTATCTTCATGACCGACCGTCGCTCCCCTGCATATGTATTTCGTTAATTATATTCCAGAAATGTCTCCTCTGTCTCTTTTACGATTTGGGCGGATCAAAAATCCGCCCAAATCCTCCTGTTGGTCTCTATAATAAACGCAGGGGCTCCTTTAGGAGCCTCATGCGATATTTTATAATTTAGTTGATGACGCAGTCGTGCTGCGGGCAGGTGCCCTGTCTGTGGCAGTCGGGGCAGTCTCTGTGCGAACCGCAGTAGTAGCGGTGTCCGTCGTGATATCCGTGTCCGTGTCTGGGGCTCAGCCGCTGCATAAATTTAGAGGGGTCCTTGAGCACCTCTTCAAAGCGCGCCTTCGCGTATTCGCGGCGCGTCTTTGCCGCCTCCTGATAGAGCTCGCGCGCCTTCGCCTTATTGGGGTAATCTTTGCTCATCTCCTCGCGAAGCTCACGCCACGCGCTGTTGTTTTCCCCGCGGAAGTTTTTGTCCCTGCCGCCGAAACTGCGCCAGCGGCAATTATCGTCCTTGCTGTGGTTGGCGAGACAGTCGTCGAAACGCGCCGCGGCGAATTTCTCTCTAAGATCAAGCTCTTTTTCAAAGAGCTTTCTGGCCTTCGCCTTGTCCGGCTTCTCCTTGCCGAGCTCGGCTCTGATCTCGCCGCGCAGATTCCTCATTGTCTCAAACTGCGCGCGCTCCTCCTGCGAAAGCTCCGGCCTTCCGTCGCGGTATCCCCTATGCCTTGGAGCCTCTCCGCACGGCTGGTAGGCCGCCGCCGTACCCGCAATCGCCATAACCATCAATAATGCACCAATGATCTTACCTTTCATTTATATCTTCCTCCCAGAAAATTTTACCTTGGCTGCCCCCGATTCAGGCCTGAGGCCGCCGCCCTGTTATTCGCTGGACATATAATAACAAGAGGCTATGAAGATTTTATGACCGAAATGTGGGAGTTTTGTGAGGATGAAAACAGCGGCCGTATCAACAACAAATACCGCAAGCCAGCAGTCTGGGGCGGACCGGCGGTAAGATTCACTCCGCGTAAAGCATTTCGCAATATTGCCAAAAATGACGAATCCAAGAAATCAGTACAAATTTACCCATGGTTTCCTTGACACCACAGGTTATGATTGTTATACTTTCTCTCGTTACGGCGGCATAGCCAAGTGGTAAGGCAGAGGACTGCAAATCCTTTATCCCCAGTTCGAGTCTGGGTGCCGCCTCCATATGTTGTATTGTCCCTTGCTATTGCAAGGGATTTTTTATTTTAGCCTCCTCTAAAATTCCCCTATTTGACCAATGTACAAGTTATACGGACAAAAGGAGAAGTTGCAAAAATGTCGCTTTTCAAGATACGCAAACACCCTGTATGCCTGGTAAGAAAATACACGACGTTATATTTTAGGCAGATAATCCCTAGCGACTTACGTACATATTTCGGCAGGGCTTCTATAAAAATATCGTAAGCGTCAAAACAACGTAAGCGTCAAATATACCGTACCTACGCCAATAATCAGATCTATTGTATTATCAGTCTGCAGAGTCGTTGAGTCCGGCACCGGAGACAGAGATGTCATCCGTGCTTAGCCCGCTGTCACACTCTGAAATGCTATAATCAGGAGGCAATATATTCTGCCGCCTCCTGTGTTATAGCCCTCTGTTACACTCCGAAATGCTATAATGTTCATAAAAGTATCTCCACCGTCAGGGTTGTTATAGCCCTCTGTCACACTCCGAAATGCTATAATGGCGCCAAGGAAGATAATCGACAGTTTTACGTTATAGCCCTCTGTCACACTCCGAAATGCTATAATACGCAGCGCCCGGATCCTTGCCAGTACTTGTTTGGTAAGGATCCGGACGTTTATTTTTTTTGTTAAAAGAGTAATGTTTGGCGGGAATCTACGAATTTTTCTTTTTTCGTTTTTACTCCGAGCAGCGGTTTCATCGCGGCATATTGCCTGTCTGTTATCTGCAAAAATCTCACGGAGTCCTTTTCGGGCAATTCTTTTTTCAGTCGTTCTAAATGTTTGTCCGCAGAGTCTTGCCCGTTTACGATCCTGCAATAGACGGAAAGCTGAAGCATGTCATAACCGTCGGAGATGAGGAACTTTCGTAAGCGTCAAAACAACCGTACCTACGCCAATAAGCAGATCCATTGTATTATTAGTCTGCAGAGTCGTTGAGTCCAGCATAGGAAGCAAGGTCACAGGATTCGTCGTTGTCACCAGCCATTGCTCTTCAGGCATCAGTTTTGCATAGTCACGTTCAAGAGCGAAGAGTCTCTGTCGCAGTATTCAAATCCTTTCTGTGAGGCGCAGCTCTTCCTATACAGCCAGAAACAGTCGCCGTCCCACTCGATGATCTTCACCCTGTTACGGCTCTTATTACAGAAGATAAACATAGACTCTCCACTGAAATCACAGGCAAGGCTGAGATTTACGATGGCGGCCAGACCATCGACACTCTTACGCATATCCGCAGCTCCGCAGACAATATATATCTTTGTTATTGCTCTTTGTCATAAAACTGCTCCCTTCTGTGATGCTTGATGAGGGAAGTTAACGTGCTTTTTGACTTAATTTATAGGTACGGCTGTTTTGATGCTTACGATAGAGTTTGTGTGTGATGATAGTTGAATAATGATGTAAAACTAGCCAGCGCATATAATGGCGGCTAGTTTTACATTTATATCTATTGCAGAGCGTAGCCAGTTGTCGCTCCTTTAAAAGCTGTCGTGCAAACAGGCGCGGCAGACTGACTTCTCACTCACAGAAAGCAGCCGGGAATAGACCTGTATATGAGTCGGATATACCGTCTGCTGCGCCGGCGGTCCTGATTCCGCAACCCTTTTATCTCCTATGCAAGCGGGTCTTTGAACAGTTCTCCCGTCTCAAAGCGGTGATAGCTGAATTTTGACGGATCCATGAAGGGTGTTTCTCCGTTAATGAGCGACGTCATAATCTGTCCGGCTACGGGTGAAAGCATGAAGCCGCGCCCCGAGAATCCGGTCAAGTGGAAGAAACCCTTTACTTCGTCTGTCTCTCCGATAATCGGAGCACAGTCCGGAGTCATGTCATAATATCCGGACCACAGACGTACCACACGGATGTCTTTGGTTCTTGGAAGAAGCTTCAGGACCATTTGAGCTGTATCCGCGATAACATTGACGTTTAGCTCATATCCTAGCTTTTTCTCTTTTGAAGAGTCTCTTCCGGCGATAATGGAGCCGTTCGGCCGCTGCTGCACATAGTAGTTTCCGCTCATGCTCATGAGCATTGTGGGACAGACTCCCGGCTCAACAGGCTCGGTTACAAGGACCTGATGCCGCTCGGCCCAATTCGGAATTTTGATTCCGGCCATTGCTGATATCTCCTGTGCCCATGAACCGGCGCAGTTGATAACCGTACGGGTATTTATAGTTCCGCGGTTCGTCACAACTCCATTGACCCGGCCGCCATCGACATTGATGCCCGTCACTTCTGTGTGTTTGAAAAATCTCGCGCCGTTGCGCCTTGCGGCCTCTTGAAATGCGTTAGTCGTCAGGAAGGGATCGGCATGTCCGTCCCTGGCATGGAAAGTAAATCCTATCGCATCGTCTACCGCGGCGCCGGGACATATTTCCTGTAATCTTTTTTTATCAGAGAAGAGCTCCGTCATTACACCAGCTTTGTGCTGAAGCTCGACATTTTTGTGGAACTGTTCCCATTCTTTTTCATTATATGCGACAAACACGTAGCCTGACTGGTTGAGTCCGGTAGGGAGGCCTAGTTCATCATCAAGATGCTCGAAGATTTCAATCGCGCTAAGCGCCATACGGCAGTTAAGCTCGTTGCCCCACTGGGCGCGCATTCCAGCTCCACAGCGCCCGGTAGAACCTGATCCGACTGTATTCTTTTCAAGAACGACGACATCTTTTACACCGGATTTAGAAAGATAGTAGGCCGTCGAGGCCCCTACCGCGCCTCCTCCTATAATGACTACCTCAGCTGTTTTTGGAAAATCCATCGTCATTACCTCTTTTCGCCTTCTTCCACATAGTCCTTCGCCAGAAGCCCTATCTTTATCGGCTTCACAGGCGGCCGGATCGTCCCCGGATCGACCTCGGCCACGGATTTGCCTGTAGCCCGGGCTATCTCGCGCATGATAATGTCGCGGCATCCGCGTCCCTGACACGGCCCCATTCCGACACGAAGCTCTCTCTTGAGCTCATCAAAGGTGTCATAACCTCTGGCTATCCATTCCCTGATTTCTTCTATTTCTACCTCTTCGCAGCGGCAGACTACGTTAACTTTATTTACCATATCACCGCACCACCTTAATCGATCTGATGTCATCAACAAGATTCTTCGGTATCACGATGCTTACGACATGCGTGCAGTCCTTTAGAGGCTCTGATACTGAAATAACCTCTCCGTCAGCGACAACATCTCCAGTCCGGCTGAGACATTTTACAACTTCTCCTTTGCCGGGAAGAGGAAGCAGCTCATATGGCAGTTTGAGAACGGCGCTCTCATCAGAATATGTAAGGTCGGCGACAAAGCAGGCCAGCCCGGGACAGCGCGCCACGCAGATGCCGCACCCGGTGCACTTTGCGTAATCAATCTCAGGAGTATCGTTAATGTCTGCGTGTGGAACTATTGCTCCGGAAGGACAGACCGTAGCGCATGGGTTACACGGAATTCTCTGCGGACATTCAACAATGACATAGCCGCCCCGTTTTTTCTTCCACTCCTCCGCAGGAGGTAATACAGCACCTTCACAGTGTTCCACCAACACACCGCTGTTATAAAGCTTTTCCTTGTCGTCTATGCAACCGCAAGCCATCGTTATGCCTCCCATCCGTCTACCATGACCTGGCTGATCCCGCTGAGGATCTTTGTCCCTACTTCGCCGGCACGGAGATGCTCAAGCCTCGCCCAGAATTCATGAAATTTACGGTCATCGACAGGATATCCCAGCGCCTTTGCCGCGCTTAGGCCGGCTATCCTTCCTTCAACCATCGCCGCCGAGGCCTCCTCGATTCCGGCGGCGTCTCCAGCCACCCACAAATCTGGGTTGCTTGTACGCATCGTCTTGTCCCTAAAAGGAACGTAGCCGCAGAGCTGAGGGACATAACGCATATCGGCGCCGGCCATCCAAAACATTTCTGTCGTAGGGGTAAGCCCTACGGCCATGCAGATAACGTCACAGTCGATTTTTACAGGCTCGTTTATCGGATGGAACTTATCGTCGATCTCCGATATTACGACCCCCGTTACCGTAGTGTCGCCAAGCGCTTCAATAATTGTATGCCTGAGAAGAATCGGGATTCCCAAACGGCGGATCTTTGCCGCGTGGACCCAATAGCCTCCGACTTTCGGCATTGCTTCGATGACAGCCGCAATTTCAACTCCGGCCTGCATAAGCTGATAGCTTACAATAAGCCCTATGTTCCCGGCTCCGACCATGACGACCTTCTTGCCCGGCACGACTCCGTATAAATTCATAAGTGTCTGGACTGCGCCGGCTCCGTAGACTCCTGGCAGGTCGTTGTTCGGGAAGAGGATCATCCTCTCCTGCGCTCCAGTAGCCATTATAGTTTTCTTCGCCTTTACCCTGTAATACGACTCCTCTCCCTCCATCGCGGTGTAAACCCCGTCCTCATGAAAGAAGCCCGTTACTGTTGTATTCGTACGAATTTCGACCTTATCTCCAAGACTCTTTATTTCGTCCATAAGTATATCGGCAATCTTAAAGCCTCTGGTTCCGGCATATTCATCTTTGCTTCCAAAGAATTTATGTGTCTGTTTGACAAGCTGCCCACCAGCATGAAGGTCACTTTCCATTACCAGAACCTTTGCGCCGGCTCCGGCCGCCTCTGCCGCGGCGCAGAGGCCAGCCGCTCCCCCGCCTATTACAAGCAAATCTGTCTCAACTAAGTTATTCATCACGTCTGCCCGCCTTACTGTACTTCAAGAGGCACAAAACCTCTGCCGTGCTGCGTCTCAATGTTCATTCCCTCTTTAAGAGGGGTCACGCAGGTTCTCACATTCGGGACTCCGTCCACAACCATAAAACAGGAGCTGCATTTACCAATTGCGCAGAAAAAACCGCGGGGGCGTTTCATCTCAGGCGTAATCCTGTAAACGTGCACCCCATTTGCGTGAAGTGCCATCGCAATGGGCTCACCCTCGTGTCCTTTGAGCTTTTTCCCATCAAAAGTGAATACTACTTCCCTGCCATGCCGGAACTCCAATATTGGATGTTTCTGAATAAGTTCCATGCGTTTTCCCCTCCTTAAAGCTTTTCTGAGTTATTGTTCATAACAAAAAATACACAAAAGCACAGCTAAAACCTACACATTGTATTCCAATAAAATTAAGGAGTGGTTATGTTCGTTGGAATACACAGTATACGATGTATATTAGTGGTAATTGAGACTTTTTGTCAAGCTGTCTTGATTTAATATATCTAAGATGATTTTCCGTTTACCATACATAAGTTACTGCATCTGAAAATTTCAGGTATGCAAGATGGCGCAGAGAGATGTTTATCTAATGCATGGAGGCGCAAATAGTGATTTTCAAGGCCGATTCGCAATACGCACCCTGCAAAAATCTTCCGGTTGTTCGTAAGTTTCCCCAGCGACATGTTTAACGATCCTATTGGTGTTGGCAGTGTAGATGGCGCCGCGGGCTTCTCGCCTTATAGGGATTCTCATTGCCGTCAAGATGATAATCCCTCTTGTGGTTCATAATACGCTCAATAGCCTTTTTGACCGGCTGCTTGACGGTACCTTCCAAACTGAGCAGGCCGGCTGACCCATGATGATTCTTACAGAAACTGACCTGGCAGCTATTCGTCAACTTCACCTCCCTGACTTATCTGTATTTATTTTTTCATCTTTCTTAATATCTAAAATATCCATGCCCGCTGGCACTATAATGTAAGCTGGCTGCTATTCCTTATTCGGTGTTTTCTATATAGGCCTTACACACTTTATTTATTCTCTCGAATATTATTTTTTCTCCATACTAGCCTGGGCTTGACTCTGTAGAACATTTCTTGCTTGCGTCCACTGAAGAAAACCGTTACATGCAGAAAGTGACGCACTATACGCTTCTTTAGCTCTGTTCTGCATTTTTATCTAAAAATATTATGAATAAAACAGTAATATATGGACTTATAAGTATTATATCCGCATATTTATATTTATCCTTCAATATTTATTAATTCAGTGTAATACATTCTATTTTTTACACACTATTGTAAAAACAATCTAAGATATAGTAATTTACTTTAATATCTTAATTATTTTATCTATCTAATAACATATTATGAACAACACAAGGATTGACAAAAACCGCATCTGATTATATATATATATTCAGATTTTAAATGAATAGTTAGTTTATCTAAATCATATGTATACAGAGTATGCATTGAGTGCGTTGTCAGCTAAATTTAAAAATAGCTACTATCTCATTGCATATTAAGTATATTGTTGCACATTATTATCTCTAGTTTTACGAAAAATTAAGAAGTATTTTTATATAGCACAGTTTTGATCGTGCTATATGGGGATATATGCGTCAAAAAAAACGGGAGGCGATATGCTAATGGAAACATCGATAGGGCATCAGGTGGAAGCATTGTTGGAGTATGTGGCATGGACAATACTATGGAATAAGTATTTTGCTATAATGTTCCTAGTGTTGGGGCTTTATCTAACTATAGGCCTTCGTTTCTTTCAGTTCCGCCGTTTTGGGGATATCATGCGCAACACGATCTGTACTCTATTCAGTAAGAAGAATAAATCAAACAAAGAGGGTGACGGTAAGGTTTCGTCCTTTGGCGCTTTTGCTACAGCTGTCGGAAGTTCAGTAGGCAACGGCAACATCGCCGGAGTTGCCAGCGCAATCGCAATAGGCGGCCCAGGCGCCATATTCTGGATGTGGATGTGCGCACTTGTCGGCATGGCGACAAAGATGAGTGAAATTGTCCTTACTCAAACCTATAGACAGAAAGATAACACAGGGGTTCCACGCGGAAGCGCAGCATACTACATCCAGAAGGGCCTTGTTGAAGAGAGAGGCTGGAAATGGTGCAAGGGCCTTTCTGTAATTTTTACGATAGCGATGCTGTGCGCTTTCTACTTCACCCCCGGACCTTATGTCGTCGCCGAATCTGTTCAGGCCGGATTCAACCTTTCCGCTACAGGGTCAATTATCTTCTCCGTCGTATATGTAATACTCCAGTTCATCATCATTCTTGGCGGTATAAAGCGTATCGTCAAGTTTGCCGAGCGTATAGTGCCATTTATGGTTGTCGCATATTTCGGCTTGGCGTTTTTCCTTTTCTTAAGTGATATCTCAGCTACCATTGAGGCATTTAAGTCCATATTTTACTGCGCATTCAATCCAACAGCGGCGGTCGGCGGTTTTGCCGGCGTCAGCGTCATTATGACGCTTCAGGTAGGTGTCGCAAGGAGCGTTTACAGTAACGAAGCCGGCTGGGGAAGTTCCCCCATTATTCACGCTGCCGCTGAGGTTGACCATCCCGCGCGTCAGGGGCTTTGGGGCGCCTTCGAGGTGTTTGTCGATACGATAATTGTCTGCACAATCAGCGGTCTAATAGTTGTCATCACCGGCGTGTGGCAGACTGGCGAAGGCGGAGCCGGTTCCGTTGGAAAGGCGCTCACCCAGGTGTTCGGCCCCGTAGGTGGAATTGCTTTGGCCATCTTTATATTCATTTTCTCGCTCACAACGTCAACAGGCTGGTATGCCTATCTTGAAGGCCTCGTAGGTTTCCTGGTTCGAAACAAGCCCGCTGAAACGCGCACGAAGATCGTTAAATTCATTACATGTACCGGGCCGCTCTTTGGGCTCTGCGCCACAATGTTCTTCTTTGCGCACGGCACGGTCCCTGCAGTTGCCTGGATGGTTCTTGATATTCAGTCCGCTATACCGGTCTATGTCAATGTCGTAGCTTTGACGCTGTTATCACCGGTAATCTTTAAAAAGGTCAAAGAGTTTGAAACAGATTTCCTTGATCCCGAAAAAGCGGCCCGCAAAGCTGTAGCTCTTAACGCAGAGGACTAAAATACAACAACACGGCGTTGGTATAAATATCAACGCCGTAATGACTTCGATATCATAGGGGTAGTTTAACGCAAACCTATGGCAATATCAGAAAGCGCTGCGAGTCATTGCTGAATAATTGGAGTTCGTGTATCTCCCCGCTCTTGGTGCCGTATGCAGCCAACATTAATGATTATGTTGTACTTAATATAAAAAAGCCTGTCTTAGACGGGCTTTTTTGTTATATTACGGCAGGCCGCCATGATATTATTATCTTTTTCTATATCAGAAGGAATGCGAGATAGCAGGCAATTATCAGTATGGGGCACAGCCAGCGCAGGCGCACCTTTCTGTTCCAGATCAGGCGCAGAAAAATCAGGTTCGCCAGCGCGCCGAAGATGAGCAGGTTGAGCGTTTTGGGGTCGGAGTAATCGTATACGCCCTTGCCGATGTATGTGATGTCGGCGAAGGCCAGGATGACAAAGTTGAACAGGTTGCTGCCGATGATGTTGCCAACCGCGATATTATAGCTCCCGAGGCGGAAGAGCATCATCGTCGAGGCGGCCTCCGGCAGGGAGGTGGCGACTCCGAGGAAGAGAGCGCCGGCAAGCCCCTCGCCAAGATGGTGGCGTGTCGCGATGCCGTCCGTGAGGTAGGTCAGTATTATACTTAGCAGGACAAGTCCCACCGCCGCGAGAGCAAAACGCCGCTTCACCTCTTTCAGGGATAGTTTCCCCAACGAGGCGGAGGGCTCGGGCTCCGCTCCGTTTTCTCCCGACATGTGGAATACGCCATAGATATAGTGGGCAACGATGACGACCGAGGCGATATTGATACTGAAGTATTCAATGTTCAAAATGCCGGCCATATTCAGGAAGAGGACCGCATATACGGCGGCAACGGTTATCGTCACCGTTATATGGCTCTTAGATATTTTAAATGAACTGAAACTACGGTAATAGATAATTATGAATACCGCGAGCATCGCACAGTTGAAGATATTGCTGCCCAGGATGTTGCCGATCGCCAACCCCGGTTTGTCGAGAAGCATTGTAGAGGTAAGGCTTGTAAAGAGCTCCGGCAGCGAGGTGACGGCGGAGAGCACGACGCCTCCGATAAAGGCTCCGGAAAGAGTCGTATGCTTTTCCATTATATCGACATACTCCGAGGCCCTGATCGAGCACCAGACCACGGATGCCGCTATTATCAAATATACCGCATAGATCATCATTATATCCCGCCTTTTCCCAATAACAGTTGACAATTATACTTTATTGTTTCGTAATATGCCATATCTCCCGGCGGTATGCGGCAATAATCGAAAATCATCACAATTGACATGGATAAAATAGACTATGAGGCTCTTGAACTGCTCGCAGCTCTACAATTATAATTTTACAGTACAGTCTTACATTTCCTTCTCCAGAGATTAATTCTGCCATGAAAAGGAGGGACGGATATGAATCTATTTAAGGAGAGTAACTCCAGAAAGATATTTATCAGACGCCACAGCGCAGAAGGCGCTTCGCAGATCGCGGAATGTGAGCTTTGCCGGCTCGGGCCGGAGGATATCGAAGAGATGGCCGCTCTTCACAACGGAGTGGCTAAGGGACTTTCGCGCGACATATTTGCCGCGAGCACTTACGAGGAGCTGGAACGATTTCTCAGCGATGAAGGGCTGTCCATCGGGATACGCCACAAAGGAAAGCTCGTCACGGCGCGCACGATAAAGATGGGGCGCGCGTGGACGGACGAGGCGCTGGAGGCATACGAAATAAAACTTGACGAGGACGAGAGGCCGGCCGTCACCGGTTTCTGTGTCGTAGACTGGGAGTTCCGCGGCAACAACGTACAGTATCTGACACAGTACCTTGTCGAGGATATCGTCGCGGAGACACACACCTCGCTGATAACGACCGTTTCGCCGAAGAACATCTTCAGCCTCGACAACATCCTCACCTGCAATTTTCGGATCGTCGGCATAAAAGAGGTCTACGGCGGTTACCTGCGTTTTATTCTGAAAAAAGATTTCCGCCCCTCGCTGCTGCCGATCTGGACACACGGACATCTGCAGATCCCCATCAGAGACAAGTCCGCGCAGATGAAGGCCATCGCCGAGGGATATGCGGGATACAAGCTGGTCCGCAAGCACAAGAGCGGCTTCCACATCCTCTACGCAAAAACAGCGGCGGCTTAAAACCGCCTATCGCGCGCCGCCGTTCTTCATTTTGCCATATAATGAAATCAGTTCGGTTATGGGAAAGATAAGCGTCAGAAGCCTTCTGCCCGAAAACGCCGTCAGCGCTCCGGCCGCAGCCGCAGCCGCGGCGCTCTCCAGCGGACGGCTCTTGATTATCTTTGCTGGACTCATCTCATCCATCGCCGCGGCAAAATTTTTCTTCGCCTCGGCGATATTTGCCGGTTTAACTCTCGTCATCATTTTGCGCTTCACCGCCCTTCGCTGACGGGCGCGACTTTAAGATAAGAGCAGCTCCAACCGCTCCCAAAAGCAGCGCCGCGATGAGCGCCGCCGCGGGGCGCCCAAGCCGCGAGGCAAGCGTAAGGTAGAGGGCATAGACGGCGGTGAGCACGCCCGCTGAGAGCAATACCCCGCCAAAAAAGAACATGGCGGCCCCCCGCAGAACGCCCTGCGCCTGTTCGCGAAGTTCGCGGCCCTCCGCCTCCACAAGCTCAAAAAAGCTGATTACAAGTTCTGTCAGCCGGTTCATTCAAGCGTGCCTTTGCTGAGTGGCAGCTTCACAGCGCCGCTTCTTGCCTCCGTCATCAGGAACGGTGCGAGCGGCCGCCGTTACAGACTCTATTTTCCAGCAGTTTCGCGAGTATAAGCCCTGTACCAAAGGCCGCCGCTACGGAAACAAATGGATGTTCGCATATTTTAGCGCCCACCGCGCGCAGAACTTCGTCCTGCTCTTCCTTATATTTTTCAACAAGCGGCGAGACGTCTTTGTAAAGACGCTCAGCGCCGTTTTTTATGTTTCCGATAAGCACCGCTCTGCCTCCGTGCAGCTCTTCACCGGTCTCCTGGACCTGTGCCTCAAGTTTTGCCTCAAGCTCCAGTATCTTTGCCTCCAGTGCCTCAATCTTCGCCTGACTTGTCTCCATAAGCTGATCGCTCATTTACATGACCTCCTTCAAACGGACCTCATTTTGCATCACCGTTTTGATGTGACTCTATTCTAACATCAGCCCACGCGTATGGTTATAAGGAATTGCCTGAAAAAAAACGGCAAAATCAACGGTTAACGTGTCTCGTTATGCGGCTTTCCCTTGATGCGCTCCTTATCAAGATACATATTATCATCGGCGGTTTTGAATATTTTTCCTATCGTATTTAATTCCGCGGCATCACGGAAAGCCGCCCCGAAAGCGGCGCTGATCTTCGGTTCGCCCGGCCTGCCCATCCCTTTGAATTTTTCCAGCAGCATATGCCAGCGGTCGCGCACCTCAGCCTCATTTATATTGATAAAGAGAACGGCAAACTCGTCGCCGCCTATTCGGAATACGGCATCGCCGCCAAAGGCGCCGCAGAGCATGGCGGAGAATTTTTTTATATAGGTATCTCCCGCCTGATGTCCGTAAATGTCGTTTACCATCTTCAGGTTGTTCAGGTCAAAGACGCCGATACCGAAATGCTCATACTTCGCCATATTCAAACTATGCTTTATCGTCTCGCGTTCATAGCTGGTACGGTTCTTGACGCCCGTCAGGAGGTCCTTTTCCGCAAGGTCCATCACTTCGCGGTTATACCTTCTTATAATGACCGTGGTCACCGTAACGACAAGGATGACTACCAGCAATGTAAAAATAAACTCCAGTCCCAGCTGGGAGAACATCTTTATTTTGAAGTCACGCGTATTCTTTTCCACCACGAGGTACCAGTTGAGATTGGGAACATATTTCGTGATCACATATCCGTCCGCCTCTCTGCTGTGGTACCATTTATACTCCGGCGCCTCGGTATTTCTCACAATGGCCGCAGCCATAGCTCTAAAACTCTCGTCTTTGAAGAGATTGACCCCGGCGAACTCCGTTAGTTCCGAAGAGAGCTGAATATTTCCCTGTTCGTCGATTAAAAATGCGTTGATGCCATATTTTTTTTCATTTTCTACCAGAAACTGCTGGACGTAGGGGGTCTCCATACCGACGCCCACGACCGCCAGCAGTTTGCCCTCACTGTCTGTAAGCTTACAATTAACAAAGACTGTAATTATATTATCCTTTGCCTCGTCATTATCTACATTGAGGGAACACTCCTGCTGCTCCTTCAGAAACTTGAAATACCATTCGTTTTCAGGTTCACCGGGGCGCATATAGCGGTCGATGCCGTTTTTGTAATGGTAATATGCTCCGGTCTTTACCGAGACCAGGAATACCGAGTCAAAGCAGTATTTTTTTTGATATGACTCAAGATAATTTCTCAGAAGCTCAAGGTCGCCGGGCGTCAGCTTACGCTCCTCCTCTTTCAGCATGAAGCTGCGCAGAAAGGTGTCGTTTGCCATCGCCAGCGAAACATTTATCGGCCTGTCCATCAGATTGTTGATATTGACGAAGATATTCTCGGAGGTAAGCTCAGATACGGCCTCAACATCTTTTTTGAATAACGTTTGAAAGGAAAAATATGAGAAAAAAGCCGACATGGTAAAGCCGCCAATTATTACAAAGGCGATGACTAAACAGACGGGAATGATATTTCGCCGCATATCCCAAACCTCCTGCA
Organism: Cloacibacillus porcorum; assembly: GCF_001701045.1. GTDB lineage: Bacteria > Synergistota > Synergistia > Synergistales > Synergistaceae > Cloacibacillus > Cloacibacillus porcorum. The sequence goes on from NZ_CP016757.1 coordinate 2,430,081, forward strand.
AATTTTTCTGTCTCTAAGAGCCGAGGACGCTACGTAACATTGCCTATTAACATTCGCCGCTCATTCGTACAAATATATATCTATTTTAGCCGGATAGCAAACGGCAGAATTAAATTGGAGGAAAAAACATATTTCATAGAGGGGCAAGCGCACAAATATTTCTTTCCGTGCGCTGTGCCGGGCGGCAGGTACCGTCTCCGCAGAGCAGAGTAAAATGATGCGAAGAAAGAGCTTTCAGGATAGAATAATAATATTGTTATTCTGTCGAATATAGGGAGGTTTTTATCTTGAGGGAAAATTTTAAAGAGATACCGCTGCTTCAGCAGAGAGAGATTGAAGCAAAGGTAATGGGGCCGTTGATCCGCGCCTTCTGCCGCGAATTTGGCGAGGAGCGCACCTACGAGATCGTCAGGCGCACGCTCAAAGAGGTCTCGCGCGAAGCGGGGAGAGAGCTCAGCGAACGCTGCGGCGGAGGACTTGATTCTCTGAGAAAAAACTGCATCTCACGCTGGGGCGAGGGCGGCGCTCAGAAATCAACCCCTAAAGAGGACAGCGAGGACTGCTGCAGCTTTGACGTCACCTACTGCGCCTTCGCCGAAATTTACCGGGAGCTCGGTTACGGAGATATTGGGACCATCATCTCCTGCGAGCGCGACGAGGCCTTTCTCAACGGCTTCGACGAGAATCTTGAGCTCGTCCGCAGCAAGACGCTGATGGAGGGCGGAGACTGCTGCGACTTCTGCTACCGCAAGAAAAAATAACCGCCTAAATAAAGGCCCCGCCCCGCCGGTAATTATTTCTACCAGCGGGGCGGGGCCTTGTCTCTTGTCTATTGTAGATTTTTCAACAGATATCCGTCAGATATCTTCCGCCGCTCTATGCGCGGAGGCGATGCGGATACTGCGTACCTCCCGCGGCGCGTTACTTGCCGACGGAGATGAAGAGCGTTTGTCCGTCCCGCGAAACCAGGAAGCCAAGCGCGCCCTTCTTGGCGCTCATCATACGCTCCCAGTCGGCGATGGAGTTGATCTTCTGGCGGTTGATCTCCAGGATCACGTCTCCGGGGCGCAGGCCGAGGCGCTGTCCCTGCGAACCCTGGGCGATTTTCGTCACTACCACGCCGTCAGTCTCCGAAAGTTCATACTGCTTACTGAACTCAGGGCTGTTGAGAACCACCGTGATGCCCATCCGCGTGGATTCTTTAGGAGCGCTCTGCTGGCCGCCGCGGGAGCTGCTGCTCTGGCGTCTGGCTCCGGGGACGCTGTCCATATCGCCGAGAGTGACCTCGACAGTCATCTTCTTGCCGTCGCGATAGATCTCGAAGGGAACCTTCTCTCCCGCCAGCCTGTTGCGTACCGCGAAGACCACATCTTCACTGTTCTTAACCTTGCTGTCGCCTACCGATATGATCACATCTCCGCGCTTAAGCCCGAACTTCTCCGCCGGGGAGCCCTTCTGGACGTCGGCCACGATAGAGCCTTCCTTAGTGGGAATCTTATATGCCTCCACAAGCGAAGCGGTGAGCGGCTGCACCGTAACGCCCAGCCATCCGCGGCGTACCTCTCCGTGCTTGATGAGGTCGTCCATTATCTGCTTCGCCATGTTGACGGGGATCGCGAAGCCGATACCCTGGGCGTAGGGAACGATGGCCGTGTTGATACCTATGACGTTGCCGTTCAGGTCGATGAGCGGACCGCCGCTGTTTCCGGGGTTGATCGCCGCGTCGGTCTGGAGGAAGCCCTGGAAGTTTATTCCGGGGGCCTGCAGAGTTCTGTTTTTCGCGGAGATGATACCCGCGGTCACGGTATTCTCAAAACCGTGCGGGTTTCCGATCGCGACCACCTGCTCGCCGACTTCGGTGGCGCTGGAATCGCCAAGCTGCAGAACGGGAAGGTCCTTAGCCTTTATCTGAATGACGGCAAGGTCGAATGTCGGGTCCTGACCCACCTTCTTCGCGTCAAAGGTCCTTCCGTCGAGCATTGTCACCTTTATCTTATCGGCATCCTCTACGACGTGGTTGTTCGTAAGGATATAGCCCTCTTTGCTGACGATGAACCCCGAGCCTTTACCGCGGCGCGGTACCTTTCTGGGCTGGCTCTGGCGCTGCTGGGGACCGAAGAACTCCTCGCCGAAGAACTCCTCGAAGAACGGGTTGCCCTGGAACGGGTTGACCATCGGCTGCTCCGTCACCATCGTCTCAACGTCGATATTGACGACCGCGGGCGAACTTCTTTTGACGATCGCCACATAGGGATTTCTCTGATCATACTCGGTCGGGGTAGAGGCTACCGCCGCCCCGCCGGGATTCGTCGCCGTGCTTATACCCGCCTCTGTTACTGTATATCTTGTTGCTATATAGGACCCCGCGGCCCCGCCAGCAAATAAAATCAGGGCGGCAAGCGCAGCAGCTCCGAACTTTTTCAAACTGCTGTTCAAATTGAATTTCTCCATGTAAACACCTCCAAAATTTTTGCTTTCTATTTACTGCATGGCTCATAATAATACCAGATGGTCAACGAAAGTCAACGTGGTTTTTTGTGGAATATTTGTGGAGATGGCAATGCCATATATGTTATAATCAATCAATAGCACATAGAGCCGGGGAGGATTTATAAAAGTTTGAAGAATAAGATAAAGCCGCGATTTTTCCTGACACGTACCTTCGTTCTTCTTATAATAATGCTCCTTCTATCCAGCTGTCTGGGCATTATGCTGCTGCTGCGCACACGAGATCTGTACAAGGAACAGGACGACGCCCAGACCGATTCCGCAGTATCCCTCGCCGCAAACATCGTCAGCGAAAGAATAAACACCCGCATCCAGATGCTCTCATCCATCACGCGAATACACAGCGGTGCGGCCACCCGAGAGCCACGCAGGGTGCTGGCTGAGCTCAAAGAACGCCTCATGTACTACGCAAAGACAAAGAATGATATGAATTACAGGCATCTCTTCGTTGCCGACGCAGACGGAGAGGTGACGAACTCTGAGGACTGTTCCTACAACATCGGCGACTATGATTTTTTCCGGCAGGCGCTGCGCGGCTCCGCCACAACATCTTCCGTGATATCAGACCCAGCCGGTAACCACAGACACTGCGGCGGATTCATTGCGATCTGCGTCCCGGTTCATATGGGCGCGGAGGTCATCGGCACACTCAGCGCCGTTATGGACCTTCGTTACGCCGCCCTATTCCTGAAGGATATAAATATTAGGTACAACGGAGCGGTCCTATTCCTTGTAGACGGGGAGAACACCGTGATCGCCAACTCCGGAGTCTTCAGAGATCTGAATATGTACGTCAGCGCCCCGACAAACGTATTCAAATTTATGGGCGGCATCCTTTCCGAACAGGAGCGCGGGGAACTTGCCATACAAATGGCCTCCGCCGCCGGAGACTCCTCCGTCTATGATTACGCCTCAAAGAGCACGGGGCGCTTCATATCCTACGTGACGCTGCCAAACACCAACAACTGGAAACTCATCGCCGTCTCGTCAAGCGACAGCATCAGGAACTCTCAGCAAAAACTGATGATGACGCTGGGCACCGCATTCGTAGTATTGGCGCTGCTGCTAATGACCATCATCCTCTTCGTCTATTTCTACGCCTGGCGCTCCTCACGCCTCCAGCATATCTCCAACGCGATGCTCAACGCCACTGGTCTGCATCTGCTGACGCTCCATCCCTCCGGACTGGCCGAAGATTTCGACGGGCGTTTTGCGGAACTGCTGGGCCTGCCGCCGCAGACACGGAGCTTCAGCTTTGACGAGGAGGTGAGCACGAAAGGACGGAAAATATTCCCGCACGTCCCCTTTAAGGGCGGCGAATCCCTGCGTTTATGCTGTACTGCGCCTGACGGAAGAAATATATATCTTCTCATTCAGATCGCCGAGGCAGCTCCCAGCGGCATCGGGCAGGCCGTCGCGCTCGACGTCACCGCCGACGAAAATTTACAGAGGCGCGAACGCGAGCTGGCCTACGTCAATCAGCTGACGCACCTCCCTAACGTGGAGAGCTTCTCCATCATGCTGAAAGATAAGATAGCCGCAGCAGGCGCGGACTACGGCGCGGCATGCTTTTTTATCGGTCTCGATGAAAAAGACCATATATCGGAAGTCTTTGGCAGAATCGTCTTGCAGAAGGTGTTGATCAAAACCGCATCTCTGGTCGCGGAGGCCGCGCGCGAATTCGGCGGCGAGGCATACAGCCTGGACTATGGGGATTTCGTGATCTATTGCGAAGAGGACGATTCCCGCCTCCTGCATTCCATAGTTGAAAAACTGAGGCACACGCTCCGCGCACCCTTCAAGATAGAGAACCATGTGATAGAGATCGCCTCTTCCATAGGCGTGATCACCTATCAGGAGTATATCAAGAACAATACCCCCACTGTCGACGAAGTTTTCAGGAACGGGATCGTCGCCATGAATTTGGCGAGGGAAAATGATGGGATATTTGTTCTCGACCGCGATACCTACGACTCCGTCCTCCACAACATTGAATTGGAACATGAGCTGCTTCACGCCATAAAGAACGGCGAACTTGCACTCCACTACCAGCCGATATATGACGCGACGACCGACCGCATAGGCGCGGTCGAGGCGCTGGCGCGCTGGAACAGCCCCCTCTTCGGAGCGGTACCTCCCGACGTCTTTATACCCATCGCCGAAAAAAACGGCTTTATCAACACGCTGGGAGACTGGGTACTCGACAGCTGCATCGAGTTTGCGCGGACATTGTCGAAGATGGATGTCTGCATAGAGTTCAATGTTTCCGCGATACAGCTGTTACAGATCGACTTCGCGGAGAAGTTTGCCTCGCGCGTGAAAAACTCAGGGCTCCCGCCGCACGCTTTGGGGCTTGAAATAACTGAATCGTCTATCGCCTTCGGCAGGGAGAGGTCTACGCGTGAAAAGCTGGAGGCCGTCAGAGGGGCGGGAATGTCCATATACATCGACGATTTCGGCACCGGCTATTCTTCATTCACATACTTGAAGGATATGGAGGCCGAATGGCTAAAAATAGACAAGAGCTTTATCCACGGCATAGACAGCTCGAAAGATAAGAGGGAGATATTCAAGGCGATCACCGCGGTGGCACAGACTATGGGGATGAAGACCATCGCCGAAGGCGTGGAGAGCCGCGAAGAGCTTGAGACGGTATTGGAGCTCGGCTGCCTGTATATCCAGGGCTATCTGATAGCAAAACCGATGAGCGACGAGGCCTTACTGCGATTCCTGGCTGATTTTAGCGGCCTCGAGTCCTTAAAAGACGCATAGCGGAAAAAACAAGCCATAGAATACCGAAAACTACGGCAAAGAGCCATATCAATTCGCCGCTGCCAGAGGCTCCGGCAGGCTGCTCCCTGAAGTTGTCAAATACAAATCTGTAAAGGCCGTAGAGCGTCATGAAAAGAGGGAAGGCCACGGCAATGCTCCGCTCTCCCCTTATTCTCCGCGCCATTCTTTCGACAGCCAGCAGCAGCAGCAATATTCCAAAAGAGGCGAGAGACTCGAAAAGCTGCGAGGGATACCGGTAAAAGCCCGCAGGGTCATAATGCAGGTGCACCGTCCACCATGGCGCGTCGCTGCAATACTTTCCTATCCCCTCACAGCAGCCCTCCATAAGGCAGCCGATACGCCCCACACCGAGCAGCGCGGCGGAGGGAACAGCGGCGGCCTCCGCAAAATCCTCGATGTTGATTTTGTACTTCCACAGCCGCCATATTCCCACAAGTCCGCCGGCAAGCATACCGCCGCCGGAAGAGAGGCCGCGAAGCGTCATCTTGAGCGTCAGTTCGCCGCTGAGATATAACGGCAGCTTCTCCGCGACGCTTGCCGCGAAGGAGCCGAGGATACCCGCGCAGTAGACCCAAAGCAGCACGGAGGTCACCGCGTCGTCGTCCATCCCCCAGATCCTCTCGGCACGGCGGCGTGTCCAAAATACGAAAATAAGCAAAGCGGAAGCCCACAGCAGATAATAGCTGCGGGCCTCCACAAACGAAATTTTAAAAATTATCGGGTACATATTACCCTTTTGCTAATTAAACTTTCCGTGCGGTGAACGTCTCCGGCCGCGGTCCGTCCCACGTCCGCGCGCGGCCGCGCCGACCGGACAGACAAGGACGCGGCGCAGCGGTTCTTCACCTATTGAGCGCGTCTCTACATCCTTATTGTCGCGCAGCGCGATATGGATGAGACGGCGCTCCCAGCTCGACATCGGCTCCAGGCTGACGGGCGACCCCTTATGCTTCGCCTCGCGCGCGATGGACTCCGCGAGCCGGCGCAGCGTCTGCTCACGGCGGGCGCGGTAACCGCCGCAGTCAAAGCGGACGCGCCTCGTCGACATGTCTTCGTGGCAGACGAGATTCGTGATGTACTCAAGCGCCTTAAGCGTCTCCCCGTAGCGGCCGATGACGACGCCGGCGTCCTCGCCGACGAGGTTTATCATGCCGTCGTCCGTGAGCTCCGGGATGAGGTCAAGATCCATTTTGTCAAGTATCTCGTTTACGAAATGGCACGACTTTATATAGGAGATCGGCGCGAAGGGGCGTATCTCTATTTTATAGGTAGAGCCCAGCAGGCCAAAGAGCTTCTTGTCTTCGGAGAGTATGGTGGCGTCTACGTCTTCGGCCTGGATACCCCACATCTGGGCGCCCTTGGCTTTGGCCTCTTCGAGCGACGAACAGTCCACCACAGTGCTGTCTATTTCAGGCATCGGTACTAAATCTGTCTCTTTCATAATTAATCCTCGTCATCCTCATCCGCGGTATTGACCGGTTTGTTCTTGTGAAGCGTCGGCTTTACCGCAAGCTGTTCGCTGGTCTTCTTCATGACAAAATACTGCTGCCCGACGCCTATCAGCGAGGAGAGGCCCCAGTAGAGCATTACGCCGCCCGGCATTGAAAGGCAGATAAAGGCCATGAAGAAAGGCATTATCGTATTCATCATCGCCATCTGAGGATTATTGCCGCCCGATAGCTTCTGCTGCGCCCAGGTCAGCACGGAGATGCCGATGAGCAGAATCAGATTGCCGAGATAAAAGCTGACATGCGAAAGTCCGGCTGGATTCGTAAGAACGGCGGAGAGGACGGCCATTATGCTGTACTCACCGTTGGCGGCCGCCGCTACGCCGAGCGCCTTCGCAAGTCCGGCCGTCGTCGATGAGCCGAGAAGGACGCCGAAGAACGAAGTGTCCGCAAAATCATAGGTACGCAGTACATTGAAGAGGAGAATGAGTATCGGGAGCTGAACGATAAGCGGCAGACATCCCGCGGCGGGGTTGACCTTGTATTCCTTGTAGAGACGCATCGTCTCCTGGTTCATCTTTTCCTTGTCGTTAGCGTATTTTTCCTGGATGACCTTCAGCATAGGCTGTATCTTCTGCATATGCTGCATTGAAAGCATCTGTTTCTGGTTGAGCGGGTAAAGCGCAATCCTCACCGCTATCGTGAGAAGTATTATCGCCAATCCGTACGAATGAGTGATACCGTAAAAGAACTCGAGTATTGCCAGAAGGAGCTCGCTAGCCCCGTTCCATATCGCGCCCAAAACTTTCACCTAACCTTTCGAAGTTTGCTCCGTCTTTTCGCAGAGCATTCCTAACCATTTCCGTTCTGCTATTTCGGCCGGTTCCGGCACGGGATCAAAGCCGCCCTCGTGCCAAGGGCCGCATTTTACCAGCCGGGCCATCGTAAGCCACAGCCCCGTAATGGGTCCATACCGCCGCAGCGCCTCCGCCGCGTACTCGGAACAGGTAGGATAAAATCTGCACTTACCGCCGCCCAAAAGCGGGGATATGACAGCCTGATAGGCCCTGATGCAGAATATCATACAATAAGAAACCAAGCGCACGGTCAGTCGTCCCGGCAATCCACATTCCAATCCACGCCGGGCCACTCCGCTTTCAGCAGCCCCCTGCGTTTCAGGGAAAGAGCCATATCCGCATAAACCTCGTCAGCCTTCGCTCCGAGGGCGTTCTCACGTAGGGAGGCGACGATCCATGTTCCCTCTTTGATCCACGGCAGAAGCCTGCGGAACGACTCGCGCATCACGCGGCGTCCGCGCGTGCGCCTCGCCGCGCCGGCGATCTTCTTGCCCACCGTAACGCCCACAAGAGCGGGCCCCTCCGCCTTCGTAAGAAACAACAACCGCACCAGTGCGCCTGTTTCACGACGTCCGGTGCGGAATACGAGATCAAATTGCCACCCGCTCTTTAGTCTTTTAGCAGATGAAAAACCGAAATCCACAGCTAAATTAGACGGCGAGACGTGCTCTACCTTTACGGCGACGATTTCTAAGAATACGGCGTCCGCTGGGGGATGCAGAGCGTTCAAGGAAGCCCATTGAGCGCTTGCGTCTTATATTGTGCGGCTGAAATGTTCGTTTCACAGACTACACCTCCTGCGTTGTGTCATCGTTATCAAACTATCAAAAATTCTTTGCAGAATAATTGGCCCATAAACAACCTGATAAATATAACATAGACTTGCCCTCGCGGCAAGAAAAGAATAATCTTTTTGGCGATTTTTTTTTGAACTATTGCGCAACGGCCTACTTTTGTGCTAAGATACTCGCTGTCTTTGTGAAGGAGGTGACGGCATTGCCAAACAAGAAATCAGCAAAAAAACGAGTCCTGGTCACTGAGAGAAACCGCATCTACAACCGCTTTTGGAAGACCCGCTGCAAGAACGCGGTGAAGAAGCTCCTCGAGGCGGTAGCGAGCAAGGATCTTGATCTTGCGACAAAGAGGCTGAACGAGGCTCAGGGCGTACTGGATAAGGCGGTAGTTAAGGGCGTCGTCCACCGTAATACAGCGGCCCGCCGCAAGTCGAACATGGCTGCAAAAGTCAAGGCCCTCTCAGCCTAGGCTAACATCTATATTTTATTAGAAAAATAACAGCGGAATCCCACAAGGGAACCCGCTGTTTTTATTTTATCAAATGCCCTCATATCTCATCGGCCGCTCGGACAGGCAGCTAGAATATGAATCATATCTCAGCGGCGCGTATTATCCGCCGAACCCATGAGCCCTATTATCGCCGTCTCCAGCCCCTGCCAGCCGGAGCCGATTCCGCTTCTTTCCTCTATATTCATCCTGATAAGCGCGGCGATAAAATCCGTGACCGCCCCGTGTCCATATCTCTGGTCGGCCTGCTTCGCCATGCGCCAGGCATAATCCTTAGCGCCAAGCGCCTTGGCAAAGGCGGGAGCGTCCTTACCGAGCCCCGAATACCAGGCAAGACGCATACGGTTGTGAATCGGCGTAAGCGTCGGGATCAAGTCTCCTGTGCGCGCCATCGCGTGCAGGCTCTTCAGCACCCCCGCGAAATCCCCGGTGCAGAGGCCGTCAAGCAGGCGCAGGAGATTTCGGCTCCCGTCGTCAAGGCAGAGCTCCTCCACATCAGCGGCGGTGACGGGGGACTTTTTTTTCAGAAGCCCCAGGCTCTTCAGCTGGGCACGTATCTCCTCCGGGTCCTCCAGCAGCTCGACGATCATCGCCGCGCCCTGCGGCGCGAGATCCACGCCAAGCTCCTTTGCAAGATTAGCCACCCATATCTGGCGCTCGCGCGGCCAGCGCGGAAACTCCGCGGCTTTGAGCAGACGGCACTTCGCGAGAACATCCTTCGGTATGAACTTAGCGGGCTGAGATTTTATCTCGCTCTCATAGACCAAGACGAGCGTCACCGAGGAATCCGCGTCTATCATTGAGGAAAGCTTTTCGGGAAATGGACCGAGAAGCGGCGCAGACTCCACGATTATGAAGCGGCTCTCGTCAAAAAGGCCGCCGGTCATATTATCGGAGAGAAGGGAGCTCCACTCCCCTCCCTCCTGTTTCCCGGCGGCCACATATCCTTTTTTTTCAAGCTCGGCAGCGGTCTCCTCGAGAAGGCGCCTTTGAGCTGTCCCCGAGGCGGCGATCAGGAGGAGAGCCGGCATCAGCCCTTCACCACTATATTTACAAGCTTGCCGGGAACGGCGATCGTCTTGACGATCTCCTTGCCCTCCAAACGCTTCTTAGTCTCTTCGCGGGACATCACCTCGGCGAGCAGGTCCTCCTTTGAAAGCCCCGCGGAAACGGTAAACTGCTCGCGCACCTTGCCGTTTATCTGGAGCACGACGGTAGCGCTGTCCTCGACGAGCGCGCTCTTATCCACCTCGAACCACCGGTGGACGGAGAGGAAATCCTCGTTGCCAAGCTGATGCCAGAGTTCCTCCGTGATATGCGGCGCAAAGGGAGAGAGACAGCAAAGCAGCGTCTCGACGCCCTCGCGTTTGATGCTCCAGCCCTTCGCGTCCTCCGGCGCGAAGGAGATAAGGGCGTTCGTCAGCTCCATCAGACGGGCGACGGCGGTGTTGAACTGCCGCTCTTCGCGAATATCCTTCGTGACCCGGTCAAGCGTGCTGTGGATGATGCGCTTCATATCGCGCTCCGCCGGCAGAGTCAGGGAACCCATCGCCACACGCTCCGCGGAGGCGGTCCTCAGACCGTCGAGATTCTGCTCGACGAGACGCCAGACACGTCCGAGGAAGCGGTTAGCCCCCTCCACGCCGCGCTCGGACCAGTCAAGGTCCTTTTCGGGCGGGGCGGCAAAGAGGATAAAGAGGCGCGCCGTATCCGCGCCGTATTTCTTGATTATCTCGTCGGGGTCGACGACGTTGCCGATCGACTTTGACATCTTAGCTCCGTCCTTGATGACCATGCCCTGCGTCAGCAGACGCTTAAACGGCTCGCGCATATCGGCGGGCAGAAGGCCGAGATCGGAGAGCACCTTAGTAAAGAAACGCGCGTAAATAAGGTGCAGACAGGCGTGCTCGATACCGCCGATATACTGATCGACGGTCATCCAGTAGGCCGCCGCCTCCTTATCGAATGGCATATCCGTGCTCCAGGGGGAGGTGTAACGGTCAAAATACCATGACGAACAGAAGAATGTATCTATCGTATCCGTTTCACGGCGCGCCGGGCCGCCGCAGACCGGGCAGGTCGTATTGTACCAGTCGGGGCGCTGAGCAAGCGGATTGCCGCCGTTCGCGGGCATCTCTATGTCAAGCGGCAGCTCGACGGGAAGCTGCTCCTCCGGCACGGGGACTATGCCGCAGTGGTCACAGTAGACCATCGGGATCGGCGTTCCCCAATAACGCTGGCGCGAAATGAGCCAGTCGCGGAGCCGGAACTGCACCTCTTTCTTGCCCTTGCCGTGCTCCTCGAACCACTCGGCGGCCCTGGCAATCGCCTCTTCCGTGGGCAGGCCGTCGAGGAAACCGGAGTTGCAGGCGACGCCGTCGGCGGCCACCGCCGCGGGCATCGTCGCGCCGTCGGGAGCCGGTTCGTCTACGGGGCGGACGACGGTGATGACGGGGATATTATATTTACGCGCGAAATCGAAGTCGCGCTGGTCGTGCGCGGGAACACCCATAATCGCCCCCGTGCCGTAATCGGTGAGGATATAGTCGGCGATCCAAATCGGCGACTTCTCTCCCGTGACGGGATTGACGGCGAAGAAGCCGGTGTCCATACCCTCTTTATCGGTGCCGACGGCGGTGCGCTCGATTGTGCTGCGCGAGGCCATCCGCTTGGCGAAGGCGCGCATCTCCGCGGCCTTTTCGCCGCCCGCCATCTCCGCGAACTTCTCCACGTAGGGATGTTCCGCGGCCATCGCGACGAAGGTGACGCCAAAGATAGTATCAATACGCGTCGTGAAAGCCTCGAGCTTGAGATCCGTATCGGCGATCTCCATCTCAAAGTGAACGCCCTCGGAGCGGCCTATCCAGTTGCGCTGCATCGTGACGACGCGCTCCGGCCAGCCCTTGAGATCGTCAAGGCAGTCCACCAGCTCCTGCGCGTAATCCGTGATGCGGATGAACCACTGGTCGAGGTCGCGCTTCGTGACCGGCGTGCCGCAGCGCCAGCAGACGCCGTCGTCGACGACCTGCTCGTTGGCAAGCACCGTCTGGCACTTGTCACACCAGTTGACGGGCGCATGCTTGCGGTATACGAGCCCTTTTTTGTAGAACTGCAGGAAGAGCCACTGGTTCCATCTATAATAGTCTACGTTGCAGGTCTCCACGCGGCGGCGCCAGTCGTAGCTGTAGCCCGCGTTTTTGAGCTGCTGCGTCATATGCTCGATATTGCTCCAGGTCCAGTCGGAGGGAGCGGTCTTATTCTTGATCGCCGCGTTCTCCGCCGGCATGCCGAAGGCGTCGAAGCCCATCGGGTAGAGGACGTTCAGCCCCTGCATACGCAGGAACCTCGCCAGCAAATCGCCGATCGAATAGTTGCGCAGGTGCCCCATATGGAGCGCCCCGCTCGGATAGGGGAACATTTCAAGGCAATAGAACTTCTCTTTGCTGTGGTCGACCTCTACCTCAAAAATCTTCGAGTCGGCCCACGCTTTCTGCCATTTCGGTTCAATGGCGGAAAAATCATACGGCATCTATATCTCTCCTTCTTAGATGAAGAATTTTCATTTATACATCATGGTATTATATACACTCGGTTATGAGAGGTCAAACACGGTAAATCGGCGTTTATACGCGTCGCTGACTTAGCTCAACAAGGGCGGAAAATCCTGCGGCAGGCGCACCCGCATGCCGCGGCAATATGGATAATTTGAAAGTGTCCCCGCCCAATGGCGGGGACATGCCTTGCAATCGACGCACCAAAGTGCGCCTGCGGTTTTCCGCCCTTATTTCGCGTCGTCATCAACACGTCTAAACGCCGATTTATCTTCGATGGGTCAATGATAAACAGCGATTTAACAAAGATTTTGGCTCCCTCTGAGAGGGCACCTTTAAGTGCAAAGTCAAAAGCTAAACCGCAATTTCCGATGGGTGATGGAAGTGATAAAAAGCGATTTTGTTTTGGTTTGCCATGCAGGGCTTGCCCCGGCGTCCAGCGGCTTCGCCATGCTTTTTACGCCTCATAATACAAGACAAAAACAAAGCTGAACCGACACTTATACGCGCCGCGGACTTCGCTCGGCAAGACCGACGGCAAAAACGGCGGCTTGCCGCCGCCGTCACATGCAATTGCCCCACATACTCATCACGATATCCCGCAGATCGCCGGGGCCGAACAGACGGCGCTCCTCTTCCGTCATGAGGTAAAATTCGCGGCAAAGCACGTCGTCCAGTTCCTTGGGGGTGAATGAGTATCCGAGCACGCGGGGTGCCATACCACGTTCATTTTTGGGCAGCATGGCGATCTCAATACATTTACCGCGTATGGTTGTATCTTCCATCAGGTCGCGGAAGAATCGTTTCGCGTCTTTTAAGCGCAATTCGTCTCACTCCTGTTCTGTGGTTGAGGGTACAGCCCGTCACCGCCGGCAGACTATTTTTCGAGAAAGGTTTTATCTCTTTCCGCATATAAGCATTTTACGGAACTCTATATCCATATCACCCCTCGTGAGTCAACAGGCAAAAGATGAGGAAGAGACAGATTGAAAAGAGTATCGCTATAAGCAGCGGCGCGTAGAATCCCTGACGTCTTACAGCCATAGAATCATCTCCAGATATAAAAACAGGCGGAACGGAGTCTTTTATTCTCCGTTCCGCCCGCTGCTCTTTATTTCACGTTTTTGTCTTTTCTCACTATACGGGGAACGAACGCCAGAAGGGCGAGTATGCCCATACCCAGACCCGCGTTGCAGCCGCCGCCCGAACCGCCTGAGGGCGTCGGTCCCGGGGCTGGTTTTGCCGTCACGGTTATCTCGGATTGTTTTTCGTAGAGAGTGCCAGCCGAGGTTGTGACTTTTGCCGTCACAAACGCTCTGCCGGCGGCCAGCGCGGTTATCTTTGCCTTTGCCGGCTCTCCCGCTAGGGCGGACGCTTTAAGTATCTTTTCGTCGCTGACGCGCCACTCTATTTCGCTGATGGTCTCGGAGGTATCCACGGGATAGAGGAATGCCGATATCTCCATCGTATCTTTTTCGATCAGCTCCGCTTTCGGGATATTGAGGTTGAGCCCCTCGAAGGGTTGTGTCACGGTGACTGTGCAGGAGTCGGTGATATTGCTCTTTACCGTCGTCGCCGTTATTGTCGCCGTGCCGGCTTTGTGCGCCGTTAACTTTCCGGCGCCGTCAACGGAGACGATATCAGGAGCGCTGCTGATCCAGCCTATATCTTCTTTTGCGTCCACGGGCGAATAGCCTACGTTAAGCGTAGCGGTTTGGCCTGCGGCGAGGTCAAGAGAGGAGGGGGCCACGGAGATGGATTTCAGGTCAGGGAGTACGTCCGGCGAGAGTGCTTTGATATCTCTGCCGTTTCCCGTCAGACAGACCGGCACGCCGGCAAAGTCTGTCTTGCCATCGCCGTTGTTGTTGTTTCCCTCTACAAAGATATAGACCTCTTCGCTATCGTGGTATTCGGGAATGACGAAGGTTGCGGTTCCGTTTGCCTTGGAGTCATCTTCAAGGCTCTTTATCCGTCCGTAGTACAGCGCCCTGTCTCCGCTGGTCACAACGGCGGCGAGGTGGTAACCCGCGCCCGTCGAGGCGCCGGAGTAACTCACGTCAATGCTTGTGCCGGCGGTGATGGCGCCACTGGTCAGGTCGGCGGAGGTCAGTTTGTAGGTGTTTGTGGCGAGGGTCAGTTTGTGTTCGGTAAAGTCTCTCGACGTTGGTATATGCGTGTATATGCCGTCATACACCTGTTTCTGAAGCGCAGTGACCACTCCGGCGTCTTTCCCGCCTGCGGCGGGAGAGGTAAAGATGATGTTTTTAAGATTCAGACGAAAAGCCGGACGGAGGCCGGCAGACCCAAAGTCAACGTAGTAAGCGTTGAGGTAGCCGGCGCTACGGACGCTCGACGCCGAGCCTACGATGTTGCCGGGGGAACGAAGCCACCAAATACCATACTTTTTATTACCACTAGTATGGTTGATGACTCCCCGCGACACGCTATAGTCGGTAAGCTCCGCTTCGCGGGAACCAATATCGACAAAACCGTATTTTTTGCCCAGCGCCTGTGCGTTATTGGAGTCGTCAACATCGGCGTAGGAGAGGAGGAATATTTTATCGGTCGTCTTAGGACCGGTGGGAGCACCCTGTGTGCTCGAGTTGTCCACCGCCGCCTTTATTATCCCGCTGCCTTCGCCCGCGGAGAAGGCCTTGTCGTAGAAGGAATAACCTTTTGGGTTCGTCACCGTTATCTCTGTCTTGTCCGCGGAGACCGACCCGACATATTCTTTACCGTTGAGGAATTTGCGGATCTGCGATTCGCTCCACCAGCAAGCCCACTCCGGTCCTATATTTGGGTTGAATTGCACGCCGCCGTCCAGTATCTTTTCCGAAAGCGTGAGCGCCGCGGCGGGCCGCGCCGTGTTCAGTATTAGTGTAAGTGAAAGTAAGAGAAGAATTAAAATAAAGGGACAGGGATATCTTAAACTCGACTTTACTTCTTGGGGGGAGGGGCACTCTCGTTCAATACAAAAATATTACAGTGGTCTCTGTTCTGAGTTTTCAACTTAGTTCGCTCCTTCGTTATTGTTTTCACCTTATTGGTAGGTAGTTTTACTTAGTGCAGTATAGCATAATTTACTTAATCCAGGCAATTTATTCGTTCAGCGCCTTTTTTATCTTTTTACGGATTGTTTTAAGGCGCGCCGCGACCGCCTGCTGGCTGACGCCCAGGGTACGCGCGATCTCCCGCTGGCTGTAACCGCCTATGAGCGCCTGGGTGATGTCGAACTCATCGGGGGAAAGGGCGCGCATGAGCATCTCGCGCAGTTCGATTTCACGGTAGTTTTGTTCTTCCGCGCCAAGTATCTCTTCCAGCTCTTCGAGCGGCAGCCCTTTGCCGACGGCGTGCGCGCGGCGGAGACGCGCCGCGGCGTCCCTTATGTATCCGGGCAGGTGGTTTTTGAGGAAGCACGCGAGCCATTGGGGGTCGGGGCATTTGGGGACGAGGATGAGCAGCGCGAGACAGCCCTCCTGCACGAGGTCGTCGTATTCCGCGCCGCGTCCCTGGTAGCGTTTCGCGACGGCCTTTACAAGCGGCTTGTAGGCACGGACGGTATCAGGAACGGAAACGGGCTCCGGTCGTGGTACGGGTAGGGGAGACAAGTGAACGTTCTGGTTCTCTTTCTGCATTGTCGCAGTCCTCCTTATTGGGTTTTGTAAAGTCAAGGTGTGACAACTTTAACAGTGGGAGGAGACGAGGAAGGCGACAACGCCGCGCAGAGGCCGGGGGGTTGGGGGGTGCTGGTTGCTTGGTTGTGTGATAAGGAGGAGAAATCTGTAAGGTAAAAGATAAATTACGGTTTAGCAAAGATTTTGGCGCCCTCTCTGAGGCGGCCAGGGAGCCAAATCAGAGTTCTTCTGATTTGTGCGATTCGGCTGGTAGTTACATCAGAGCTGGCTCGGCGATGTTTTTCGCCGAGACTGAGGGAGAGTTGACCTTCGGTTCTCCCGCGGCTTTCGCCGCGGGCTCTGTATGGCGCGCTTTCCGCGCCATACAGAGCAACACTCCTTCCGTCTCGCCGCAAAAGCGGCGGCGATCCACCTTCCTCAGAGAGGAAGGCTAAAAGGGCAAAGTCAAAAGCTAAATCGCAATTTACAGTTTTCCTCATCGAAGATAAATCGCAATTTAGCTTTCAGCCTGTCGAGTCAAAGTGGAACCGTTGTTTGCTTTTGTTCTTGTCTTGTCGCACCGGCCCCCGAGCCGGTGTCCAGCGGCTTGCCTTGTTCTACTCCTAACAAAATAAAACCCCAAGCCCCTGGATGCCGGGTCAAGCCCGGCATGACAAACAAAAATCATTTTTCTCGCAAAATATCCCGCGCGTTTTCAGCGTCAGAAGGTTATCGACCGCTATATAGCAGACTTTTATTGTTTTAAGACCGCCTTGGTCGTAGAAATAGACGGCGGTCAGCACTATTGCGGCGGCCGCCCGGATTTTTACGCGGGTTGCCGATAGCTGAACTTAGCTCCGTTTCTATCAGAGGCGTCAGCCGCCTGTTTTTGCGGCTGACTGAATGAGTGCTGCGCGGCGAAAGCTGGGAATAAAATTGAAGCCTCCCTCTTCGATGCCGTTAAAAGGAAGCTTCCGCAAAGTTATTTTCTATAATTTAGGATTTCGGGCCGTCTGCGATTATTGTTTTTTTTCCGCGCTGCTGATGTTCTTCAGCACAAAGGCGGCCCACAGCTCAAAGGCGTCTTTGAAGTTCCAGGGGTCTTTGCCGGTGAGGGCGCGGATTTTTTTGAGGCGGTACTGAAGGCTGTTTCTGTGCATCGCGAGACGCTCGGCCACTTCGCCGCTCGCGAAGGGGGATTCGCACCAGCCGAGGAAGGTGTCGCGCATCTCCTCGTAATCGTTGCGTCCCTCGAGCCCCGCGAGGGTGCGGTCGGCGAATTCTTCCCGTTTGCCTACCGGGAGCAGGTCCAGCAGGGCCTCGCTGGTGAGGCTGCGCGCGGAGATAACGCCGGAAAGTTTGAGCTGGCCCGCGAGGCGCATCGCGTCGCGCGCGGAACGCAGGGAGATGGCGAGCCCGTTCAGGTCGTTCGCGGGAAAGCCTACGGCGATGTCGGCGGTAATGCCTTTGTCTTCCAGGCTCTCGATAAAACCGTGGGCAAGGCTCTCAATGTTCTGAGTGATGTCGTCGTTGGTCCCCGGACGGTTCGGCGTGACGAAGATCGTGACGCGCCGGTTCCGCTGCGGACAGATGACATTGCGCGGATGGGAGAAGGCGGAGCGCAGCTCGCGCACCATGATCTGATAGGCGTTCTCGCTCGATTCGTCTTTCCACTTTTTCATCTCGACGACGACGGAGGCTTTGCAGCGCGTGAGGGTTACGCCAAGCTCTTTGCCCTGAAGGGTGATGAGTTCGCCCATGCCCTGGGAGGCGTCGTAGGAGGCGACGTTTTCAACAAGGTCGCGCAGCGCGCGTTCGCGCATAAGGTTTGACTCAAGGAAGGCCTGTTCGCGCAGCATGATTTCCGCCTGTTTCTGCACGAGGAGCCCAAAACGCTCGACCTCATCGGGCATACCGGTTATTGAGACGGAGCCGATGACTTTGTCGAAGAATTGTATGGGCAGTGTATAACCGGGATAGACGCCGGGCATTTTTTTCGCCTCGTCGCTGTAGGTGACGCATGGTTTGTTTTCCTGCATCACCTTAATGGAGGGTTCGTGGAAGGTCCCCACTCTTTTCTTTACATTACAGCCGATAATGATGCCGTTTTCATCGGTAACGAGAACGCCGCGTCCGATTACCTCGCTTGTACTCTCTGCGATATTCTGCGCCATTTTTTTAAACATGAAGAAACCACTCCCGGACTTTTTATTCAAGAGCATAGTTCGTTTTTTATTATATATCATTTTTATGTTCTTAGGAATAATGTATTTTGCCCCGTATATAGCTAGAATGTGAATAGGGAGACAAAGTGGCTGAAGCACCGAATCTTCCAAAAAGAATTTAATGTTTGTTTTATCAATAAATAAGGAGGAATGCAAAATGCGTTTGGAGTTGCATAAGGTCCACATCAAAGGACTTGATTTTGCAGAGAAAACCCACGTAAAGAACGGCGTGCTCTATGTCAACAAAGAAGAAGCCGAGGCCCTCGTCGCCGAGGACAGGAACTTCTCGAAGGTGAGCATAGATTTTGCCCGCCCCGGTGAGAAGACGCGCATCATTCCGGTCAAGGATGCGGTCGAACCCCGCGTTAAGATCGGCAAGGGCAATTATTTCCCCGGTTTCATGGCTCCCATGGAGAAAGCCGGAAACGGAGAGACCCTCGTCCTTGACGGCGCGGCGGTAGTCACCTGCGGCCCGATCGTCGCCTTCCAGGAGGGCTTCATCGACATGAGCGGCCCCGCAGCCCCCTATTCACCCTTCTCAGAGACATACAACATCGTACTCTCAGTCGAACCCGTAGAGGATCTTGAGAAGCACCTTTACGAAACTTCGCTCCGCGAAGCCGGACTTAAGCTCGCTGTATACCTCGCCCGCTGCGCGGAAGAGAACGGCGCTAAGGCAGACGAAGTCGCGGTATTTGAAAAAGGCGACACCTTCGAGGAGAGCCAGAAGTATCCCGATCTCCCGAAGGTCATCTATGTCTGCATGAATATCACGCAGGGACTGCTGCACGACACCTATCTCTACGCGGCGGACCTCCGTCCCTCGCTTCCGACGCTCATCCACCCGAACGAAGTCCTCGACGGCGCGATGGTCTCCGGAAACTGCGTCTCGGCCTGCGACAAGAACACCACCTGGCATCACTGCCACAACCCCATAGTCCAGGCGCTCTATGCCCGCCACGGCAAAGAGATCAACTTCCTCGGCATGGTTCCCACCCAGGAGAGCACGGTGCTCGCCGGTAAGATCCGCGCCTCGCAGATGAACCTCTCGATCGCGCAGCAGCTCGGCGCAGACGGCGTCATCGTCTCGGAAGAGGGCTACGGCAACCCCGATACGGACCTCTGCCTCAACGCGAAGAATTTTGAGAACGCCGGCATTAAGGCGGTTCTCGTATCCGACGAATCGGCCGGTACGGACGGCGCGAGCCAGAGCCTTGCCGACGCCACGCCGGAGCTCACAGGCTTCATCTCCACGGGCAACGTCAACGAGATGATCGAAGTTCCCGCCATGGACAAGGTCATCGGCTACCCCGAATCGATCGCGGTCCTTTCCGGCGGCGCGGAGGAGAGCCTGCGTCCCGACGGCTCGATGTACGTAGAGCTTCAGTCCATCATCGCTTCCACAGCTGAAATCGGCTTCAACAAGCTCGGCTGCGAATGGGTATAGGGAGGTAATCACAATGACCTTAAAAGTTGTTCATTATATTAACCAGTTCTACGCCGGTATCGGCGGAGAAGAGAAGGCCGACCACCAGCCCGAGATACGCGAGGGTATTGTCGGTCCCGGAATGGGCCTTAACGCCGCCTTCGGCGGCGAGGCTGAGATAGTCGCCACCGTCATCTGCGGCGACGGCTACTATGGAGAGCACACGGAAGAGGCCCGCGCCAAGTGCCTGGAGATGGTGGCGGCCAAGAAGCCCGACCTCTTCATCGCCGGCCCCGCCTTCAACGCCGGACGCTACGGATTCGCCTGCGGCGATATCGCGGCCACGGTAGCCGCCGAGCTCGGAATCCCCACGGTGACTTCAATGTACCCCGAGAACCCCGGAGTGGAGCTCTATTCCAAGAAGACTTACATCGTCCCCTGCGCCGACTCGGCGCGCGGCATGGGCCAGGCCCTTCCCGTAATGGCTAAGCTCGGCCTCAAGCTCGCGAAGGGCGAACCGATGGGCCCCGCGAAGGTCGAGGGTTATATCCACCGCGGCATGCGCAAGTCTTTCTTCCATGAGAAGAGCGGCGCTGAGCGCGCGGTAGAGATGCTCCTCAAGAAGCTCCGCGGCGAAGAGTTCCAGACGGAATATGAGATGCCGACCTTCAAGAAGATCCCTCCGGCAGCGCCGATCAAGGATCTGAAGCACGCGAAGATCGCGCTCGTCACCTCCGGCGGTATCGTCCCGAAGGGCAACCCCGACCGTATCCGCGTCTCCTCGGCGGAGAGCTTCGGCGAGTATGATATTTCCAGCCTCTTCGATATGACGCCCGATAACTACGAGTCAATCCACGGCGGCTATGACCGTCAGTGGGCAAACCTCGACCCCGATGTGGTCGTTCCCATCGACGTTATGCGCGAACTTGAAAAAGAGGGCGTATTCGGCAAACTCCACGATAAGTTCTACACCACGACCGGTACCGGTACGGCCGTCGCCTTCGGCGAGAAGTTTGGACAGGAGATCGGCGCGAAGCTGAAAGAGGCCAGCGTTGACGGCGTGATCCTCACCTCCACCTGAGGAACTTGTACTCGGTGCGGTGCATCGATGACAAGAGAGATCGAAAACGCGGCAGGCATCCCCGTCGTCCAGATAGCGACGATCGTTCCTATCATGCTCACAGTCGGAACGAACAGAATAGTCCCCGGCGTGGCGATCCCCCATCCCGTCGGAAACCCCGAACTCGGCCCCGAGGTCGACAAGGCGGCACGCAGAGAGCTGCTCATGCGCGCATTCAAGGCTATGACTACGCCTATCGAAGAACAGACAATCTTCGAAAAGAACTAGTTTTAAACTATCCGAGGGCGGCTTTAAACGCCGCCCTCTTCCACCAAAATATTAATCCGAACAAAAAAATTACCTATTTCAGTAATTCTCTTATCATTTTTATAAAAATGCACAAAAACAGCCTTTGCATTTTGCTGTAAAATATCATATTATACAAAGCGGCACGAGCTGAGGAGACCGGGTGATAGAGATGACGGCAAAAGAGTTACGTATCGTTACAAACAACAGCTGGATAGAGACAGGCCCCGCGGTACCGCATGAGATAGTGTTCGTCGAGGGGACGCCGATGGAGGTCCTCGATAAGACGGAAGAGCTGCTTCAGCAGGGTTGGAGGCTCGTATCCGCCCCACTGCCTCCGAATGTGCCGATAATGCGCGGTCCCTATCGGTCTTTGGTGATAGAGAAAAATGACCGCCAGTATGACAGGGACGGGCTGATAGCGCTCGGCAAGGCGAGAGACCGTTACCGGATGGAACGGGAGAACCACAATTTGCCGGAGCCCGGCGAGGACTTCGGCGTGATCGACCGCCAGATGCTGCAGCGGACGCTGCGCGACGCTATGATTATTGAGGCTGAAAATAGAAATTAAATATCGTTTCAAGGTCGACTTTCTGACTGACGGATGATATGATAAGAAATAGATATTAAAAGCTGTGACTTTTAAAATATAAACAGGAGGCAAACTACAATGATTGCACTTACAAAAGAAAACTGCGACGCCGAAGTACGCGAAGAGAAGTCAATACCCGTAGTAGTGGATTTCTGGGGACCCCAGTGCGTTCCCTGCATGGGCCTTATGCCCCACTATCACGAGATGGAGAAGGAATTCGAGGGTAAGGTGAAGTTCACCTCCGTCGACTGCTCGACCAACAAGAGAGTGGCGATGGGCTTCCGCGTAATGGGCCTTCCCACCTTCCTCTTCTGGAAGGACGGAGTAGAGGTAAAGCGCCTCTCAAAGGAAGAGTGCACGGCCGAGTCAATCAGAGCGGAGATCGAAAACCTTATTAAGTAAGGCGATAGTTGGACGGCAGCGTCCAATTTAGCATAAAACACAAATAGGAGGTATCTTGTCCATGGGCAAATTAAGTGGTAAGAAACTTCTCCTGCTTGGCGAAAGAGACGGCGTACCTGGGCCCGCGATGGAAGCGTGCCTTAAGGATTCTGGCGCAGAGATAGTATTCTCAGCGACAGAATGCTTTGTCTGAACCGCGGCAGGAGCAATGGACCTGCAGAACCAGCAGCGTATTAAAGACGCCGCTGAGAAGTTTGGAGCCGAGAACTGTGTAGTAGTATTAGGTTCTTCAGACGCGGAAGGCGCAGAAATCTACGCCGAAACCGTCACGAACGGCGATCCGACCTTCGCAGGCCCGCTTGCTGGAGTCTCGTTGGGACTCCCCGTGTATCACATCTTTGATGAAGCTATTCGTTCAGAGTGCGATCCCGCGCAGTGGGAAGAGCAGATTTCCATGATGGAAATGGTCCTCGATCCCGAGGCACTCGCAGCCGCCGTAAAAGGCATGCGTGACCAGTACAGCAAGGCTGCTCTGTAAGCCTTACTTATTTAACAGGATTTAGCAAAAGAGAAGAGCCGCACGGCTCTTCTCTTTTGTCTTATCTGCTTGTTTTATTCTTCCCGCGGTTTGAAATCCGGCGGATAGGCGATCAGGTACTGCTGTATGCGCTGGTCCGGGGGCAATGCTCCGATATCACGCCAGGTGTGAAAGAATTCCTCGGCGGAGGCGACCGCGTAGCCGTCCTGACAGTGGTCGCAGACGTCGTCGCTGTCCATAAAGATGAGCACGTCGTCAGCCGTAGTCTCCGTACCCATGGTATCGTAGCCGATGATGACGCGCCAGTGGCCGCCGAAGCGCATGTTTTCCACCATGATGGGCAGCCCCGCCCGCAGATTGCGGATTACAAAGTCTCGGAAGGCGGCGGCATCCTTAAAGATACGCTCGCCGCCGCGGCACTCGCAGAGGCTTGTGCTTATCCGCCAGCCGATCTCTTCAAAGAAGCGGCACATTCCCGCGGTGCAGGTGCCGCCCTCGCCCCTTTCGTTGGGGGTGCCGCTGGAGCCCATTCGCCGCATCAGCTCCGGTTCGTCGTAATCGGTAACGCCGAAGTACCAGAGCACCGTCAGCGCCGCCGCGGGGCCGCAGCTGTAGCAGGCGGTCTGCTGGTAGGTGGGGTAGTTCGTGAGTATCGTCAGCCCCCTGTCGTTGCTCTCCATGGTGAAGAAATCGGGCGCTTTGAAGTACGGCGAGTTTTTTACATCCGCGACGCCCTCGTAAGCGGCGCCGCTTTCGGGATGGGGAATTATGTAGTCGGGACGCGGGACGCGCCTTACACGTTTCTGCATCAGAAAACCTCAGTCGGCGATGGAGCTGAGCTGCTCAAGCTTCGTCTGTTTCTGGAGGAGCGCCAGCGCGACGCTCAAAATATGCGTGTTATCCACCCATAAGAAGGAGGCGCTTGTAAGCAGCTTATCGGTGGCCTCCGCGGGGGTGAAGACAAGATTCCCGTTCACGATGCCCCATTTAAGCCGCTTCCATTCATAAAACTCAGACTGCGAGCCCTTGAAGAGTCCACGCTGCGTCATCGTGAGACCATTGTCGGAGACGGAGAAGTCTCCGAAGCGGTAATCCTTTCCCTTCCTCAGTCCGTCAAGCATCTCGGCCATCAGGCGCTTCCCCACCGCGCGCCAGAAGCGTTGCGTAAGATGTTCATAAAAATCTTTCTGTTTGGTCTTGATCGTGAATTCACGGGTCTCAGTGCCGAAGGTGGCGAGATAGCGCACCTTCGGGAAGGGGCCGCCCCGCCGCTGGTCCACGCCCCAGCGGAGCCGCGTTATCGTTTTAAGGGGAAATAGTTCTCCGCAGTACAGAAATCCGGCAGGGGTGATGTCCAGGCTCTTTTTGAAGGGCCAAATGCCAAAGCTGCAATGAAAATCTATTTCGTTATGCCATGATTTTTTATCCACGACAGACCCGCTCCTATAATTTATCTTTAATATCTACATATCCGGTGCCGGCAATCGTCACAAAATACCTGACCTCCGGCATCTTCCTTGATTTTACTATAAAAGTGGCCGCTGGGGTCAGCGTAAACCAGCGCCCGGAGAAAATTAATTCACGGACGCCCTCGTAGGCCAGCACCGCCTCATCGAAAGAATATATCTCGTGCCGCAGATTTTTCATACCGCCGAGCCAAATTATGGTCACCTCATAGCTGCGGTCTGTGTTCTGCGTGAGCATGACGCGAAATTCCACACTCTCGCGCGCCGCCAAAGCCATCCGGTGCTTCATCCAGGTACAAAAGTTTTTCGCCTCATTCAGTATTATACGCCGTTCTCTCGTCTGCGAATTCGAAAGGGTCTGAAGAGAGATGCAGGAGAGGCTTCCAACGATCACCAGCACCGCGATCAGCTCAACAAGCAGGAAAGCCCTTCTCCTGCCTCCGGCCTCAGCCCTCATTCCCCAGCAGCGAGAGGACCCACAGATAGAAGGGATGTTCTTTTTTGAATAATTTGCCGTTCAGGTCTGTGCAGCCGTGCTTTGTCCACCCCTCGGTGAGCAGCCTGCCGTCGGAGGCGCGCACGACACGGTATTCAAACTTAATGCTGTGGACCTTGAGCTCAGAGACGCGGCCCCACAGCTCTATCTCGTCGTCGTAGCAGGCAGGATGCTTATAGCGGCAGTAGGCCTCGACAACGGGCAGCATCAGCCCGTTTTTCTCCCACTCGGTATAGGGGCGGCCCCAGCCGCGGCAGAGTTCGGTACGGGTCACCTCAAACCAGTCAAGGTAGTTGGCATTGTAGACGATCTTCATCTGGTCGGTCTCGCTGTAGCGCACCCTTATCTTAGTGGCCAGCGTATATTTATCTTCCATCGACATTCTCCTCTCTTTATGCGCCTAAGGCTCCGCGTTTGTACAAAATATATTTTGCGCGGTCCAGCGGCGAGACCCCGCGGTATGGAACCTCAAATCCTTCGCCGGGCGGGCAGGGAGCGTAACCAGCGGCGGTTGTGGAGAGCGTGCCCCGGCCTCCGGTGAGCGAGGCTACGCGCAGCGGGAAGTCCATACTTGAGGCGACAGGCAGCAGCCCCTCCATCATAAAGCTGCCCTTGCGCACGACGGGGCTGTCAAATGTGCCGCGCATCGCGACAATCTCGCCGATCAACCTGCCGCTCGCCTCCTCGGGGAAGGTTAGGCGGAACTTCTGCATCGGCTCAAGAAGTTCCGTGCCGCTTGCCACGAGGCCGTCCATGATTCCCATGGGCGTCGCGAGCATGAAATCCAGAGGGTGCGTATGTACCGTATGGTGTTCGCCGCCGACGAGCCTGATCCTGACGTCCGTGACCTCCCAGCCCTTCGGCCCCTGCCGCAGCGCCTCCGGGATGGTCTGACGCACCTGGGCCTGGTAGCGCGTATATATTTTATCGTTTGCCACGGTGCTTTCAAAGACGACGCCTGTGCCGAGCGGCAGCGGCTCGATCTCAAAGTCCAT
Source organism: Cloacibacillus porcorum (assembly GCF_001701045.1). Taxonomy (GTDB): domain Bacteria; phylum Synergistota; class Synergistia; order Synergistales; family Synergistaceae; genus Cloacibacillus; species Cloacibacillus porcorum. Next base: position 2,455,660 of record NZ_CP016757.1, read on the forward strand.
AACCGCCCAGCAGGGTTTGGGCATGGTATATTCGACATAGCCGTGCGCGCGTTTGAGCGGACGCTCTTTATAGACGACCATCGGCTCGCCGAGAGCCGCCTCAAGGCCGAAGCGCTCGGCAAGCAGCGTCTGCAGTATCTCTATCTGCAGCAGTCCCGTGACGCGCACAAGCAGTTCGCGCGACTCTTTTTCCCAGATGACGTCCAGCAGCGGGTCTTCGGCGGAGAGCTCCGAGAGGGCGGCCACCAGCGCGGGATACTGCGACGGTTCCGCCGACGTCACCTTAACGCGCAGCACAGGAGCGGCAATCTCCGCCACCGGCGGCACGTACGAGGGATCGCCGATGATGTCTCCGCTGACGGTCCCCGTCAGGCCGTAGACCGCGCCGACCTCTCCGGCGCAAAGGCTGCCCTTGTCCTTTTCCTTTGAGCCCAGCACCTCGCGTATCTGCGTCACCTTCTCCTCGCGTCCCATGGTGACATTGCGCACGCTGTCGCGGTTTTTCAGCGTTCCGGAAAAGAGGCGCAGATGCGCCACGCGTCCGAGCGAGGGGTTATGTTCCACTTTGAAAACTACGCCTGAAAGCGGACCGGCGGCGTCCTGTGCCTTGGACAGCCGTGCGAGCAGCTCCAGAAGCGGCTCGACGCCCTCGCCTTTCAGCGCCGCCCCGCAAAGGGCGGGAATGAGTTTACGCGCATAGAAGGAATCTCTCAGAAGCGTGTCGAGCTCATCTTTGCTAAATGCGCAGGCTCCTTCGTCAAAGTATTTTTCCAGCGCCGCGTCGTCATATTCGGCAAGCGTCTCGGCAAGCGACTCTTTATCCTCCAGATCGATCAGGCGCGGCGCGGTTCCAGTCAGCTCCCCTATCTCCGCCATGACCGACTTGACGTCGGCTCCGACGCGGTCGGTCTTGTTGATGAAGAAGAGTGCCGGAATACCCATCTTATCGATGGAGCGCCATATGAGCTCAGTCTGCGACTGTACGCCCTCGACGGCGGAGACGACAATCACGGCAAGGTCCATCGCGCGCACGGCGCGCTGCACCTCGGCGGAAAAGTCGCTGTGGCCGGGGGTATCGATGATATATATCTTTACGCCGCGCCATTCAAGAAGCGCGGATGCGGCGCGGACCGAGATGCCGCGCCGCCGCTCAAAGTCCATAAAATCCGTATGCGCGCTGCCATCGTCCACGCGGCCCAGCGAACGCACGGCACCGGCCTTAAAGAGCATCTGCTCCGTCAGAGTGGTCTTTCCTCCGTCGACGTGGGCCAGAATGCCGATCGTCAGCGGGCAGGCTTCGTTTACAGCCAATGTATGTTTGCTTCCCGGCGCGGGGGGTACTGCCGCAGCGGACGAAGCTGGGGCCAGCCCATCATCTGCGCGCCGCAGATGTGTTCGTCATCACCGATCCCAAGATATTCCCGCAGCGGCGCAAAGCTCCTGATCGCTATCGTCAGGTAACCGCCCCAGCAGCAGCCTATCCCCAGACCATGGGCGGCAAGCTCAAGATATGTAAGGGCGATGGCCCCGTCCTCCGGCCAGCGGTGTTCTTTAGGCACGACCGCGACCGCGACATGCGGCGCGCCGCGCAGCAGCGCGTCCTCCCCCGCCTTGGCCTTCGCGATCATCGCCGCGCCGAGCAGCGCGCCGGGGTCGGTGGGGTTCTTGAATATCTCCTCACGGAACCAGCAGAGGATAAGGTTCGTTATCTCCTTGGTCTTTTCCGGATCATCCGAGACCACCCAGCGTACGGGCTGATAGTTCACCGCCGTCGGCGCCTGGCGCACAGTTTCGAATATCCGCGCGAAAAGCTCGCGCGGAATGCGCTCATCCTTGAACTTACGGATACTGCGGCGCGTCTTGAGCAGGTTTTCCGCCTGTTCCGCCGTGGGCATCACTATATCCTCGCTCCTCACGATCTTTCCCTGGTCCATGAAGGAGAGGGTATCTGCGTATGCCGGACAGAAGAGCACGCACTGGGCGCACTGGATACAGCGTCCGCTGTGCTTCTCCGACATTTCCGGGAACCCGTCGTCGCCAAACTTTATTATCCCGGCGGGGCAAATGCGCAGACATGTTCCGCATTTCGTACATTTTTCACGGTCAACTCGCAGTTCGTTCATCTGGATTCACACTCCTAAGTATCTTTTATATATTGGTCCGCCGGCCATATGCGCCGTACGCCTCGCGGCAGACACATCCAATCAGCGGAATATATCTTAGTTATTTAGCCGATAAAACGATTTAACCGGCGCTTCCTGAATAATTTTAACACTATGAAACAAATTTTTATCCTCCAATCACGCAAAACCAAGGAGCGCTCGTCCGCGTTTTAGGCTATAATCTGTGATTGGAGCAGAAATGCAGCCGATTACAGGAGGTAATTTGATGAAACGAATAATCATTACGCTGGTGCTGGTCACGGCGCTATTGTCGCCAAATATCGCGATGGCGAATATATCGAATCTGATACCGCCCTTTCACTGGACCTATCATTCTCTAAGCAATCTCTCGGCCAAAGGGCTGATCGGCGAGCAGGTAGTCCCCGGCAAGAGCGCCTTCACACCCGAGCAGGTGGTGGCACTTGTGGTGATGGCGCTCAAACACGCGGAGAACGACATTACAAAGCTTGGAGACGCGGAGCTGTCCAGCATGCGTCAGCTGGCAAGCGCCTACCGCCCCTATTTCAAAGAGGCGGGCTACGACTATAACACCATACGCAACGACATCGAAATGGTGGCAATCCGCGCGGGGCTGACGGCGATTGAGACGAACGGCGGCTTTACGCCAAACCCAAAAACTCTTTCGGCGAAGGCGGCTTACGCCGTCAACAAGTTTACCTTCGACCTATACCGGCAGGTGGCGGCAGAGCGCGGACACCGCAATCTTTTCATCTCGCCCTACAGCGTCACCTCGGCGCTCGCGATGACCTACGCCGGCGCGCGCGGCATCACTGAGCAGCAGATGGAAAAGGTGCTCTCGCTGTCGCCGGATATTCACAAGAATATGGGCGCGCTCATCAACGAGATAAACTCGGTGCCGCAGGATATCGCGCAGGTGCACACGGCGAACGCCGTCTGGCCCGCGAAGCAGGAGAAGATCCTGCCAGAATACGCGCAGACGGTCCGCGACTATTATAACGCGGGGCTGACGCCGCTCAATTACAGGGCCAACCCCGAGTCGGCGCGCAAGACGATAAACAAATGGGTGGAAAAACAGACGCAGCAGAGGATCAAGGACATCATCGGCCCAGGCGTGCTCAGCAAAGAGACGCTGATGGTACTCACAAACGCCGTGTACTTCAAATCCTCCTGGCTTGAGGAGTTCCAGTCGGTCAACACCGTGCCGCGCCCCTTCTGGATAAGCCCGGAACGATCCGTCAAGGTGCTGACGATGAACCGCACCGGAGAGCAGGTGGACTACGCCAAACTCAGCGACGCGGAGATCCTGGAGCTGCCTTACAAGGGAGGGCGCTTTTCCATGCTGGTACTGCTGCCCGATAAAAAATCCGACATTGAAACGCTGGAAAAGGCGCTGAGCGCCGAACAGCTCTCGAAGTGGATAGCGGCGATGACGCCGCAGAAGGTAAAGATATATCTGCCGAAGTTCAAGCAGGAGAACGACTATGAGCTGGCGCAGACATTGGCAAAGATGGGCATGCCATCAGCCTTCAGCCCCGAAGCGGCAGACTTCTCCGGCATTACCGGCCTGGATGATCTCTACATCAGCAACATCGTGCATAAGACCTTTATTGAAGTGGCGGAAGAGGGTACAGAGGCCGCGGCGGCGACGGCGGTCATCATGATGCGCACCTCGATGCCCGCACCCGACGACGACGCGGTCGTTTTCCGCGCCGAGCGTCCCTTCATCTACATCATCAGGGACAACACGACGGGCGCGATAATCTTCATCGGCAGGTACACAAGGCCATAGAATAAAAATCCCCTTAAAGCACAAAACAGCGGCGTCCCGCGCCGGCCCTTGTCCGCAGCAGCGGACAGGAAATTAGGCAGACGGGACGCCGCTGTTTTTCTCTTATCAATTAACAGCCGTCAGCGTTTCGCGAGCGCGACCTGTGCCTCGCCGTCCGCCGGAGCCTCCTGCATGAAGCTCACCGCCACGGTGACAAAGGTCGAGGAGAGCGCCGCTGGGAGCATCTCATACATGATCTCCTTCAGGAACGGCGTATTGTACCAGAGCACCGTCACGACACCGCCCGTGATGATACCCCCCAGCGCACCAAGCGCCGTGACCCTTTTCCAGTACAAACCGAGGATCAGCGGCGGCGCAAAGGAGGCCCCCATGACCGCCCAGGCGTAGAGAACGAACCAAAATACCATGCGCGTATTTGAAAGGGCGATACAGGCTCCGCAGATGCCAACGGAGACGATCACGATGCGCCCGACTAGGGTTGCCCACCTGTCGGAGAGTTTTTTGTTGAAGACGCCCTCTATAATGTCCAGGTGCACAGTCTGGGAGACAACCATTATCAGGGAGTCAAGCGTGGAGAGAATCGCCGAGAATACCGCGGCCAGCACGACTCCGGCAACCATCGGATGCAGCCTGTCCTTTATGAGCACGGGAAAGGCAAACTCTGGGTCGTGGATCGTCGGCATGATGACCCGGCAGATTAGGCCGATCAGAGTAGCCCCGCTGACGACGGTTACCATCCAGAATACGCCGATGACTGCGGAGGTGATGAGCGTCCTGTCGTCGCGCGCCGTAATGAAGCGCTGCAGTATCTGAGGCTGCCCCATAAGGCCGATCCCGCCGGCGGCGAGACCAAAGGCGAAGGCAAAGCCGGCGTATCCGCCGATACCCGCCGTCGCGTTCAGCAGCATGGGATCAAGCGCGAAGGCGCGCTCCCAAAAGGCGTGCCAGCCACCGAGATAGAAGATAAAGATAAAGGGCGAGACGAGCAGCACCAACAGCATGATCGAGCCCTGCACAACATCGGTCCAGACGACGGCCCGGTAGCCGCCAAGAAAGGCATAGGAGGTACCGAGAAAGGCGGAGACCCATATCGCATGTTCGTAATCCCAGCCGACAAGGGCCTCGAAGGCCTTACCGGCGCTTGTGAGCTGCGCGGAAGTGTAGATGACGAAAAAAAGGGTAATGATCAGCGAGGAGACACCGCGCAGCAGCTTAGCGTGTTCTTTGAAGCGCACGCCGAAAAAATGAGGTATCGACATCGCGCCAGTGCGTTTGGTGTAGCGGCGCAGCGCCGGCGCCAGGCAAATGTAGTTGAAGAAATAACCGAAGGTGTAGCCCACGCAGATCCACATCATCGAAACGCCGAAGGCGTAGGCAAACCCCACCGCTCCGGTAAATATCCAACCGCTCGAATCTGTCGCGCCCGCGCTGAGCGCCGTCGGTATCGCGCCGAAATCGCGGTCCCCAAGGTAAAATCCCTCGGCGGAGCTGGAAAAATAGCGGGTCGCGATAAAGCCTATCATTATAAATATCACAAGATAAATGGCGGATACCGTGAGCATAGTATTCATTCGCCGCTTACCTCTCTTTCGCGCGCCCTCTCCGCCTTCATTGCATAATAATAGTAGATCGTGATCGCCGCTAAGGCCGTCAGCGGAAAAATTATGAACATGAAGGTTATCAAAAATGGTATTTCCGGTAAAATATTCACCAGTCAGGCCGCCTTCCTGATTCCATTAATTATAAATACCCAGTTTAATTTAAAGCAGACTAACACAAGACAAATTTTTACGCAAACCCATCAGAGGCAAAAATAGCCGGATCTTTAATAAGCTCCGGCCATTTCGCATATTGCGGCGTTATTTTTTCTTAGGCGTGTAGCCGATAAACTTAGCCTCCTGTTTGTAGCCGAGCTCCCACAGGGTTTCGCGGTATATTCTTAGATACTCTTTTCCTTCGGGGGTCTTGCTGCATTCGTTGACAATAAGCTTAAGACCGGTCTCACGCGCCTTTTTCTCATCTTCGGGGCTCCATCTGATGATCTTGATCTTCGAATTTTCCTTCCACTTCTCGCGCGCCTTCACCTCGGCGACGTATACCATCGCCGACTGATAGCGGGCACGGTCACGGGCGACAATGATGATATCCTTTAGATGCTGCGGGAGCTTCTCCCATTTACCGGGGTTGACAACGAGCGGGAAATATTCACAGGTCCCGTTCTGGAAGGCGGGATCGACGACATACTTGGCGACTTCGTGGAAGCCCATACGCATGTTCTCATCCCAGAAGGTCCATTCCGCGGCGTCGATATTCTTCGTCTGGAAGGCGGTATAAATCTCAGGAGCGGAGAGCGAGACGGTCGTCGCGCCAAGCGCACGGTAGTAAAGCGCGCCGAAACCGGAGGTACGGATCTTCTTGCCCTTGATGTCGGAGATCTTGTTGATGGGAACGACAGACATCAGCTGCTCATAGATCGGGCTCTCCATGATATGTCCAAGGTACTTGATACGGTGCTTGGCGTAGAGCTTCGAGAAAAAGGGCTCGAGCTTTTCATCAAGATAAGCGCCCTCCGCGTAGGTGTTGAGCGGGCAGCCAGGGCGTGTCTGAAGATTAAAGAGCGGATCTTTGCCCGTCCAGTAGGCTCCGTATACCATCGCCATATCAACGACGCCGTTCGCCACGTTGTCAAAGGTCTCGAATACCGGGAAGAGGACTCCCGCCGCGTAGGGCTCGATTACCAGCTCGCCCTTAGAGAGCGTCTTAACCGTCTTGCAGAAATCCTCGGCGATCTTCTGCTGCTCTGTGCCGGGCATCGCGTGGGTTACTACGCGCCACCTGGTCGCCGCGTCTGCGCTCTGCACGGAAAAGGCCGCGAGAAGAAGCGCAATAACTGCCATAACCTTAAAACTCTTCATAATTACAGTTTCCCCCTTAAGTTTTTTTACTGCTCTATAACTTAGCGTCCCATCGCAAGTCTGGGCAGCCAAAGCACGAGATTCGGAAATAGGAAGATCAATACTACAGATACAACCTGCAGGGCGAGGAAGGGCAAAGCGGCTCGGTATATCTCCATGATGTCCACATCATTCGGAGCGCAGCCCTTGAGATAGAAGAGGCTGAAGCCGAAGGGAGGAGAGAGATAACCGCACTGCAGCAGCACGTTGAATACAAGGCCAACCCAGAGCGGGTCATAACCGAGCTGCGAGAGGATCGGCGCGAGAATGGGAACCGCGAGGAAGATGATCGCGCCTGGCTCAAGGAACATCCCCAGGAAAAAGATGAAGGCCGCGGATACAAAGAAGACCATCGTCGCGCCGCCGGGCATGCTCATTGCCATATCGGCTATTATCGAGTTACCGCCGAGGCCGGAAAATACCGAGCCGAAGGCCGAAGCGCCGATCATCGTCCATCCGACCATCGCCGTGATCGAGAGCGTCTCATAGCAGGAGCTCCAGACGATATCCCAGGTGAGGCGTCTGTTTAACAGGCCGATGAGGATAGCGCCCGCCGCGCCGAAGGCCGCCGCCTCCGTAGGCGTAGCGACACCGTTAAGTATGGAACCGAGAACGATCGCGATGAGCAGCGCGGGAAGCGCCACGCCCCACAGCGAGCGGAATTTCTCGCCCCAGCTAGCGCGCTCTTCCAGCGGAAGCGCCGGCGCAAAATCTTTGTTAAAAAGGGCCCCGATGAGCACATAGCCGATGTACAGGACCGCCAGCAGACCGCCGGCGCAGAGCCCGCCGGCAAAAAGACCGCCGATGGAGACTCCCGTCACGCATCCGTATAGAACCATGTTGGTGCTTGGTGGGATAAGCTGGCCGAGCGTACCGCCGCCAAGAACACAGCCAAGCGCAAGCTTTTTATTGTATCCATGCTTGAGCATCTGCGGCAGGCCGATGAGCCCGAGACCGATAACGCCCGCAGCGACGACGCCTGAGACCGCGCCAAGGATGGCGCCTACGATGACCGTCGCGATCGCCAGGCCGCCGCGCAGCCCGCCGGACCACTTGAAAATAGTGTCATAGAGGTCTGCGACGACATTAGTTTTTTGTAATATATAGGCCATATATATAAAGAGCGGCACCGCCACGATCACGAAGTTATTCATTGAGCCCCAGGTCGCGGAGACCAGCAGGTTAAGAGCTCCCCACCCCCAGAGAAAATAGGCGAAAACTATGGAAACCGCCGCCAGCGAAAAGGCTATCGGCACTCCGACTGCGAGCAGTACGAAGAGTAAGACAAACATCAGCAGCGGATAAAGATCACTTGACATCAGAGCGTTCCTCCTCTAAAGCATCTTCCCTCTCCTTATCCGTGCCTCTTCCGGTAATAATCCCGACCATATCACGGATAGACTGGTAGGATAAAAGCAGGCACGAAATAGGTATGATCCACCGGTACCACCACACATGCGGATTGAAGGGAGTCTGGTGCGTGGAACGCTCAAGCATCATCGTAGAGCGCCAGGCGGTGGGAATGCTTACAACCAAAAGCGTCAGGACGACAAAAAGGACGACCGCCTCTGAAAATACGGCAAATCTCCTGCGCCATTTGACACTGAGATAGGGAGCAAGCGCTTCGACGGCGACATGAGCCTTTTTCATATGGCAATAGGCCGCCCCCAGCATGAAAAATGTCCCGTAAAGAAATATTGTTACCTCAAAACTCCAGATAGGAGTGTCGTTAAACAAAAAGCTCTTCAGCGTGCTGTAGACGATCTCAACGATCAGCGGAAGAATTAAAAGAGAGATCATATGCGCAAACCTTCTCAATTTTAATTACCCCTTTCCCAAAGATTATGGTACTTTTCCCTGCACAAATAAAAACCGGCTGCCCTCCTTTATCTTTTTATATACAAAACATTTGGTGACACAATAGTTTCATCTCAACAAAAGAGCATGAACACAAAGGCTCAGCAAAGCGCTGTCCCGTATCACTGATTTTCACTCAAATATTTATTTTTATCCATATTTTCTCTGACCCGCGTGAAAGTATAAAGCTCATCTTAGACTTTGTCAAATATTTGTTATAAGTAAAATTTTGATTTTAAGGAATTATTTCTCACATCTATTGAAACCTGTCTGATTTAGGTATATCATTATTATAGAACTACGAATTTCCGCCAGACAGGAGGGATAGCATTTGCTAGGAAGCCGCATTAAAAAACTTCGTAAAGAGCGCGGAGCCACACTGAAAGAGGTCGCGGACGCAACCGGCCTGTCGCAGGGCTACCTGAGCCAGATAGAGACGGACAAGGTCGAGCCTTCCATCTCCGTGCTCCGAAAGCTGGCCTCTTATTACAAGGTGCTCATGCTATATTTCTTTGACACCGATCCGGTGGATAATATTGTCGTCAGAAAAGATGAGCGCCGGATCATAGGCAGCCCCGGAGACCCTCTTATGTACGAACTGCTCCAGCACAATGTGAAAAATAAAAAGATGGAGTGCGCGATAATGAGGCTTGCTCCCCATTATCAAGACCCTGAGGGAGTGTACACCTCTTACCCCGGCGAAGAATCCTTCCTCGTCCTCAGCGGCACGGTGGAATTTGAGCAGGAGGGCAGCGTTTACAGGCTCAACGAGGGCGACAACATCTACTATGAATGCTCAAAGCCGTTCCGCCTCTTCAACCCCGGCGACACCGAGGCCGTTATAGTCGGCGTATGCACCCCGCCGCACCGACAGATAGAAGATGAGTAAAAGAGACAGGCGATAAAAAATCCGGAAGAGAAGCTCTTCCGGATTTTTTATCGCTTTGTGGCAGGGATTACTTTACAGAATAAACAAACCTCATTCATCCTCCAAATTGTCGGCCTCGGCCTGGATGAACTCCTCCTCGCCGGATACCGGGAGCTGCTGGACGTTTTTCAGGGCGCGGTTTATCGCTCTGGTGCGTGTGCCGGCCTTGTCCAGCTCTTTTCCCGCCTGGTCTATCTTCTGCCTTGTCCGTTCGAGCACTTCGCCGAATTTTTCAAATTCGGTCTTTACTTTGCCGAGAAGCACCCAGACCTCGCTCGACCGTTTTTCGATCGCGAGCGTGCGGAAGCCCATCTGCAGACTGTTCAGCAGCGCGCAGATGGTCGTGGGGCCCGCGGGGACGACGCGGAAGTCGCGCGAAAGCTGCTCGCAGAGGCCGTCTATCCGCAGCACCTCCGCATAGAGCCCCTCTATCGGCAGGTAGAGGATGCCGAAGTCGGTCGTGAAGGGAGGTTCGATATATTTGCTGTGTATCGCCTTCGCCTCTTCAAGCACGCGGAGGCGCAGCGCCTTCTGCTGTTCCGTTATCTGCTGGCTGTCGCCGCTCTCCGAGGCGGAGATGAGGCGCTGGTAATCCTCTATCGGGAATTTTGAGTCTATCGGCAGCCAAACTTTTCCGCTCTCATCGTCGGCGCCGGGAAGGATCACGGCAAATTCCACGCGTTCGCTCCGGTTGGGACGCGTGGCGACGTTCTCGGCGTACTGCTCTTTAGTGAGCAGCTGCTCCAGCAGAACACGAAGCTGCATCTCCCCCCAGGTACCGCGGACTTTGACGTTAGCCAGTACCTTTTTCAGGTCGCCGACGTCGGAGGTCAGGGCGCGCATCTCGCCAAGCCCCTTATGCACCTGCTCGAGGCGTTCCGAGACGTTGGCGAAGGCCTCTCCAAGCCGCTTTTCCAGCGTTGAGTGGAGCTGCTCGTCGACGGTGGCGCGCATCTTTTCAAGTTTTTCTTCGTTGCTTTTATGCAGCTCGCGCAGCCGCTCTTCGACCGCGGCACGCACCGCCTCGAGCTTTTCCTCGTTGAGGCGGCTGATGTTCGTCAGCTGGGTCGAGAAGGCCGCGAGGCTCTCGGTCTGCTGTCCGCTGATCTCCTTTATGCGCGTCGCCTGGCTCTCGCCGAGGTTTGTCAGCTGCGCGGAGAAGCTCTGGAAACTTTCGCGCTGCATATCGCCTATCTCTTTGATCCTTTTAGCCTGTGCGTCGCCGAAGGTGCCAATCCCGCGCGCCTGCTCGGCCCTGGCCTCGATGGCCGCCTCGCGCTGTTCTTTACGCATCGCGCTGAGGCTGCCATTCAGCCGCTCCTCAGTCTCGTCAAGCCTGGACTCCATCTTTTGCAGCCGCGTAAGCAGCTCTCTTACGGCCTGCTCCATCGCGCCGGCGCTTTCGCGGAAGCGAGAGAGCGACATTACGACGTATATGCCCGCGAGAACAACAAGGGCCGCTATCCCAATCAATATCGGCATCGTCAACACACCCTTTCATTTATACGGGGATATTATAAACTAAGAAGCTGCGGAAAAATCGCAGATATCCGGCAAAACACAAGGAATACCGCTCCGGAGATGAAATAAAGCGGTAATTCCAGATTTAAAAAAACCGCCCCGGTGGTTATTCGAGCGTCAGAAAACCCTCGCGTATCGCATACTTTGTAAGCTCGGCCATACTCTCGCAGCCTAGCTTGTCCATGATGCGGCGGCGGTGGGTATCGACCGTGTTTTTACTGATGGAGAGAGCGTCGGCGACCTGCTTGCCGTTGCGCCCTTTGACAAGGAGCTGCAACACCTCCATCTCGCGTTCGGATAGAGGGCTCGCGCGGCCGACCTCCTCATTGCCGAGCAGCCGCAGGTAATCGCTGACAAGCACCGTACAGACTTTCGGAGAGAAGAATACCTCGTTCCGGCTCACGGTACGGATGGCGTCAAGCATCAGCTCCGGGGAGCTCTCTTTCAGGACATAGCCGCGCGCGCCGGCTTTCAGCGCCTCGGCGATAAAGCGCCTGTCGTTGTGCATGGAGATGACGATAACGGCGATATCAGGCAGTTCGGAACATATCTTAGCCGTCGCCTGTATGCCGTTCATATTCGGCATGGTAACGTCCATCAGGACGACCTCCGGTTTCAGCCGCCGAACGGCGTTCACCGCCTCAAGGCCGTCGGAGGCGGAGCCGACTATCTCGATATCTTTTTCACGGCTCAGCAGGCTCTTAAGCCCCTCGCGAAATAACTCGTGATCATCGGCGATAAACAGTTTTATCATTGATCGGCCCCCTCCCGCAGATCACTTACCTTTAATTTTAACGGCGCAAGCAAAGAGACCGTCGTTCCGTCTTTGTTGGAGACGATTCGCATATCGCCTCCGATATGCAGGAGACGTTCTCTGATGCTGAATAATCCCAGACCACCGGTGTTGCCTCTGCCGGGCATGAAATTTTTCCTCATGCCGACGCCGTCGTCTTCGATCACGACCTGTATTTTATTCGGTCCTCTGTTGACGTTTATGTGGACATGCTTCGCCTTCGCGTGTTTGATGACGTTGACCAGCAGCTCGCGCGACATTCTGTACAGTATGATACAGACGGCGTCGTCCGCCGGATAGTCTTTAAGCTGTCCCCTCGTCGAAACGCTCCATTTTATATCTCTCGGCGACAGGAGTTTATCCGCGAGCGCCTCCAGCGCCGGGGTAATACCGACCTCAAGAAGAATCGGCGGACTCAGCTCGAATATCAGCTGGCGGCTCTCCGCGATCATCCGCTCCGTAGACTCGATGGCGCCGTCCAGAATTGATTCCGCCGCATTCGGCCGGTGATAGTTTTCTTTCAGCTTTCGCAGGTCAAGCAGCAGCGATAGCAACGAATGGCCGATGCTGTCGTGGAGGTCCGTCGCGATCTCGCGCCGGGTAGTCTCCTCACTGATCGTCAGCTTGGTCGCCAGCTCCCTCAGCATCGACTGGTACTCGATAAGTTTTTTCTGCTTATCTTTCAGCTCAGCCTCCGACTTTTTCAGCTCCGTCCGGTCAAGAAATATCGTCGCCGCACGGTCGTCTGACAGGGGAAAGGCTATCGCCTCAAGATATTTATCGGTATAGACGCTCTCGCTCTCACAGTGGACGGCATGTTTCTCCTTCACACAGCGTTCGATTATCTCGGACCAGCATGGCTCAACGTTCGGCCATACTTCCAGAAAGCTCTTGCCTGCCACCTCTTCACGCTTGACCTTATTCACACGTTCATATGCGCTGTTCACATCAATGTATATTATTGCCGACGAACCCCTAATGCCAATATCCGGCTCTATCTTGTAGAGGGCGATGGGGTTGAATGTCTGCTCAAAGAAGAATTTTTCAAAAAAGTTATTTTCTATCACCATTACCGACCATCCATCCGGAATTTATTTGTTTAATTATACTCTATGCCGTCTGCATAGGGAAAAACCATACTTAAATACGGGCCGCAGTATATTTTATCGGCCAGAAGTAAAAACCTCCGAGATATCCCTGAAACGGTATCTGCGGAGGTCCGAAAACTAATCTTCAATATTAAGTAGAAATATAGGGCCTGCCCGCGCGCCGGTCGCTTCTTCGAAAAGATATCGTCCTGTGCAAGCCTAATAATAAGACTTATACATCCGGCCTGACAATGTGTACGCTGCGGTCGCAGAACCAGTCGTAAACGGTATATTCAGGCTTAGGCTGCAGACGCAGGCGCTCGATGCTCGTTCCGACGATAAAGAGCGGATTGGCCGGATCGATGAGATTCCTGCCGTCGTGCGAAAGCCGCTCGTATACGCCCTCAAGCTCCCTTTCATTATCAGCGGCTATGACGACCATCGTCCAGTTTTCCTGCTGCTGCGAATCGATGTCGGCATAACCGGGGATATAGACCCGCCTCTGTCCCAGCAGAAAGAGGTGCAGCTTTCCTATAGCGTCGTATATTTCGTCGTAGTTGTCTCCGGTAGCGCGCAGGAAGAAGAGGCGGTCGGCATCCTTCATATAGTAAAGGTCGTCGGGGAGATGAGCCTCTTTGCGATAGAGCTCAAAATCATACCTGCTTCTCAATATGAGGTTGAAGCGCACCTCGTCGGCCTCGGCGCCGTTTTCCTCCATCCATCTGCGCATTCCGGCCTCTCCGGGAGGCGTAGTCCCCCTCGTCCCCACGCCCCATTTAGGAAAAGCCTCGTAAAAGGAGCGGACCAGCGGGGACTCCGGCCACCGGTATTTGACGCGGCCATTTTCGATTCCCCAGAGAGCCTCCCGCGCCAATTTCGGCACGGATGGCAGCGCCTCGTTGACCGAATATTCTTTTATGCCGAACTGGCCGATAAAGGCCCTCTCCATCAAAAGGTAGAGACGGTTGTTCCAGAGGGCCTTTTCAGCGTCAAATTCACCAATCGGCAGGGCGGAAAGATAATGGAGCTTCGCGCACTCCTGACGTCTTTTTTCTCCCTTTTCTGTAAGGACATAGCCTTCGCCGTCCTTAACCAACAGGCCGTCTCCGGCAAGTTCCGACAGAGAGGAAACATTCTCTCCGACAAGGGCAAAGGTCTCCTCATCCCAGCAGGGAAATTTGTCTTCAAAAAGAAGCAGTGCGCGATCCATATATTATCTCTCCTTTTTATCTTCCTTTTTAAGCGCCTTCCAGAAAGAGGCACAGGCACAGACCATTATCAGCGAGAAGGGCATCGCCGCTGCGAGCGAGACCGTCTGGAGGTTCTGCAGACCTCCCGTAAGGAGGAGCACGACCGCAAGAGCCGCCATAAGTATACCCCAGACGAGCATCTTGCTCTTCGGCGGGTTCAGATCGCCGTGCGTAGACAGCATCGCGAGGACGAATGTTCCCGAGTTGGCCGAGGTGACAAAGAAGGTTATGATCAGCACGAGCATCACAACCGACATTATCTGCCCCAGCGGATAGTGGCTGTACATCTCAAATATTCCCACGGATACGTCTTTAAGCACCGCGACGGAGACATTTATCTTCTGCACAAGCTCCAGATGCAGCGCCGATGTGCCAAAGATTGCAAACCATGTGAAGCTGCCGAGAGCCGGCACGATGAGAACGCCGCTTACAAATTCCTTCACCGTGCGTCCGCGTGATATTCTCGCGACAAACGAACCGACGAAGGGCGCCCATGATATCCACCAGGCCCAGTAGTAGAGCGTCCAGCCGCTGAGGAACGATTCGTATTTGCCGCCATAGGGCGCAAGGGTAAAACTCTCTTTAATCAGGCCGCTGAGGTAATCGCCTATTCCCGTCATCAGCGAGTTTACGATGGGGAGCGTCGGTCCCACTAAAAACAGCGCCAGCATCAGCAGCAGACAGACCCAGAGATTGAAGTCGGCGACAACTTTGATCCCTTTTTCTATACCGAGCGCCGCCGAGCCGGTGTAAAGGACGGCCAATATCACGATTATCGCTATCTGGATGACAAGGCTCTTGGGAATGCCGAATATCGCGTTCAGCCCGCTGTTGAGCTGCAGGGTTCCCAGCCCCAGCGAAGTGGTGATACCGGCGAGTGTCGCGAATATGGCAAGTATATCAACAGTTTTTCCAAACGTCCCGCGGACCTTTTCCTCACCTACGAGAGGAATGAATATGGAGCTGATAAGTCCGGGAGCGTTGTGGCGGAACTGATAATAGGCCAAAGGCATGGCTATGACGGCGTATCCCGCCCAGGGGTGGAGCCCCCAATGGAAGAACGATATCTGTATGGCGTCGCGCGCTGCCTGAACGGAACCGGGCTCCGCGCCAAAGGGAAGAGAACCGAAGTGGAAAAGCGGTTCGGCGGCTCCGTAAAATACCAGCCCCACCCCCATACCGGCGGAAAAGAGCATGGCAAACCACGACATGTTGCTGTATTCAGGGCGGGAATCATCAGGCCCCAGCCGCACATTACCGAAGCGGCTCAGCGCCACGGCGATGCAGAATATTACAAAAAGATTCATCGTAAGCATATATCCCCAGCCATAATAGCTGGTGAGGCCGCCATTCAGGATCTTGGCGAACGCTCCGAAACTTTGCGGGGAGACGAGCCCCCAAAATACCAGCGCAAAGGTTATGGCGATGGAGATTATATACACCATATTTCTTTTAGGTACGGCGGTATTATTGGTTTTTTCCGACATCGATGGATTACTCCTTTGTGACAAGGTAGTCGAGATTTTGAGGTAAACCGAAAACGGCGGGGCGTGATAACGCCCCGCTCGAAACACAAACTGCTAGATGCTTACTTTAAAAACCTTCGGCTCATTGATATCTTCGGCGAGAGCGTCAAGCGCTACACCGACTCTGTGGTAACGGAGCGCCCACTCTTCCTCTTTCGAGAGCGTCGGGTCGCCGAGGGGATAGGGTACGGAGGTGGTGGGGACTATTCTGTTTGAACCGACAGTCTTGGCGACGTCGATGAGGTTCGCCATGACGACGACGGGGAATCCTGCGCGTTCGATCTCTTTGGCCATCGTTGCACCGCAACGAGTACATGTTCCTCAGGTGGCGGTGAGGATCACGGCGTCAACTCCGGCCTGTTTCAGCTCGGCGGCGATCTCCTTGCCGAACTTAGCCGCGTAGTTCTGCGTCGTTCCGGTTCCGACCGTTACATAATAGTAGTCGTAGAGTTTCGCGAACTTGCCCTCTTTCTCATAGGCGCGCATCGCGTCAAGGGGAATCCCGCGGTCGGGAACGGCGCACATCGCCTCGGGGTCAAATCCGGCGTGGATCGTCTTAAACTCACCGGTGGGAAGGTGATCCATACCGGCGATGTTATATTTGCCCCACTTCTGGGCGGAGGCGCTCTGTATCCTGTCTGGGTTGTCTGAGGGAACGACGCCGCTTGAAGAGACCAGCGCGATCGTGCACTTACTGAGGTCCTTCACCGCCGGCGCGGGCGGTATCCGGTCGGTCTTCGGGATCACGAGCTCCGTCTGGAAGGGCTCGCCGCTGAGCTTCTTCAGCAGCATGTCAATGACGCGGTCGGCAGCCATCACGCCGCCGGGCGCGGGAATCTCGCTGCGGATGCCGCGCGGGAAATAACCCTCTTCCGCGGCGGGCAGGAGTTTTTCGCCCTTCGCGATCTTTTCGGCGTACTTCGCCATCAGCGTAAGATCGTCCTTCATAAAGGTCGCCTTGCGGCCTCCCTTAAAGATGACGCATGAGCTCTTATATTCTTCGACACCGGGGTTTTCCTCGTTCATCGAGGTGATGACGGGAACGCCGTAGCGCTCGGCGACGGCTTTGCAGACCAGACCGCAGCCTACCCCGTAGCGCCCCGCCATGAACGCGGGACCGGCAAAGAAGATATCAAACTGCTTTGTGTCAAGCCAGGCGAATATCTCCGCGAGAGCTTCGTCAGTGTGGTTGGTGATATAGTTGTCGCCGCAGACAATGGTATTGGTGACTTCGATGTCCGGCATCAGCCCGTCGAGCATCAGCGAACAGCCGATCGGCTTTTCATTGAAGAGCGGCTTGCTGTCCGCCGCGTCCTCGCCGCCGACCTGGCCAAAGAACTGGTTTATATAATGTATGGCTTTCATCTATTTCGCCCCCTTAGAAATCGGCGCAGCTTCTGCGCGAATAGCCGCTGATGTGGTTTGCGCAGAACATGCCGTTATTTTCCATCACGCAGCTGCCGTCAGGATTGATGCAGCCTTCCCAGCCGCCGGAGTTTCCGTCGCGGGCGAGCGCCTCAAGTTCGCCTATGACCTCCATCGCCGGCATCTCGTAGAACTGCGAGACGTTGCCGGTGGTCACAAGGGCGTCTGTAGCGGGGTTCATGGAAACGAGAGGCTGTGAAGCGCCGTCTCTGCCCGTCGCCTCGTCCGAGAGACCGATCGTCTTGATACCGAGCCGCTCAAGTTCGACAAGCATCGCCGTGTAGTCGACGTCGGGGTTGCCGTATCCCTCTTCGGCGACGACGGCGCCCTTCGCGCCGAGCGCCACCGCGATCTGTCCCGCGATCTGCACGCAGCGCGCCTTCTCCTCCATCTTAGGATTGAGGGTCGAGAGGATCACGCCAAGGAAGTTGATCGTCTTTCCGTGCTGGGCATAGAGACGTTTGATCATCGGGTTGGTCGAGAATTCATAGGTGGAAATTTTTGAGGAGCTGGGCATAAAGCTGCCGGATACAAGGCATCCGTCAAGGAATTCGTTGGGGTGCATAAAGGTCGGGAGCATACGGTTGCCGTCCCAGCCATATACTAAAGTGTTATAGCCCAGCGCTTCCATCTGAGTCTGCGGCTGCAGCACATAAACTACGCCGGGAAGGGCCTTAGTTTTTTCGTCGCGCTCATTAAGGGCCGGCAGATCGTAGACGTCGACCTCTTCGGGCTCCATATCGCGCACGCATTCCGCGATATGCTCCGCGAGGCGCAGTCCGGCCCAGCGGATCGCGTGGTTTTTCTTCTGCTGTTCCCTCTGCTCGTCAAGTTCGCTGGTATCGGCTATAAGGACGAGGTTCGGCATATCTCCCCATATAGTGTAATGCTGATAAGGGCCGCCCATATCGATGAGCCCGTCCTGAAAACCGCCCCAGTGCTTTCCTACGGAAAGAAGCGATACTCCGTCAAGTACGTGAGTCCGGCCCATGCCGGCCTGGCCGAGCGGGCTCGTCACACCGGGATACGCGCCCTCTCCGCCGTCTACCTTGCATCTGAATTCCACCGAGTCCTTAACCGGGCAAAGTCTCACCATATCGCCGGGATGTACGATCTTAAGGTCGGCCTCGGTAATATATTTGTCCTCGCATACGACCTTAAGTGCATCTTCCTTATTGACGGAGAGGATGCCACCGCAATAGGCCGTCTTGTCGCCAAAGACGATATCTCTGACTTTAAACTTGCCAATTTCCAGTCTCATGTTCTTCCTCCTTCTATATATTTATTGGATCTGTTACTATTGAATCTGTTACGTGCCGCTCTTTATGTGAAAAGATACACTAAAATGTCCTTCAACCTCAATAAGGGAAAACGCCAAAAGCTCGTCATGTTTTACATTACACACGACCTCACTACAGTGACATTTCACGCCATTTTATGGAGGAACTCACGCGGGATAAATCTTCCTGCAGTCTAATAAAAAGAAGATCCGCAGCAAAGGCGCCAGCTGCGTAAATTCCCAGCATTGCCTCCGTCACGGCGTCCACGACGGAGCATTAGTAAAAAACGTTAACAGTCTTTCACTGTTTCCCTCATAGATTATAGGTACTATATTCAGATAACCTATATTTATACATATTAGATATCTGCCAGCATAGCTTACAGATATTTATATGTACACGGCGGTTATTCTCATTAACATACCGGAATGCGTAAATCCGGAGATTATTTTTAAGGAGGAAGTTCTTCATGTCTGGTACCAAAAAGAGTCTAATGGAACGCTTTATCAGCGGAGTCGAACGAATCGGCAACAAGCTCCCACATCCATTTTGGATATTCACGTTTTTGATCGTATTCGTCGTCGGGCTCTCCGCAGTCCTCGCGTCGGCCAATTTTTCAGTGACCTATCTCGCGGCGTCCAAAGATCCCACCGTCGCGCCTGCGATGAAGACGGTAGCTGTAAAAAGCCTTCTGAGCTTAGAGATCCTCAACAAGTATTTCGGTAACTTCGCGGGAGTATACGGCGGCTTCTATCCCATCGGCATCGTGCTGATAATGATGATGGCGATCGGACTCGCGGAAAAATCGGGCTTCATCACCGCCGCGATGAGAAAGATGATCCTGGGCGCTCCCGTGCAGTGGATCATCGCTATTGTGGCCTTCGTCGGCATAAACGCCAACCTGGCCTCGGACGCCGGCGTTGTATTCACTCCGCTGGTAGCGGCGGCAATGTTGAAATCGATCGGTATGAACCCCTGGATCGGCATCATCGCCGGTTATGCGGCGGCCAACGGCGGCTATACGGCCAACTTCTTCATCGCCGGTACCGACGCGCTGCTGGCCGGGATCACGGAGTCGATCTGCACAGGCAACAATATCAGCTACCCCATCTCCCCGCTGATGAACTGGTACTTCCTCATCGCCGGCACGGTGGTGCTGACGATATGCACGGTCATCGTCTGCAAATACTTCCTCATCCCCTATCTCCACGGCGGCAAGATTGATGAGATCGACGCCTCCGAGCTTGCGAAACACCAGCTCAGCGCCGATGAGACTAAAGGACTGCGCGTGGCGGGGATAGCGGCGCTCATTTTCGTCGTCGCCCTGGTAGCGATGGCCCTGCCCTCAAGCTCCTTCCTCCGCAACGCCGACGGCGGATTTGTGCCGCGCTCGCCGCTGCTCAACAACGTTGTGGCGCTGCTGTTCCTCTTCTTCTGCACGATAGGCGTCTCGTACGGCTACGCGGCGAAGACGATCAAGTCGATAAACGACATTCCCGGCATGATGCAGGACTCTCTCAAGGGCATCCTCAGCTTCCTCGTCGTCGCGCTTCCCGCCGCCTTCTTCATCGAGCTCTTCAATGAAAGCCAGCTGCCGACGGTGCTCGCGGTCAAGGGCGCGGAGATCCTCAGGGCGGCCGACATCTCCGGTATTCCGCTCTTCCTGCTCTTCATCCTGATATGCACCTGCGTGAACATCTTCATCACCTCGGGCGTCGCCAAGTGGCTGATCCTCGGACCGGTATTCGTCCCGATGCTCGCGATGGTCAATATCTCCCCCGCGATGACGCAGCTCATCTACAGAATAGGCGATACCTGCACAAACATAATCTCCCCCATCGACTACTACGTTCCGGTAATCCTCGGAATGCTTGAGGCTTACCGCACAAACGACAATCAGAAGGTCGGCGTCGGCACGCTGATCTCCCTCTCCATCCCCTTCAGCATCGCCTACATGATCGGGTTCATTGCGCTTCTCGTTTTTTGGTATATATTCAATCTGCCGCTTGGCCCCGGAGCGAGCATATATATGTAAGCTAAACAGCCGGCAGGCGTCCTGGAGGAGCCTCTCCCCCGGGACGCGGGCAGATAGTACTGCATAGGAGATGAGAAAAATGAAAGATACGGAAAAAAGGCTGATCGAGCTGCGCAGGGATTTTCATAAACATGCAGAATCAATGTGGAAGGAATACCGCACGGCCTCCATCGTCGCCAGACATCTGATGACACTTGGCATCCCCGTCGTTATGGGCGACGACCTCTCAGTAAAGGGGATGCAGTTCCAGTATCCCCCGGAGGAAAAGATCGCGGAAGAGAAGAGGCGCGCCATATCGCAGGGCGCGGAGCCGGAGCTCGTGGAAAAGATGTGCGGTCTGCCCGGCGTGATGGGGATCATCGATACCGGAAAAGAGGGGCCGGTGACCGCCTTCCGCTTTGACATTGACGCGCTCCCCTTTTCGGAGACTGACGCGCCGGAACATAGGCCCGTAAAGGAGAACTATGTTTCCGTCAACGGCGGTTCGTGCCACGCCTGCGGACACGACGGACATACCGCTATCGGAATGATCGTCGCCGAGGAGCTTATGAAGAGAAAAGATAGCCTGCGCGGCAGGATAAAGCTGATCTTCCAGCCCGCGGAGGAGGGCGGCGGCGGCGCGCGCGGCATCGTGGAGCGCGGCTGCCTAGACGATGTGGATTACTTCTTCGCCGGACACCTCGGCCTCACCAGGCTGGACGGAAAGCCTCTGCCCTCGCACGGCATCATCGGCGGCACGAAGGATTTCCTCGACAGCCGCAGGTACAACATCATTTACAAGGGCAAAGCCGCGCACCCCTGCGGCAACCCCAACGACGGCAAAAACGCCCTGCTAGCCTCCTGCGTCGCGGCGCTGGGGATACACACGATCCCGCCGCACTGCCAGGGCGAGTTCCACCAGAACGTCGGCGTCATGCACGCGGGCAGTTCGCGCAACACGATAGCCGCCGACTCCTATATGGAGGTCGAGGTCCGAGGAGAGAACGACATCGTCGCCGAATACGGCGAAAAAAAGATGCTCTCCGTCGTGAAGGGCGCGGCGGAGGCCTATGAGGTCGAGTGCGACGTCGTCCTCATCGGAAAATCCTCCTCCGGGGCCTCCGACGACAAAGCGATAGAGATCGTCATGCGGTGCGCGAGAACGATCCCCTGGTTCACGGAGTTCCACGACGTCGGCAGCGTCGGCGGCAGCGACGACGCCTCGGAAATGCTGCGCCGCGTGCAGAAAAACGGCGGCGTCGGCAGCTACATCGGCCTCGGCGCGGACTTTACGGCAAGCTTCCACGATAAGGCCTTCGATTTTGACGAAGGCGTGCTCGCCCCCTCAGTCGAGCTCTTCGTGAAGATGGTGGAAGATATCCACTCCTAAAACGCTGATTCCCACAAACACCCTTCAATACCCAAGAGCCGTGCCCTCGCCGATGTTATATAATAAGTGGCGAAGACACGGCTTCTTAATATTTTGAGGAGGGTACAGACAATGGCGGAACGTCCCGAAATCAATATACCACGGCTGATGGCAGCCTATTATACAGAACACCCGGACATGGCCGACAAGGGGCAGAGGGTCTCCTTCGGAACATCCGGCCACCGCGGCTCGTCGCAGAAGGACAGCTTCAACGACGACCATATTGCGGCTATCGCGCAGGCGATCTGCGAATACCGGCAGGAGAAGGGGATAACCGGCCCTCTCTTCATGGGAATGGATACCCACGCGCTCTCTGAGGCGGCGCTGCGTACGGCGGCGGAGGTCTTCGCGGCAAACGGCGCCGAACTGCGCATGCAGGAAAATTTCACCTATACGCCCACCCCCGTCATCTCCCACGCGATACTCAACTGGAACCGGCAGCAGGGAGCGCCGGCCGCGGACGGCGTCGTCATAACGCCCTCGCACAATCCGCCGCAGGACGGCGGCTTCAAATACAACCCCCCGAGCGGCGGTCCCGCGGGAACGGAGATCACTAAACTGATCGAGAAACGCGCCAACGAACTCATAGAAAACAGGCTCGCGGGCGTCAGGCGCATCGGCTTCAAAGAGGCGCTCTCGCGCGCCAACGTGCGTTTCATCGACTATGTGGCGCAGTATACGGCGGAGCTTGGAGATATCATCGACATGAAGGCGATCGCCGCCTCCGGCCTCAAGATCGGGGCGGACCCGCTCGGCGGCTCAGGCATCTTCTTCTGGGAGCCGATCGCCGAAAGATACGGCCTTGATATTGAGGTCGTCAACAAATCCGTCGATCCGACCTTCTCCTTTATGCCCCTCGACCACGACGGCAAGGTGCGCATGGACTGTTCATCGCCCTGGGCGATGGCCAAGCTCGTCGCGCTCAAGGACAAATACGACATCGCCTTCGGCAACGACCCCGACTATGACCGCCACGGCATCGTCACCAGGGATGGCCTCATGCAGCCGAACGCCTACCTCGCGGTCGCCATAGAATATCTCTTCACCCACCGGCCGCTGTGGAGCAAAGCGGCTATGGCGGGCAAGACCCTCGTCTCCAGCTCGATGATCGACCGCGTGGCGGCGGGGCTCGGCAGGGAGCTATACGAAGTTCCCGTCGGCTTTAAATGGTTCGTAGACGGCCTGCTCTCCGGCTCGCTCGCCTTCGGAGGCGAGGAGAGCGCGGGAGCCTCCTTCCTGCGCAGGGACGGCACGGCCTGGAGCACGGACAAGGACGGTTTTATCATGAGCCTGCTCGCGGCGGAGATCACGGCGGTCAGCGGCAAATCACCTTCCGAGCACTACCGTGATATGAAGGAACGCTTCGGCACTCCCTACTATTCGCGCAAAGACGCGCCCGCGACACGCGAGGAGAAGGAGAAACTCAAAAAACTCTCACCGGCGGGTGTGACGGCGGAGAGACTCGCCGGAGAAAAAATAACGGCGAAGCTCACAGCCGCCCCGGGAAACGGCGCGCCGATAGACGGCCTCAAGGTTACAGCCGAAAATGGCTGGTTCGCCGCCCGCCCCTCGGGCACGGAGGATATCTATAAAATCTACGCCGAGAGCTTCAAAGGCGAAGAACATCTGGCCGCGATCAACGAAGAGGCGCGGCAGATAGTGGCGAAGGCGATAGCGTAGCGGCAACGGGGAGGCGCGGCGCGCTGCCGCGGCCTCCACTTACGCGCTGGGAGCGGCGGCGGTGAAAAACGTATTTTTTATCGGAGGAACGATGGGGGCCGGGAAGACGGCCGTCTGCCAAGTTCTCAAGAAAAGGCTCTACAGAAGCGTCTTTCTCGACGGAGACTGGTGCTGGGACATGGAGCCCTTTCAGGTGACGGAGGAGACAAAGGCGCTCGCGCTGGATAACGTCTGCTGCCTGCTCGGTAATTTCATTCGCTGCTCTGCATATGAAAACGTGATATTCTGCTGGGTGATGCACCGGCAGGAGATCATCGACTCCATCCTCGCGCGCCTCGACACCTCTGGCTGCCGCCTCAATATCTTCTCTCTGGTCTGCGGCGAGGAACCGCTCCGGCGGCGGCTGGAGGGCGACATTCGCGCCGGGAGGCGCGCGCCGGATATAATCGAAAGAAGCCTTGAATACCTCACGCTCTACGAACGGCTTGACACAATCAAGATTGACGTTTCAGAGCTAACGCCGGAAAAAGCCGCGGAGCTGATAGTCCAGATGAGCGGAGAGAATTTACCCCGCCAATTTAATATACAGTAAACATCGCTCCCATACTGCCGCCGTCCACATGGCGCGGTTTTGAAAACTCCCCCGCATCTAAAACCTTCCACACAACGTCCCTTTGCGAAAAGCGGCGTCAGCTCTGTAATTTACCGCGCCTCTGAACAGCTATATCCTGCTGACTATCTGTTCCAATTCTTTATCGCCCAACCCGTCAAAAAACGCCATTGCTGAGCAAAACAAAGTAATATTTACAGCCATTTGTAATATAGATAACGATATATCGATATATGTATACCGATATACGTCATCTCATATCTTCATAAAATGCTTACCCTCCATTATCATTCTTTGTAGTGAATTGAGATATTTTTCACATTTACAAAACTGAGAACTTTCTATTTGGGTAAAACCGGACAGGAGTGTTGAAAATGGCAAAAGAGAGAGCAAAGGAAGAGCGGATCGTCGACAGCGTTGAATCACTCAACGCAAGAATGGCCGAGGTACGCGAGGCACAGAGCAAGTTCGCCCTCTACACGCAGGAGCAGGTGGATAAGATTTTCCTCGCCGCGGCGATGGCCGCCAACAAGGCGCGCATCCCCCTCGCGAAGGCCGCCGTCGAAGAGACCGGCATGGGCATCGTGGAGGATAAGGTGATCAAGAATCATTTCGCCTCCGAATACATCTATAACTATTATAAGGATGTAAAGACCTGCGGCGTCATCGAAGAGGACAAAGCCTTCGGCACGCAGAAGATCGCGGAGCCCGTCGGCGTCATCGCCGCGGTCATTCCGACGACGAACCCCACCTCGACGGCGATTTTCAAATCGCTGCTCGCACTCAAAACGCGCAACGGCATCATCATCAGCCCCCATCCGAAGGCGAAAAACTCAACGATCCTCGCCGCCCGTACCGTGCTTGAGGCGGCGGTCGCCGCCGGCGCGCCGGAGAACATCATCGCCTGGATAGACATCCCCTCGCTTGAGATGACAAATACTGTCATGAGAGAGGCGGACCTCATTCTCGCGACCGGCGGCCCCGGCATGGTCAAGGCCGCCTATTCAAGCGGCAAACCGGCGCTCGGAGTCGGCGCGGGCAACACCCCCGCGGTGATCGACGAAAGCGCCGACATCCAGCTCGCGGTAAGCTCGATCATCCACTCCAAAACATTCGACAACGGCATGATCTGCGCCTCCGAGCAGTCGGTCATCGTCCTTGACAAAATATATGACAGGGTAAAAAAAGAATTTGCCGACCGCGGCTGTTTCTTCCTCAACAAGCCGGAGACGGAGCAGGTACGCAAGACGATCATCGTCAACGGCGCGCTTAACGCGGCGATCGTCGGACAGAGCGCCTTTAAAATCGCCTCGCTCGCCGGCGTCAACGTGCCGGAAAAGACGAAGATACTCATCGGCGAGGTAGAGAGCGTCGACATCAGCGAAGAGTTCGCGCACGAAAAGCTCTCCCCCGTCCTCGCGATGTACCGGGCCGGCGACTTCAAAGAGGCCGTCTCCAAGGCGGAGCGCCTCGTCGCGGACGGCGGTTTCGGACACACCTCGTCGCTCTATCTGAACGCCGTGACGGAGCGTGAAAAGCTCGACTACTTCAAGGCCCGCATGAAGACTGGGCGCGTCCTCGTCAACACGCCATCCTCGCACGGCGGTATCGGCGACGTCTACAACTTCAAGACCACGCCCTCGCTGACGCTCGGCTGCGGCTCCTGGGGCGGCAATTCCGTCTCGGAGAACGTCGGCGTGAAGCACCTTCTCAACATAAAGACCGTGGCCGAAAGGAGAGAGAATATGCTCTGGTTCCGCGCTCCTCAGAAGTTATACATCAAGAAGGGCTGCCTGCCCGTAGCGCTGCGCGAGCTGAAGGAGGTCCTCGGCAAAAAGAGGGTCTTCGTCGTTACGGACAGCTTCCTCTACAACAACGGATACACCAAGGCGATCACCGACCGCCTCGACGAAATGGGCATCACCCACACCACCTTCTTCAACGTCGCCCCCGACCCGACGCTCGCCTGCGCGCGCGAAGGCGCGGCGGCGATGCACGCCTTCGGCCCTGACTGCATAATCGCCCTCGGCGGCGGCTCCGCAATGGACGCCGGCAAGATCATGTGGGTCCTCTACGAGCACCCGGAGGCGGACTTCATGGATATGGCGATGCGCTTCATGGATATAAGGAAGCGCGCCTACACCTTCCCCAAGATGGGTGAAAAGGCCTATTTCATCGCCGTACCGACCTCGGCGGGCACCGGCTCCGAGGCGACACCCTTCGCGGTCATCACCGACGAAAAGACGGGAGTTAAATATCCGCTCGCGGACTATGAGCTGATGCCGAACATGGCGATCATCGACGCCGACATGATGATGAACGCCCCGAAGGGGCTGACGGCGGCCTCCGGGATCGACGCCGTGACACACGCGCTCGAGGCCTACGCCGCGATGCTCGCGACGGAATACACCGACGCGCTCGCGCTGCGCTCCCTGAAATCGATCTTCGAGTTCCTGCCGCGCGCCTATGACGACGGCCCCAACGACCCCGTGGCGCGCGAAAAAATGGCGAACGCCGCGACAATGGCAGGCATGGCCTTCGCGAACGCCTTCCTCGGCGTCTGCCACTCGATGGCCCATAAGCTCGGCGCCTTCCACCACCTGCCCCACGGTGTGGCGAACGCCCTTATGATAGAATATGTGCTGCGCTTCAACGCCGAAGAGGTCCCCTCGAAGATGGGCACCTTCCCGCAGTACGCCTACCCGCACACCCTCGCGCGCTACGCTGAGGTCGCCGACTACCTCGGCCTCAAGGGCAGGGACGACAGGGAGAAGCTTGAGAGCCTCATCGCCGCGGTGAACGGCCTTAAAGAGCGCGTCGGCATCAAAAAGACGATCAAGGATTACGGCATTGACGAAAAGGCATTCCTCGCCACGCTCGACGAGATGACGGAACAGGCCTTCGACGACCAGTGCACCGGCGCGAATCCGCGCTACCCGCTGCTCTCCGAGATAAAAGATATGTACCTCAAAGCCTACTACGGAAAATAGGAGGAGGATACGAAGATGAAACTTGAAAAGATCATTGCGGTACGCACCTCAAAGACCGTCTTTCGCGACGGGGACAAGTGTATAAAACTCTTCGACCAGGACCATTCCAAGGCGAAGATACTCTCCGAGGCGGCGACGCACGCCAAGGTCGAAGAGAGCGGCCTTAATGTGCCGAAAGTGCTCGAAGTGACAAAGGCCGAGGGCAAGTGGGCGATCGTCTACGAATTCATCTCCGGCAAGACCCTTGACCGGCTCGCCGGCGAGGCTCCCGAGAAAGCGGACGAATACATGGAGCGTTTCGTAGAGGCGCAGCTCAAAATAAACGCCGCCAAGGCGCACAGCCTTGAAAAGCTCAAGGACCGCCTCGCCGAGAGCCTCTTCGCGGCGGACCTTCCCTCCGCGACGCTCTACGAACTCCACATGCGCCTCGAGTCGCTGCCCGTGGGAGACCGTATCTGCCACGGAGACTTCGCGCCCAGCAACCTGATCGTCAACGGCGAGGACGAAGATTATATCGTGGACTGGTCGCACGCGGCGCAGGGCGTCCCCGCGGCTGACGCGGCGCGCACCTACCTTCTCTTCTGGCTCGCCGGAGAGATCGACGGCGCGGACAGATACCTCAGCCTCTACTGCGAAAAGAGCGGTATCGCCAAGGCGGAGATACAGAAGTGGATACCGCTGCGCGCCGCCGAAAGGCTCGCGCAGGGCAAGGCGGAAGAGCGCGAATTTCTGCTCTACTGGGTCAACGTTGTAGATTACGAATAACAAAAGGCAGGTAATATAGAGATGATAAAGATCAAAGTCTGCATCGGCAGCGCATGTCACGTAAAGGGTTCACGCCAGGTCGTCGAGGGGCTGCAGTTCCAGATCGCGGAACATTCGCTCAAAGATAAGATCAATCTCGGCGGCGTATTCTGCATGGGACGGTGCCAGGAGGGCGTCTGCGTTACCGTGGACGACAAGTTCTACTCCGTCGCGCCGCAGGACGTCGCCTCATTCTTTGAAAAAGAGGTCCTGCCCCTCGTGAAATAAATCGATACTCACGTCACAACACCGCCCGCCGGCTGTCAGCCGGCGGGCTTTTTGCCGTCCGCGGCCCGGTATACGGCGGTATTTTGACCTTCCAGACGGAGCATACCGTTCAGTATTCCATTAAAAGCTCTGGCGCTCATACCGCCTGTTGGAACAACTAAACAAACACCTCGGTAAAAATCAGCAAAAATATAAATTACGATTTAGCTTCGATGAGGAAAACTGTAAATTGCGATTTAACAAAGATTTTGGCTCCCTCTCTGAGGGAGCTGTCCCGTAGGGACTGAGGGAGAGTTGACCTTAGGTTCTCCCGCGGCTTTTGCCGCAGGCTCTGTTTGGCGCGGTTCTTGCGCCAAACAGAGCAACACTCCCTCAGTCTCGGCGGAAAAACATCGCCGAGCCAGCTCCCTCTGAGAGGGCGCCTTTAAGGGCAAAGTCAAAAGCTAAATCGCTATTTAAGTTTTAGCCTGCCGCCTCTGATATTTATTGATGCGTTTGCCATGATTTGTGTAATTATGTATTTCACAAAATCATGTTTAAGATGATACAATAGGGTGTTATTAAAAATACTTTTGCAGAGGGGTACGATCTAATGCGTTATGTTGGAACCGTTTCAAGGGGGATACGCCTCCCGGTCGTCACCAGGGGCGCCGATATTGTAAAGATCATATCCGACAGCATAATCAATGCGGCGGAATCGGAAAGAGATAAATTCGAGATGAGGGACCACGATATCGTCGGCGTTACGGAGTCGCTCGTGGCGCGTTCACAGGGTAACTATGTGACGCTGGAGGACATTTCAAACGACGTCGCGAAGAAGTTCCCAGCGGGGGACGTCGCGGTAATCTGCCCGATACTCTCGCGCAACCGCTTCCACCAGCTGCTCCGCGGCATGGTGAAGGGGATAAAGGGGCATGTACACGTCATCCTCACCTATCCTTCGGACGAGGTCGGCAACCAGATCATCGAGCCGATGAACTATTACCTTAACAGCGCGAAGCTCTCCGGCGAATGTTTTGACGAAAAAGAGTACTACGAGATATTCGGAGAATACAAACATCCCTTCACGGGCGTCGATTATGTACAGCTCTACAAGAGCATCGACCCCGGGCGCGTCAGCGTACATTTCTCAAACAACCCGCTCTCGGCGCTCAAGTTCGCGAAACAGGTGATCGTCGCCAGCATCCACACCCGCCAGATCCACCGCGACATTCTTGAAAAGGGCGGCGCGGAGAGGGTCGTTACAATGGACCAGATATGCAGCGAACCGGCGCGTCCAGGCGCGGGCTACAACGAAGATTACGGTCTCCTGGGCTCCAATTACACTAACGACGAGTCCGTCAAGCTCTTCCCGCGCGACTGCGGCGAGTTCGTCAACAAACTCCAGGCGGAGCTTAAAGAGCGCACGGGGAAGGAGATCGAGGTGCTCGTCTACGGCGACGGCGCCTTCAAAGACCCCGTCTGCGGCATCTGGGAGCTTGCGGACCCCGTGGTCTCCCCCGGTTACACGGAAGGGCTCAACGGTATGCCGAAGGAGATAAAATTCAAATACGTCGCTGACAACGCCGGTGAAAAGGATCCCACGGCGGCGGTCGAAGAGGCGATCCGCGCGAAGAACCGCCTCGACAAGTTCGGCCACTCGACGCTCGGCACGACGCCGCGCCGTCTCACGGACCTCGTAGGCTCGCTCTGCGACCTCACCTCGGGTTCAGGCGATAAGGGTACGCCCGTCATCTACATCCAGGGCTACTTCGACAACTACCTCGATGACTGAGTTAGAAAACGTCCTTCCGTTCAGCGGCATCGACCCGCGCGGGCGCGTAAAATTCTCCGTGCTGCTGGAGATGTTCCAGCAGATGGCCGACGCAGACGCCTCGAAGTACGGCCTCTCCGTACGCCAGACGCTGGAGCACGATATCACCTGGGTGCTGCGCAAATACCGCATAGACCTTGAAAAGTACCCTACCAAGGAGAGCGGAAAGATCATTATCAAGACCTACGCCGAACCGTTCAGGAACCTTTTTTCGCTGCGAAGCTTCAAACTATGGGACGCGCACGGGGAATTTCTCGGCTCCGCCTATACATGGTGGGTGCTCCTTGACTTCATCAAACAGCGCCCGATACGTCTGGACAAGTGCGAGCTGATGAACGCCTTCATGGAGCAGATAACCGACGAGCTGCCGACCGACGTGAAGATACCGGCGGTGACGGCTCCTACAATGGAGGAGCCTTGGAAGGTGCGCTGGCAGGATCTCGACGTCAACGACCACACAAACCACGCCGTCTACTTCAACTGGGCGCTCGACACAGTGCCCGACGAAGTTCCCGACAGTATGGCGCCGGTCTTTGTCGAGGGAGAATTTCTCCACCCCATCCCGCGCACAAGGGTGCGCTGCCTCACGCAGGAACTTCCCTGCGAAGAGGGACGGGGCTTCCTCCACTCGCTGCGCCACCAGGAGGACGACACGGAATACGCGAAGCTCTCCTCAAAATGGCGCTGATACGCAGCTCTTGCCGTCCCCGCGAACCGCGGGGGCGTTTTTGTATTTTCGACGTGCCGCGCCTTCATTTATCGTAATGGGAGAATAACCTGCAAATAACAATTTACACCGCTTATGCACTTTGATATAATCTATTCAATCGGTTGCACAAGAGGTGTTCCCATGAAAGTTACCATGCAGGATGTCGCGAATCAGGCGGGTGTGGACAAGGCCACCGTGAGCCGCGTACTCCGCGGCGACCACCGGATATCGGAAAAGACAAAGATAAAGGTGATGGAGAGCGTACGCGCCCTCAATTATAAACTGGACCGCAACGCAAGGAACCTATCCACAAACACCAGCGGCCTTATCGGGGTGGTGATGCGCGACCTCAACAGGCCGTGGCTCGGAGCCTTTCTCGCCGGCATTGACCGTGCCTTCGCGAACTCGGAATATGAAATACTGCTAAAGTGCACAGAGGGCAACGCGATGCGCGCCCGGCGCGAGCTAAGTACCCTTGACGGACGGCATGCGGAGGGCTTAATCTGGTGCGATGCGGAGAATTTTCCGTCTGAGCTGCGTACACCGGCGGTCTGCCTCGGCTTTACGGCGCCCGGAGCTTACTCAGTGACGATGGAGAACGCGGAGGACGCGCCCACCTTTGAGACCGGCGTGCTCGTCGGCAGGATGATGCTCAAGATAGTCGCCGGCAAGCCCCTTCCCGGCAGGGAGATAAGGGTCATGCGTCCATTGGAACAGACAGCGGATTAACGGAAGCAGCGCCGGTTTATGCCGTTACCGCCGATTACAGGGAGGTCGTGGCAACGACATTGAACGGAATTAAAAAAATTTTATGCTCTTTAGCTCTATTGGCGTTATTGGCCGCTCCGAGGGCCGCAAGCGCCGATGAGAGGATAGATATAGACAAGATACGCGGGCCGAAGATAGAGGAGCTTGCGATGTTGATCATCTCCAACCCCGACGCGCAGATAATGGCCGCCGAGGCCGGGGAGCTCGACATCGTGAGCGATATCGCCCGCCCCTCGGACATCGACCGTCTCAGCGCCAATAAAAATTTGCAAATGTCCCTCGCGCGCGGCATGCACGCCTTCTTTTTGCTGCTCAACAACCGCGCCGCGCCCTGGGATGATAAGGATGTGCGCCGCGCCGCCGCGATGGCGATCGACCGCGGCAGCATCGTCCGCATGATATTCTCCGGTTACTGCGAACCGATAAATTCCTGGCTTCCCCCCGTATCGCCGTGGGCGCTGGCCAACAGCACGGAGGATATTTACAATCCCGCCGCGGCAAAGGAGCTGCTGAAGAAAAAAGGGTACAGCTGGGATCTCGCGGGGATGCTTGTCGCCCCCGACGGTAAAAGGCTGCCCACAATGAAGCTGCTGACGCCGCTCGCGCGCGTCGCGCCGACGACGGCGGAGCTTGCGGAGCTGATCGCCGATTCGCTGAAGGCGGTGGGCTTCCCAGCCGAGGTGGACCCGATAGATTTTTCCACGATGATTGCGCGGCTCGACCGCAAGGATTATTCTCTGGCGGTGCTGGCCTGGAGCATGGGGCGCAATCCCGATTCTCTCTATTCCTTCTATCACAGCGATATGGATGTCGAGGGCGGCTACAATATGACCGGCATCAGGGACGCGAGGCTCGACAAGGCCCTCGCAGAGCTGCGCTACGCGCCGGACCGCGCCGCCGCCGAGAGAGCCTCGGATGAGGCGCAGCGCCTGCTGCTGGAGCTGATGCCCTCGGTGCCGATCTACAGCCGCATCTCGGTGGCGGCGATCTCCGGCAAATGGAAGAATATCTTCACCACGGACAAGATGACGGCGGACAATATGTGGACGCTGCTCACGGCGGAGCCGAAGGACGGCAAAATGCGCCCCCTGACGATGCTGCTGCCGGAGGAGCCGCGCAACCTCAACCCCTTCACCGCCTCCTCGGCCTATTCGTGGCAGGTGCTCGGCATGATATACGAGTCGATGCTCTCCACGGATCCATACACGCTTGAGAATATGCCGGGACTCGCCGCCTCGTGGGATATCCGCACGGCGGGAGAGGGCAAATCGCGCCACACGGAGCTTATCTTCAGGATCAGGCGCGGCCTTCGCTGGAACGACGGCAGCCCGCTGACGGCGCGCGATATAAAGGCCAGCATCGACTTCATCCATAAGAATAAGATACCGCGCTTCTTTGACTCGGTAAAAAACATCAGAAGCGTCGAGACGCCGGACGACTACACGCTGCGCGTCGTAATGGATGGCGTCAGCTACTGGTATCTTGACAACGTCGCGGGCATTCCGGTGATCCCGCAAAAGGTCGTCGCCAATATCAAAGACTGGCAGAGCTGGGACCCCCTCAGCACGAAAAACGCCGGCGGCCCGCGCGGCCTTGTGGGAAGCGGCCCGTTCATGCTCAAAAGTTATAAGCCGGGAGAATATGTGATGATGAAGAGGAATCCCCATTACCGGCTGCTGGGAGGCGGGGCAAGATGAGCGGGAGATGGTTCCTGAAACGCCTCCTCTCTTCCCTCGTCGTCCTCGCGGCGGTGCTGGTGCTCAACTTCCTGCTCTTCCGCATGATGCCGGGCGACGCGGTGAGCACGATCATCGATCCCTCCTTCTCGCCGGAGGCCAAGGAGAACCTGCGCGCCATCTACGGCCTGGACCGCCCGCTGTGGGAGCAGTTCGTCATCTATATCAGGCAGATGCTCACCTTCAGCTTCGGTCTCTCCTTCCTGAGCCGCAAACCGGTCTGGGACGAGCTCGTCTCGCGCCTGCCCGTGACGCTGACCCTCACGGTAAGCTCGATGGCGCTCTCCTCCGCGCTCGGCGTCTGGCTGGGCATCAAAGCGGCGCTGAACCGCGGGCGGCTGGCGGAGAAGATCGTGCTGCGCGCGAGCGCCGTCACCTCATCCTTTCCAGGCTTCTTCGTCCAGCTCGTGCTGCTGATGTTATTCGCGCGCGCTCTGCCGATATTCCCGCTGCGCGGCACCCTCTCCGTTCCGCCGCCGACGGGCGCGCTTGGCATATTTCTCGACTACGGCTGGCACCTGGCGCTGCCCGTATTGTCGCTCTCACTGATGGGCTTCGGCGGCTGGGCCCTCTACGTGCGCAACCTCATGGTGCGCGCGCTCAATGAGGACTTCGCGCTGATGGCGCGCGCCCGCGGCCTTTCGCGCGGACGCGTCGTCTGGCACGCCTTCCGCACGATACTGCCGCCGATCCTGACGATCCTCCTGATGTCCGTCCCCGGGCTCGTCTCCGGCGCGGTGATAACGGAGTCGGTCTTCTCGCTGCACGGCGTGGGCACCTTCCTGCTGGAGGCGATCTCCGGCCACGACTACCCCAGCGCGGGAGCATCCTTCTATCTGCTCGCGCTGATCACCGTATTCTGCAACCTGCTCGCCGACATCACCTACGGGCTTGTCGACCCGCGCGTGCGCATCGAGGGCAAGGTACAATGAGAACCATTCTTACACGCAAAAGCGTGATCGCCTTCATCGCCATCTCCCTTATCGGTGCCTTCGCGCCCCTTATGATGAGCCAGTCGCCCTACGCGATAACCGGCGCTCCGTTCGCGCGTCCTCTCTGGTGGCGCGGCGGCACGCTGTCCGCGACGCAAAATTTCACGATAAACGACGGCCGTCTCGATCTTGAATGGGATAAAAACCCGCCGGCGATATTCTCGCTCTCAGGCCGGATCACCGCGAAGCCGGAATCCAACGTGCGCGTGATCTGGCGTACGCGTGATAAAGACTATCTGCTCGATGATCTCAGCGGTTCAGAGACATACTGGATAAACCAGGACGGCCGCGACATGATATTCAAGCAGGCGCTGGGCCTGCCCCTCATCAGCAGAAGCGTTGACTATCTCTTTCCGGCACACGGCACGTACAGCCTCATCGTCGAGGGCGCGGAGAGCGTGGAGCTTAAACTGTCGCTGCCCGGCGAACGACAGGGGCTGCTCGGCACCGACCAGCGCGGACGCGACGTCTTTACGATGCTCATCTACGGCATTCGTACCTCTTTAATAATCGGCATCAGCGCGACGATCATCGCGAGCATGCTGGGCATGGCCTTCGGCCTCACCGCCGGTTACATCGGCGGCTGGTGCGACACGCTCATTATGCGTGTGGTGGACATCCTCCTTTCGATACCGACGCTGCCGATACTGATGGTGCTCGCTGGTATCTGGGGCAAGGGGCTCTGGCAGCTCGTGCTGATACTCTCCATCTTCTCCTGGATGGGCACGGCGCGCTCCGTGCGCGCGCTCGTCCTCACCGTGCGAGAAAGCCCCTGGGTGGAGTCGCTGCGCGCCCTCGGCGCGAAACGCGGCTACATCCTCTGGCGGCACCTCGTGCCGGAGACCGCGCCGATACTGCTGGCGAACATCGCGCTCGGCGTGCCGGGAGCGATACTCGCGGAGGCGGGGCTCGCCTTCCTCGGCCTCTCCGACCCGCGTCTGATCTCCTGGGGCCGTATGCTGCACGAGGCGCACTCCTTCGGAGCCTTCACGGAGGGCGCGTGGTGGCTGCTGCTGCCGCCGGGATTCGGCATCGTGGCGATCTGCCTGATATTTATGGATATGGGAAAATTCCTGGAAGAAAAGATAGATCCGAGGCTCAGCGGAAAATGATACTTGAGATAAAAGACCTTAACGTCACATACAACAGCAAATCGGACAACCCCAACGCCGCGGTGCGCGGCGTATCCTTCGCGCTGGAAGAAAACTCCTTCAGCGGCCTCATCGGCGAATCCGGCAGCGGCAAGAGCACGGTGATAATGACGCTGCTCGGACTGCTGCCGAGAGACAGCGCGGCGAGCGGCGAGATTTTATATAAGGGGCGCAGCATCCTGGGCATTCCCGAAGACAAAATGGCCTCCCTGCGCCAGCGTGAGATCGCCCTCATTCCGCAGGGGGCGCTCAACTCATTCACGCCGGTAATGACGATCGGCCGCCACCTGCGCGAGGTGCTGGAGCTGCACCTCGGCCTCAAAGGCGAAGCCGCCGAAAGACGTATCACTGAGCTGCTCGCGGAGGTCGAGCTTCCCCCCGAGATCGCCGCGCGTTATCCCCACGAACTTTCCGGCGGGCAGAAACAGCGCGCCGCGATCGCCATCGCCCTCTCCTGCGAACCCAAGCTCATCCTCGCCGACGAGCCGACGACGGCGCTCGACGTCATCACACAGGCGGCGATCCTCCGACTCCTTGAACGGCTGCGCCGCGAAAAGAACCTCACGATACTGCTCGTAACCCACGATCTGCCGCTGGCCGCCTCGGTATGCGGCGAACTCTTTGTCATGAAGGACGGGAAGCTGATCGAAAGCGGCACGCCGCGGCAGCTGATCGATTCGCCGCGCGAAGCGCACACCAGGGCGCTCATCGCCGCGATGCTGTAGGAGCGTGATTACGATGGAAAATATTGTAGAGATAAAAAACCTCACCATAGAATTCAACTCCCGCAGCGCCAAAAGCCACCGCGCCCTCGACGGCCTGGACCTCGCTCTCGAACGCGGCGGCACGCTCTCGATCGTCGGCGAGTCTGGCAGCGGCAAGAGCACCCTGCTGCGCGCGGTGATGGCGCTCATTCCCCCCACCGCCGGCAGCGTGGCGCTCTTCGGCAAAGATACGGCAAAGATCACAACGGCGGAGCTCAACAGCCTGCGCCGCCGCTGCGGCTACGTGCCGCAGGACCCCTACGGCGCGATACCGCCGGGGCTGTCGGTCATCGACGCGGTGATGGAGCCGGAGATAATCGCGGGGGTAAAAAGAACGAAAGAGGAACGGCTCGAACGCGCGAAAAAACTGCTCGCCGAGGTCGGCCTCACCGGAGAGAGGATACTCGCCTCGCGCGCCGTCGGCCTCTCCGGCGGACAGCGCCAGCGCGTCGAACTTGCGCGCGCCCTGATGCTCGATCCGGAGCTGCTGCTCTGCGACGAACCGACCTCGATGCAGGACGCCTCGACGCGCGGCGAGATCATCGAAGTGCTGCGCCGCCGCACCGGCGGCGGCATGTCGATGCTCTTCGTCACCCACGACCTGCTCCTCGCAGCCCACGCGGCGCAAAAGATAGTCGTCCTCAAAGAGGGCAGACTATGCGAAAGCGGCGATTCAAAAGAGGTGCTAGCCGCGCCGCGGCACCCGTACACAAAGGCGCTGCTGGACGCGCTGCCGAGAATCACCTAAGCAACACACCTCAGATAGGCGGCCAACCTTTCTTTAACATATTCCCCCGTCATCTCGATCATCGGCCAGGAATCGCCGTCGCGGTAATAGCTGTCGAATGCTTCGTAATAACGACGTCTGTCCGCAAACTTCACATTGACGGGCGGATATCCCCCCTGCATCAGCATGAGATTCAGTATCAGCCGCCCGGTGCGTCCGTTGCCGTCCACAAATGGATGGATACCCTCAAATTTCAGATGAAACAGCGCCGCACGCTCTATCACGTGCAGCTTTGCATCTGAAAATTCCGCGGACAGCCTCTCCATAAGCTCAGGCACCATCACCGGCAGCGGCGGCTCGTGAAAGGCCCCCATAATGCGTACTGGTATCCGACGGTAGAGCCCCCTATCCTCCGGCCTGTCCATCAGCACCAACGTGTGGATTTGTTTGATAACGGTTTCGGAGAACGCGGCTTTATTCTCTACAAGTTCCTGTACATATATAAAAGCGTCGCGATGCCCCACCGCCTCCAGATGGTCTTTCAGCGGCTTGCGGTCAACAGTGAGACCAGACAAAACCAAAGCCGTCTCCCGAAGCGTCAGCGTATTGCCCTCGATCGCGTTGGAATTATAGGTGTACTCCACCAAAAACTCATCACGCAGCCGCTGCAGTTCTCCCGCGGTCAGAGGACGCCGCCTCTCCGCCTCGCCTCTCATGGCGTCTATACAGGCAAAAAGCTCCTCACGACGAAGGTCCTCCGCCTGATAACGAAAGCTGCGCCCATCCGCCGGTTTAAGAGCCTCCGCGGGTATCAGATAATAACGCCCGTTACGTATAACCCCCGGAATTCTATCCTCCGAGCACAAAACCCTGACACGGCGGTCAGATATTCCCCAGCGATTCGCCGCCTCTTTTACACTGATATAGGACATTACGCATCACCACCTCTGCCTGCGATTCTACCGTTTCAGTATACTTCTTTATCGGAATAATAGCAAAATATTTTTACCAACTTAGGAATAATAGCTTATCGTTTAGCGCACTCCACAAAAACAGCCCCGGGATCATCTTTCCCGGGGCTGCCGCGTTATCGTTATACTTTCGAAAAATTATTTTATCGCTTTGATGACACTCTCCACCGCCTGCATGGCGTCCGGCGGAAGGGCGTCCATGCCGCCCTTTTCCGTTTCGCGCGATTTGATGAACTGCAGACGGTCGTTCATCCTGTTGGTAAATTGCTGCTTATAGGTCCAGTTGTTGAAGTCGGGCTCAAAGCCGGGTATCAGCATGTATTCTATACCGGGGATGCCGCCGAAGGACTTCCACTCGGCCTTGCCCTCGACGATCCCCTCCAATATTGAGAGCGTCGTGTTCTTCTCCACCTTCTTATCCATAAACGAGCCGGTATTGAGAATATAACATTCAACGCCGTCCTCAAAGAGGGTGCGGAAGCGGATATAATCCATCGCTAGAGGATAGGTGCGGAAGGGGTTCGCGTAACTTTCAATTACCAGCGCGTCGGGGTCCACTCCGGGAGCAAGGCGCTCGGCGGAGGTGCGCTTCGTCGCAAGCGTCGAGCCCATCACCGAGGCGAGCGACGGCCCTGTAAGCTTCACCACCGGCGGCAGCGTCGGGTCCTTCATGAGCCAGCATATCGCGTTGAGGGGCTCGTCTATCCTGTCTATGCGGTTCGGGGTCCAGAAGCGGGACTTCACGGCGCGGCCGTTGCCGTTGCGGATATCCTCGCTGACCACCATCAGCTTTCCCTCCTCATCGCGCGTCACGCCGCAGTTCTGCAGCGACAGGAGATACTTATTGTCGGGACAGCCGATGGGATAATCCTGCATCTTGTCGAAATAGGCCGGTTCAAGGGCGATCGCGTACTTCTCCTTGACATTTATAATGACGGCGTCGTCGTGAAGCACGGTGACATTATACTTATCCTTATGCTTCGCGTGCGTGATGGTCGACTTTCCGGAGCCGGAGAGTCCGAATACGGCGAGAACATACTTCTTGCCGCTGCCGTCCTTAAGCTCGTAGCGTTTGAGACCGCCGTGGCAGGAGGCGTAGCCGTTGCGCGCGGCGGCGCCCCAGGCAAGCGTCAGCGTACCCTTCTTAAACTCTCCGAAATAGCGCATTCCGAGGATCGCGGCGCAGTTCTGCTCCGGAGAGAAGAAGGCGAGGCCGAGGGGATAATCGGGATGCGTCCAGTATGGGTCGGCGTAGACAAAGAGGTCGCCGTCGGCAGGCAGTTCACGGGAATTCTTATAGCGCGCCGCGTATTCGTCATTAAGATACTGGAAGTTCAGCATCCAGCTATAGAGATTATTTTCAAATCCCTCCGGCATCATGATGTTGGCTTTGACCATAAAATCCTCTTCAAGGCCGATGACCGCCTGCGCCGAATAAAAATGACGGAAACGGGAGTTATGTATAGCCTCGCGTAAAAGCGTCGCCAAATCCGGCACGGATACGCCGGGATGGCCGACGATCCTGCGCGCCGCGGCACAGCGTCCAAAAATCGCGCCGTCGTTAAAGAGCAGTACGTTGGCGCCTTCGGGAAGTCCCAGCTCTGTTGGCCGGTAGACGGGCATGCCTGTCAGTTCCACTGTTCCGGGGCTGTCCTTCGCAAGCCTGTAGGCCTCCTTAAGATCCTTGACCGGAGAGACGTTATTGCCGTAAAAGGCCGTCTCTATAGTCGTCCTGATGGGTGTGGCATTGAGCCTCTTGAAACTCTCCAAATCCACAAAATGCCCCTGCGTAGCCATACTTTTTCCTCCTGTAATAAAGAAAATTGTAACTAATTAGTTATATTTCTGTGACCTGTCCGTAGCATACATCAATAATTAAAATTGACAAGAGTTTTGTTACAAAATATACAATTTCAGAATATTGGAATATTAATGGCATAACAAACGACTGTCCGTTTTTTATTTATAACTAAAGATGATTTATGAATAAAATATTCAATTAAGTATTATAATTAAGACAATTAATATTTGTTGGGAAGGTATAGACATGGCACAAAAACATAAAAGAGCTTTCACTTTAGTAGAAGTGCTGATCGTCATACTAATTATCGGCATACTCGCGGGGCTGATAATGCTATCAAGCGGCAGCGCGACGGACACCGCGGAGAGGACACGCTGCGTGGCGGACAGGCGTTCACTGCGCTCGGCGCTCTACATATTCCGCATCGAAAAGGGCGGGACCACGAGCGCCGACCTTAGCGCCACCCTCAACGAGGTGCTGGACAAGATGTTCGACAACGGTCAGGGAACGGTCAGCGGCGACAGCGAAATAAACGGCATCTGCCCCTCAAAGGGAATATACGACGTAACTATCAGCGACGATAAATACCTCATCGCCTGCTCCGTACACGGCGGCGAGAGCGGGGGAGACGTCATGATACCTGGAACTACCGTGAAAATTCCTGAAAATAAACAGTGGGATAGCATTGATGATTTTTTGGAAGATACACGCCGTACCCCTCCCCCTTATGAGATTATGGCCGGAGATGTGATAAAAATAGGCGATGACGTCTATGTAGCATTGGGATGCACTGCTAAACTAATCCTGTACATATAGGGGGTAAAAGTGAGACAAGATATAATTGTCTTTTATACATGACAATAATATCTTGTGGCACAAGAGCTATGTTTATATGCACAGGAGGCCTGTAATGCGATACACGAAAGAAGAGCGTCTTGAAATCGGACGAAAAGTTTATGAGGGGATAATGACGCGTTACGAGGCTGCCGAAGCCTACGGCATCAGCGACGACACGGCTAGGGACTATATGCGGATGTATCGTGATTTCAACAGTCTGCCGCCCAAGTCTTCCGGAAACGGTTCGGACAGTTATGTTTACAAGCCTTCCGAAAGACGGCCTGACCTATCAGATTATGAGTCCATGACAAAAAAAGAACTCATTGTTGAGTTGATTAAAGCGAAAGTAGCGGAAGCAAGATTAAAAAAAGGCTACGAGGTGAAAGGAGATGGTCCGGTAAAAGAATATATCCTTTTAGACAGCTCGAATACCAAGTAATTCTGGAACTATCCGAGTATTTTCCTGTAGTCATCCTGTGCCGTGTGACGGGGATTCCCAGAAGCAGCTTCTATAACTGGAAACGCAGCCTGTTTGAACCGTCCAAAAGAGCGAGGGATTTTGCTAGAAGTGTAATGCTCTTTATGGAATATCATAAAAGATATCCGTCGCACGGATACAGATGGCTTAACGCGAAGATACGCCTTGACACCGGAATAGTCCATTCAGATCCGTACGCCTATAAATGCTGCAGGGCTGCCGGTATAAAGAGCAAGGCAAAACACTACCGTTATAAAAAACCAGGCAATCCGTACAGATTATTCCCCAACCTGCTTCTTGCAGGCCTGCCGGTATACTCACCGATGCAGTACATAGCGAGCGATATGACGGCATTCTGCTTCAAAGGTACGTACTATGAGCTGACACTGTATATGGACCTATGGAACAACGAAATAGTAAGCCATGCGTTGTCTTCAAGGCGCGGAGACAGAATGACATACATAGACGGGCTGGAAGGACTGATAATGAATAAAGATAAAAAAACGGAATGGCAGACGATACTGCACACAGACCAGGGCGCGGTATACGCCTCCAAGAAATACAACGACATCTTGGAACTGAACCATATAGCCCACTCCATGTCCAGGAGCGGAACTCCTACGGACAATGCGGCGATGGAAGCGATAAACGGCTGGCTGAAAGCGGAGCTGTTTACAGACTTTCATGTAACAGGCAAAGAAAACATAGAGCGGGAGATAGAGGAATACATAAAATTCTTCAATGAAGAGCGTCCGGCCTATGCTTTGGGATACATGACGCCGAAACAGTATAAGGAGGCGTATGGCGGAAACGGCAGTTTTAGGAGTAGGACGTAACGAGATACCCCCCTACTATACAGAGTTAAGCAAGTCAACTGTCCAGGTTTTGTTGACTAGTGCAGGAAGCGCACCTGTAGATCCTAGCAGTATAAATAGAGGTAATTATTTTAATGATAGTAGATATTTCAAGATGTCGGATAGGACAGTGTCTGATTGGGTAAGTAATACCCATTATGACAGGGGGGATGTTTGCTCTTTCAACGGGACATATTATATAAGCAACGAAAACGGAAGTAGCGGTCAAGGTAAAACTCCCGGCACATATGGTGGATGGGTAAAGATATTGCAGTAAATATCAAATTACTGATTGACATAAAATCTGCCGGCAATGCGGATAAACAAAATCAAATAACAAAAGTTTTGGAGAATTATTCCATTAGCACAGCAAAAGACAGAGAGCCACCAGAATCATGGCTCTCTGTCTTTTTGTTTTGCAAATCAAAAATAAATTACTTAAGCTTAACGGTATAGCCGATCGAAAGCACCTGCGTGAGGCCGTCGTGGATGTAGGCGGATGCGTAATCTGCACGGCCTATATGCGACTGTACGTCTCTGTTGCCGGCCCAGATCGCGGTGTATGCGAAGGCAAGTTCGCTCGTCTCGTTCGGACGGTACTTGAACCCGATGCTGCCGCGGTGGCGGTCGCCGGTCGGTACGGTGAAGTCCATCCATTCGTCAGGCACGGGGCTTTCGTCATAGACATAGCCGCCGAGGATGCTCCATTTCTGGCTCAGCTTATGCTCAATACCGATACCGATACGCCACGCGGCGCTCCAGTCCTTCGGGTTATCTGATTTCGTGTTACCAAGTATCGGGTCGTCAAAGGTGAGATTGAGAGCATTGTAGGTGCTCCAGTTCGTCCATGTCGCGTTTATCTCCATACGCGTTCTGTCGTTGAATTTGTGTCCCAGACCAAGAGAGAGAGAGTCTGGGAGGGTCACCGTCCCATGCGCCATAGTGGACACATTTTGAGGACCTAAACCCAGTAGTGTTCCACTAAAATTAATGTCTGCATCCATTGTATGTTTTACTCTCGCCCTATAAACAACCGCCGCGGAGGTTTTTGGGGTAAAGTCATACATCAAAGAGGCTACCCAGCCAATATTTGTGCTGTCACCGTCAAGGTCTGATCTAATATCGCCAAGGTGTGTTATACTTCCTGGGGCAAACGCCGGAACATCCTTTTTCATTCTAAGCTGAACGTAGTTGATATCAAGTCCCACGGCAGCGGAGAGCTTGTCGTTGATCTTAAAGGCATAGGTAGGCTGTAAGGTCACCCCTTTGACGCCGGTAAACACCGTGTCATATCTTCCGGGCCAGAGGTCGTCGTATTCAATCTGGTTGCCATAACGGGCGAAGAAGGCCACGCCCCACCAGGAGTTCTTGCCCGCCTTCTGCGCGTAATACATATAGGGTATCAGCGCGGGGCTGTATGAGTTGTCCCATTCGTCGGAATTATTACGATTCAGCACACTGCTTTTTAAACCGTTAAACGTTACCGACGTCGCCGGATTCACCCAAGCTGTACCGATACTGAGGTAGCTGCCGTTGAGCTTCGTTATCTGCGCGGGGTTGTAGGCGAGCACCGAGGGATCATTTTCCCCGAACATATAGTTGTCGCCCATCGCCGTACCGGCGGCGCTCCACTCATAGACGCCGAATCCTTCGGCAAAGGCCGCGGCGGGGATCGAAAGCGCCAGCAGCGTCAGCATTAATGCCGCAATCAAATTTTTCCTCTTCAATGAACACAATCCTTCCATAAGAAAATTAATTAATATGTCCGAAGCCTGGGTGCTTCTGCCCCAAACTCGGGGTAATAACCGAGATTTCAATGCTCACGTCCGTGCCGTGTATGTAATAGGAGGTGAAATCGGCCAGCGTGCGCGATTCGAGGTAGCGGAAAAAGGCTCGTGACAATTCGTCCATCATGTCGCCGATAAAGCACTTCTTACCGCGGCAGCCATCGAGACGGCAGCCGCGCGATTCAAACGGGCCGCCGAGCAATTCAAAGATAGGATAGAGGGGCGTCTCGGAGGGGACGCAGTTAAGCCGGTAGCCTCCGCCCGGCCCGCGGACGGACTTTACCAGACCACCCTTGTTGAGACGCTGCAAAACTTTTGAAAGATGCGGCTCAGAGGTTCCGATCGCCGCCGCAACCTGCTGCGTGGTGAGGCATTCATCCGGCTCCTTGGCAAGCTCGCCAAGCGCGTGAAGTCCCAAAAGCAACGGTTCCGGCAGATCTACTATTGGATTCAGCTTTGATTTCCCCTTTCCAAAAAACTATAATGGAATACTGGATATTCTATTCCACTTATATTAACGGGTCAAGTAGTGATTATAAAGTCATAAGAAAAAATTTTTATACATAATATGAAC
The DNA here is from genome assembly GCF_001701045.1 of Cloacibacillus porcorum. Taxonomy (GTDB): domain Bacteria; phylum Synergistota; class Synergistia; order Synergistales; family Synergistaceae; genus Cloacibacillus; species Cloacibacillus porcorum. Next base: position 2,499,932 of record NZ_CP016757.1, read on the forward strand.
GGCAAAAAACAATAATGCCGCAGACTGGCTTCACGGGCCGCCTATGTTCGCCAAAAGACTTGATGCGTTTGCCGCGATTTGGAATCTCGCCTATGAGTCCCGGCTAAAAATGTGAGATAATATGCGAAACATAGCCAAACGCCGCGCCCGTACGGCCATGCGGCGTCAATGGCTTTTAGCGGAGGGGTCGAGAATGTTCTGGAGCAACGTATTTGAAACGGCTATGCTGTTGTGTTTCGCCGCCGCCTGGCCGGCTTCGATATACAAATCATGGGTCAGCCGCACAAGAAAGGGAAAAAGCCTCGCCTTCATGGTAATAGTGCTGATCGGTTACATGGCGGGAATCACGAAGGTGCTCGTCAGCCACAGCGCGATATACATGCTCATTCCGTACACAGTCAACACCACGCTCGTCGCCTGTGACCTTGTGCTATATTACAGAAACTACCGCATCGACGAGGGACTGCCGCACATCTTCGGCGAGCATTAATTTAATTAAAACCACCGCGGCGTTATATTCCACCGCTGCATTTTGCCGAAATCTGACCTTACTACCACAAACATGCGACAAAAACAAGGGGGCAAGCACCTAAAATACCCTTGTTCTGCCAATGGTAACACTATATACTATGCGAAGAATTTGGAGGCGGTACTATGTCCCTGCGGAAAATATCCGGTTCGCGCCATCGCGGAGCGGCGCTGCTTATAATAGTATTGATAGGCTTTATCCTGCTTTTCATCATCAGCGGGATCGCCGTCAGTATCGCGTGGAAAACAATGAGAGTCGAGGGCTGGCAGACACAGAATATCGAACGGCGCCGGCTGGACTACATCGCCCGCACCGCCGCCAACCTTGTCGTAGAGGAGATAAGCAACGACAAAGGGGTGACCTCCTTTGACAACACGCTCAATATCAGCAACGGCATCTCGGCGGATAAAAAACTTATCTTTGACGATTCCCAAAAGGTATACCTTACGCTCAGCATAAAGGGCAGCAACAGCTACTGCACAATAACGTCCGTGGTCTCTGCCGATAATGGTGAGAAAGTTACGGTCTCGGCGAATATGGTAAAAAGCGGCGACACCTACATAACGACATGGAGGAACGGGAAATGAGGCGCACCGGAAGCATCCTGACAGAAATCCTTGTGGCGATCATCATCTTTACGGTCGGCCTGATGGCGGTCGCCGGCACGATAATGTTCAGTATGAGGATCATAATGGACTCGGCCCAGACGACGCTTCGCGAGCAGGCGCTGTTCAACGACGCGGAGAATTTTCTTGCAGAGCGCATTCTGGAAAACACCGGCACTCCCGGTTCGCCCGCTGAATTTATTAAAAACGACAGTATCGTCATCGGCGACAAAACATTACACTATTCGCTCCACCGTTATCGCCTCAATGATAAAAAGGGAAGCGAAATGTATGTCATCAAGAGGGAAAACTCATGAATAATAAAAAACTGGCGGCCTTCACGCTTGTCGAGGCTCTGATAGGCGTCATCATTATGATGATCGTCATTGGCGGGATCGCCCTTTCCATCAAGATGGGAATAGACATGTACGGAAGGGCCGAGGCCCACAGCGAACTGATCAACGGCATGCGCTTTACGCTTGATTCATTTAACCGGGAAATATCACCGATGCTTAGTTCGACAAAAGAGATAGAGATACTGTCGTACGACAACGCTGACATTCCTGCCGTTCTCTCAGACGATGTACATTACCTCTACCTCAAGGACGGTGCGTTGACTCACAGGAGCAAAGATGGAGAAGAACCGCTGACCGGCTCGGAATACATCTCACAGGTGCTTTTTTCCATACCATCTGCCGTTGATGAAAAAGGAGAAAATTACACCTTAGCAATGAAGCTCATCGCGCAGCATACCCGTTACGGAGCTGTACATTACAAGACTGGCGTAGACAAGGCGCTTTATAACAGGCCGGATAAGCTGGGACTGACTGAAGGGACAATACTTCGCTTCAAATTTAACGAAGATGAGATGCTCAATGTCCTTGTGGAAAATATCAGGCTTTATGATGGCGCAAAAGACATCAGCAACTCGACAAACGTGTCTAAGGGTACCGAGGTCACGGCAAGCTACGACCTCAAGGTTGAAGGTACAGACATAGCGGATTATGAAGATACCTCAATAGTCGAATGGTACATCGCCGCTAACGTCATTGACAGTAGAAATATCTCCAACGAGCCCCCTGACGCACAAAATATCAATGAATGTCACTGGCAGCTTGTCGATTCTTCCGGAACCCCATTGACGGGAAAAACCTTGAATACATCGGAAGATTTTTATCTAAAACATGGCGACTCAGTCACTAAGTGGTCATATGGCGTGGTGCGCTGCCGCGTGACGCCGCAGATATCCGACACGGCAAAAAACATCGTTGGAACAGGTGAACCAGCATGGGGGCCATACGCGGTCATTATAGAAAAAAAAGACTCAAATAAGGGCGGAAAACTATGGCCGGAGTGGTTTGACCACCTATCCAACGGAGGACAAACAGATGATTTTATAGAAAACACAAAGGATGTTACTATCGGGGTATCTACAGAGACAGGTAAAAAAATCGTCACGTTGAATCCTGGTTCCAGCAACAGCGGCAGCGCCATTCTGGCGGACGTCCGCCTGAGCTTGATGGGCGACGAGCGCTTCTACTCCAGGGGAGAGCATGGCTATGAAAGCATGGCCATTACCAGCATCACAAACTATTCCATCATCGTCGATGCGGAGATCGTCGATACCTCTGGCTACGGAATCCTTTTAAACGGCAGGGTCGCCTACAGCAACAAGACGCCCAAAGACTATGGGTATATGTTTCAGTATGATAAAGCCAGAAAAACATTTCTCATTAGATTGTTTGGAAATTCTCAACAAGCCTATGGCGGAAACCCTGACTTTGCCGATTTATTCGGCGAAAAAGAGGCTCTTTACGGAGCTTATCCAGAACGCGCTTTAGCGGATAAAAACGGAATTGCGTTAAATGACGCTAATAATGCCAAATCTGAATACGTAATCAGAGGCATGCAGAACGACGCCTTTAAACTCGAAGGTAACGAGACGGCTGAAAAATATTATAAAAAGCGAAAACGCGTACTTTATACTATCTTAGAGTATTATTACGCTGGCGAAGATAAAACAAAGCCGCATTACATATTGCGGATGAGAACTCTGAAAGACACCGACACTGAGCTAAACAAGATGTCTCCAGATAGGCGCAGCGAGGTAGTCAAGAACGACCCTTGGTTTATCGGCGCGGATTTCTACGATTCCGAGCCGATCTGGTTTGGAGACTTCGTCGGCAGCCCGGAAGAGAAATCCGGAGACATCTATATAAACACCGTGAAGAATTTCAGCAAAACACTAAACGGTACTAAAATAGAAACTGTTAATTATAATAAAAACCGCTATCCCATGGCTGTGCATGACGAGAAAAGCAGTAAAGACGCTTACGCCATCTACCGTGGCTACGACCTCAATGTCTGGAAAGATCTACAAGCAAAATGGGGGGATAAATCATGGACCAGCGATCAAAATCTCCAAAAAACATACGCGGCAGACGGGAAGCGTTATATCGGCGTCAGAGTTTGGGGGTCTGATACGACGACGACAGGCGTCCGTTTTTACGAAATAAATATTGCACCGGGCTTCTCCATTGATGAATTACGGGCTATAATGCCCAAGGGCGGCTTGCTCTATCAGGTGGAAGAGACATACAATATGGGAGACTGGAACAAGCTGAACGACGCGGATAGAGATAAAATGTTCAATTGGCAAAAAAACCATGACGGCGCTTTAAACAAAATTTTTGCCGGTGATGAAATAGCCGGCGGCGGAAACAAAGCTTCAGACGGCAAAGGGAACAATAGCAAGAGCGGGAAAGTCGGAGTGGGGGACATCCAGCATGTACCTGGAAATTGTACCTGCTCAATGTGGCATGGCAAATAGAGGGAAGCTTGCCAGAAAAGAGGTATAACTGCCTATCGGCCGCGTAATCTACATTCGGCCGCTTTAAATCAGAACAAACTGGTTTAGAGCGGCCTTTTTGTTTTTGATAGACACAGTCCGTTTAGGGGAGACAGCTTCACCACAGCAGCGGGAGCGTGATTTTTATTATGGACTCATCGTTGTAAAGGGTTTTATGCCTCTTGAGCACCATAAGTTCATTAAAAATATCTTATCGTTAAATTTTAACGAATGAACCTTGCCGTGCCGCCGGCAAAAACCAACAAACCTCCGGGCTTACGCCGTCGGTACTGCCACCGCCTGTGCTCACATTTCTATTTATGCACGCTGCATTCAACGTTATTATCGCCGTCGCTGGCGCTGTAAACGCCGCCGGAGGGACAGGCAGCCTCTTTATTCGATATCTGGTCGTGATACTTGGCGTTTATAAATTCCTGCAATGTCTCGTTCGACGAATGGGCGAATTTATATATAGACCAGCCCGCCTTTATCGCTTCGCGGTTCCCCAGGCAGGCCGCCTCTTTCGCCTTTTTGTCCGAACCGCCCACACTAAGCAATAATCCGCCCGCAAGCACCCCGATTATTATTATCACTATCAGCAGTTCAACAAGCGTGAATCCGGTGCTCTTTTTAATTTTCATCGTCAGTACCCTCTTTATTCAGTAGTCATCTATATCCGCCACGATTATAGAATATTTGGCGCTAGGGGGCAAACCAACCATAGGATAATCGGATAAAACGCCTCAGTAAATAAGACTTGGCAATTCCTTGGACCCCACATATGAACGCCGCGAAGGACTAATTTATCTTTCGTTGCTTTACTCGGTATTTAGCGGCTTAATAGTTTTGTGCCGGAGAGGAGTCGCGTCAGTTTCTATAATCGCGCTGATCAACGCATTTATCGTAGTCGTTTTTTGAAAGGCGGATCCAGTCCGTACCGTCAATGCCTCTTTTAAAATCAGGATGGTCCGGCAGTACAGAGGCTATCTTAATCCAGCGTTGTTTTTCATACGCTATAGCGCGTATCTCTTTCGCAACTTCGGCAAAATCCGTGTCTCGGCTGAATAAAATGGCGACATCGCATTGATCCAGACGGGCTGCCCTGACAAGGTCAAGTGCGATACGGATGTCGACTCCCTTTTCACTAGGGACACCGGAATTATAATGGAGCGGCGTCGTAAAGATATCGACACGCGTGTCCTGTGCCTTATGGGAGGCAAGCTTTTTTGTCCAGAAGTTGTGCCAGAACGGCGATTTTTTTGAATCATGAATTCCCGTGTAAAGATGGATTCCTGTCAGCTTCCAGCCACTGTGCCGCGTGATTACAAGGCGCGAAAGTTCAACAGGGTCAAAGTTCGGGAAGCTATAACCCCATGCGGATTTTGACGAAAGGAAAAGATTTTGTAGATCAAAAAATGTTACGGCTCTTTTTATAGGCGGTTCGACATATGGCATCTAAGTTCCTCCCGTCTAAAAAATAACCCTCTTGGAGATACTGCGACGGGTACACCCGACACCTCCAAGAGGGAGAACATACCTGTATTATATTCACACCCAGAGATGTTGTCAATAATGTTCTGGTTTTTCATAATTTTAGCATAATAAAGCTTTATTTTTATCTCTTTTTTATATGATGTTGATTTCTTTTGCGATATGCGCTATGTTTTTTGTAATTTACTGCACAGTGATGATACAATGAACCCGCAGCAGAGAGATAATATAGGAGGCATTATGATGATAGACGAGAAGAAGCGAGAGTCTTTCGGGAGCCGTATCGGGTTCGTCCTCGCGGCGGCGGGGTCGGCGGTGGGGCTCGGCAATCTGTGGAAGTTTCCCTATATAGCGGGGAGGAACGGCGGCGCGGCCTTTCTATTTATTTACATCGTGATAATAGTCTGCATCGGCATCACGGCGATGATGGCGGAGGTGCTCATCGGGCGCATGGGCAGGCTCAACGCGGCCGACACCTTTGAAAAGCTCGGCGGCAAAAAATGGAAGCCAGTCGGGCTGGCGGGAATATTATGCACCTTCATCATTCTTTCATATTATTCGGTGATCGGCGGCTGGATCGTAAAGTATTTTTTCATGTCATTCACTGATCTCATCGAGCAGGCCGGAGCGGGAAAGACGGGGGAGATATTCGGGGCATTTGTCTCAAATCCTTCCCAGGTCATCTTTTATCAGGGAATATTCATGCTCATTACGGCGCTTGTCGTATTATTCGGGATAAAGGGCGGCATCGAACGAAGCTGTAAAATCATGATGCCGATGCTCTTCGTGGCGATGCTCGTTCTCATCATCCGCGCGGTGACGCTGCCGGGGGCAATGGCGGGAATAGAGTTTTATCTGAAACCAGATTTTTCCAAGGTGACCTCCGAAACATGGCTCGCGGCTCTGGGACAGGGCTTTTTCTCGCTCTCGCTCGGCGCGGGCGCTATCATGATCTACGGCAGCTATCTGCCTAAGACAGAGAATATCGTCTCTTCAGTGAAGCAGATCTGCTTCATCGATACGGCGGTCGCCTTTCTCGCTGGGCTGATGATCTTCCCCGCCGTATTCGCCTTCGGCGCGGAGCCCGCGGCGGGTCCTGGGCTAACTTTCATCACCGTTCCCACGCTCTTCGCGAAGATGAGCGGCGGCGTTGTCTTCGCGGTGATCTTCTTCCTGCTCTTCTTCGTCGCGGCGCTGACGTCTTCAATATCGCTGCTTGAGTGCTCTACGGGATATTTCGTCGATCACGGCATGGACAGGAAGCTGGCGACGCTGATAACGGCGGCGCTGATATTCCTCACCGGCATTCCCTCCGCCTATTCGCTATCCGGCGGTCTCAAGATCGGCAGCCGCGATTTCATTGACGCCGCCGGTTATCTGACTGACAGCATCATGATGCCACTCTGCTCGATGTTCTGTTGTATCTTCGTCGGCTGGATCCTTAACAGGGAACTCGTGAAACGCGAGGCGACAAGCGACGGAAAGATCGGCTTCGGCTCTTTCAATATCTGGATGATGATGGTTAAGTTCGTCGCCCCCGCCGCGATCTTAGTGATCTTCTTTACGGGGCTTAAGTGGTAGGGTAAAGCACGGATAGTATTCGGTAATGGTAAAGCGCGGCGTTTTTATGGAAGCGCCGCGCTTCATTTTTTATAAGGTATTCGGAAGTAATCCAGCACTTCTTTGAAGCTGTCCTGCGCGGTCAGACAGGTATCCATCAGGTATCCACGTTCACAGTCCCATTCGCTCATCCCGCGGTAATAGAACATTTTAAGCTTTTCGTTTATGATAAACGGCACGATGTCATTTCTGAGACATTCTTTGAAAAGAATGAGCCGCCCAACACGTCCGTTGCCGTCCTGAAACGGATGGATAGTTTCAAAGCGCACATGAAAGTCAATGAGCTCCGCCAACGTTTTTTCCCCGGTGCTGCTGTAAGAGGCCAGCAGTTCACGCATCCGCCGGGGAACCTCTTCGGGAGCGGCTGTCCTGCGTCCTCCGACCTCGTTCGGCATCCGCTTGTACTTTCCGACGGCGAACCAGCCCTTACGGCTGTCGCTGGTTCCATTTTTCAGCGCGGCATGAAGTTCGAGGATAAAATGCTCACTCAACGGACGCGCCGCATTGTCGATTATCATATCGATGCAGCGGAAATGGTTGGCCGTCTCCAGCACGTCGTCCAAGTCCACGGCCTGATCCGAAACGCCAATAGTGTTGGTTTCAAAAATATATCGCGTCTGATCGTGAGTGAGCCGGCTGCCCTCGATATGATTGGAGTTATAGGTCAGGTCGATCTGCACCTTATGATAAATACCCCCGGAAAGTCCGCCCTCTTTTTCACGCCGCAAATATTCCAGCAGAGTGGCAGGAGCCTTCCTCGCCCTGGGAATTCGGGAGGGCTTCTCCGCCGTCTCGGGAATGTTCCATGTCTTGCCGGTCAAAAAAGCATCGAGGATACGTCCCTGCGCGCAGTAGCCGCGTACGGCACGTTCGGAGATATTCCATTTTTTCGCTGTCTCGGCAGAAGAGAGGAATTTCATAACCGCCACCTCATTTCCTTCTCCCGTATTATATGCCGTTATCGGAAATTTATCATCTAAATTAGCGCTAAAAGTTCACATATTTATTACCGATAACGGTACGGCGCCGTAACCACAAAAAAGCACGGCGTTACTGTAAAAGCTATCATGACCACAGGCAGAGAGGGCTTTGTTCACACAGTCTGGGAAAAAATAACATAGGCGGAGCTCTTGATCGGAGCGTCGCCTATACAACATTAACATTTACTAATATGATGAAGATAGGCAATGACAAGAGTCTTGTTCTTACGGGACCGGCTGCCAACCGCCAACCTCATTTATATTGCCGTTTTTATCAAGAAGTTCTATTCTACTTAAAGCATCCACAGCTGAGCCGTCCTGAAAAATGGCCGACACTCCTACAGACACGACTTTACCATTCGCATCAACCTTTTGATACCACTGGCCCTTGTAGTAAATAGCTTTGGCGTTCCAGCCGGTGACAGCATTTTTATCGCTGTTGGCAAAATATATAACCTCGCCCTTGCCGTTTAAGAAATGCGGATGAACATAGAGGGAATCATCCTTTTCCCATTTAGGCCAGCCCCCCATTTTTTCCAATAAAGCATCGCTTATGTTGGTATTTACGGAGCCGCCGATATTTACGCCATCGCCCAATAATTTGTTGATTGCATCCTGTTTTGCGGAACCATCAAGCTTTAATATTCTATTTATAGCATCGGCAAAAACACGAAGCCTCGCCCAACCATAAAGGTCTTCCCCTTCATGCCCTTGTATGGTACACATTATTCCTAGTTTTCCGTCGCCTTCATCGCTTTCCGTAATGATATAGACGCCGCCTGCGTGGCATATTCCATCATATGTAGCCATCACATCGTCGGAGGTCAGTACATGTCCTTTGGTAAACTGCCTCATCGCTCTTTCCAGGGCGACTCCAAAAGAGCTTCCATTTTCCGCGCGCTCAACATAATAGGCACTCTTTATCGTACGCCGGTCACCCAAGCAGGCCGTTCTCTCCGCCGTTTCCGTTGACGACCCGGCGCTCAGAGCCATAAGCCCAGCGAGTATCCCGATTATGATTACGACGATCAATATCTCAACAAGGGTAAACGCTTTACATTTCTCATATCTTTTTCTGTTTTCCATAACGATAATCACCTGCTTCTCGTCCGCGTATTATATCAGAAATTTTACCCCGTATGAAAATACAATCGCAGCTGAGAGCATTTTAAATTTATTATGCCATTCAGCAACACTGAAAATTTCAGCGTTTCATCAATACGTTATCTTTGGCCGCCTTTGAAAAACTTTCCCAGTATCCCGTAAAGGACCGATATATCTATCGGCTTTACCACATGGGCGTTCATTCCAGCCGCGCGCGCCTTTGAGGCGTCTTCGTCAAAGGCGTTGGCCGTCAGCGCGATGATCGGAACGGAGGCGGCGTCGGGACGCTCCATCTCCCTGATCGCGCGCGCCGCCTCGTATCCCGTCATAATGGGCATCTGGATATCCATGAGTATGGCGTCTATCTCTTTCGGAGCCGAGGCTGCGAAGATGTCGGCGCATATCCTGCCGTTTTCCGCCATCAGGCACTCTATTCCCCACTTCTCCAGCATTCGCCGCACGATGCTCGCGTTGATCGGGTGGTCTTCGGCGACGATGACCTTCCGCCCCTTATAGGCGTCCTCGGCGAGAAGCCCGTCCCGCGAAGTTTCGGCGGCGGGCAGCGCGCGCTCCAGCCTCAGGTCAAACCAGAAGCGGCTGCCTCTGTCGGGCTCGCTCTCAACATGTATCCAGCTGCCCAGCATCGCGGCAATCTTTGAAGCAATCGCCAGCCCCAGCCCCGTGCCTTTGACGGCGCCGCCGCTGCGCCCCTCCTGCTCGAATTCGGTGAATATCGCGTCGAGGTTCTCTTTTTTTATGCCGATGCCCGTATCCTCCACGGACAGCCTCACAGAGAGCTCTTTTTCATCTGTGGAGAGCAGCTCAAGACGAAGCGCGACCTCTCCGCCGGGGCGGTTGTATTTTATTGCGTTTGAGATAAGGTTTATCAATATCTGTCTGATACGCAGCTCATCGGCGCTTACAAACAGCTCCCCCTCCGGCGACTCCAGCCGGAAGGCAAGCCCCTGCCGCGAAGCAACGGCGGCGTAGATCACCCCGACGGCGCGCACCGTCTCCGCAAGGTCAAATGAATCTTTGCGCAGCTCCATTTTGCCCTCGTTTATCTTACTCATGTCAAGCACGTCGTTTATCAGGGAAAGAAGGTGCTCCGAAGCCTTCTTGATCTTTTCGCTCGCAGTCTTTATCTCTTCGGTGGGCGATGACTCGGCGATCTCGTCGTTGATGCCGATTATCGTAGTGAGCGGCGTGCGGATCTCGTGGCTCATGGAGGCGAGGAATTTGCTCTTCGCTTCATTCGCCCGCTCAAGCTCTAGATTCTTTTCTTTCTTTATCCTGTACATACGCCAGAGCAGGACCAGCGCCGCCAGGGTGGTGGCAAAGAGACCGGCCAGCGCGGCCGCCTTTTCCGGATCGGTGTAGATTATGTCGCTCCATCTGGGCTGATAGTATTTTTCCGTGTTCCGGCGCACGATATCGCGGATATCGCTCGCGGGGAGGCTTTCAAGCGTCTTGGATATTATGGAGAAAAGCAGCGGGTCCGCCCCCGCCGAGACTCCGAGAGAGAGGCTCTGCGTCTCTCCCGAGACTCCTTCGTAGTAGAGATTACGGTATTTGGCAAAGGATGAATAGTAACCTGCCTCGTAGGCGTTGATGAAGGTACAGCCGACATCTCCCCTCTTGACCGCCTTGATACAGTCAAGGGTCGAGGAATAGGAGACATATTTCATGCCGGGGGCAAATTTACGCACGTTGGAGGCGATATAGTTGCGGTTGAGCACCGCCACGCTGTCGACCGGCGCGGCACGGCTCTTTTTCACACAGACAATCGCGGCTTGGGTGAATAGCGGCGTGACATTCGCCCCGTTTTTCGTGGCCCATATATAGTCATAGGTCATAGAGCTGACGATGTTTTTTTCGCTTTTCATCTTGCCCGACAGCGCCGGAGCGGGCGCGTTGATCCCCTCGGGGGTGAACTTAAGCCCTGATTTCTCGGATATCAGTGCGAGGATCTCCGGGACGATGCCGAAAAACTTTTTCTCTTTGGCGTCGTAGTATTCCATCGGATACCATGTATCATCATATAGTATTACGACATGCGGGGCGCTTTTGATATAATCCCGCTCAGCGCGAGTGAATACGACGGCGGTCTCGCGCTCCGTGCCGTAATATTTATTGTAAAGGTCGGAGTTAAAGCTGGGGTAGAAGAAGTTAAGTTCGTTGAGCGCCTGGTTAAGTTTCTCCCAAAGGACAGTGTTGTCTTTATTCACCGCAAAATAAAAGCTTTCTGGGGCAAAACGCGCAACGATCTTGAGTCCCCTGCCAAGACGGAAGTTATCCGAAAAAAGGATGTCAGCTCTTCCATCCGTCAGCGCACCAACTGCCTCCTTGTAACTGGGATAGAAGGTGTTATGGGTGGAAAACCCTTTGGCGCGGCAGTAATTAAGATATTTTTTATTATCGGGGCTACCCATGACAAGCGCGGCGCGCGCGCCGTTAAAGGAGGAGAAATCTTCGTAGGCGAAACGCCCATCGTCGTTCCTCACCACGATGCACTGAGTGCTGCGTCCGGTAGAGAGTGGGGAAAAGGCTAACCGATTTCCGCGGTACTGGTCTTTGCGCAGATAGCCGACGACGTCGACCTCACCGCGCTCAAGCCGCTCTATGGTCTCCGCGAGGGTGCCGCCGATAAATTCGTACTTCCAGCCTGTAAACTGCGCCAGCGCCAGAAGATACTCGTAAATATAACCGTTGCTGCCCTCAGGCATATCGGGACCGCCGTCCATAAATCCGCCCACACGCACGGTTGCGCCTCTGCCGTACGGCTCCGGCGGCAGGGCACAGCTCTTTCCCGCCGCCAAAGAGAGGATAATTACCGATAGGAGAATACACAAGACAAAAGGCTTCCATAAAGATGATGCGCCTTTTTTATTCTTTGACGGCAGATCAAGTACTCCAAACATTAACGCCAGCTCCCTGCTTAGGGGCATATCTAAAATCGAAGCTTTCTTCAGCTCCGCGAAGATATTCCATCTTCATATGTTGATTATAGCATTTTTCGATAATATAAAGCGGACCGACACCTCCATTTACATTGCCAAAGCAAAAAATCAGTTTAACCTAGTTCCCCTAAAACTTTTGACAAACGGAAAGAATCAGCCGCCCAGCACGGAGGCAACCGCCTCTTCGCAGAGTTTCACCGCGCGCGCCGCCGCCTCCGCGCCAATCGTCAGCGGCGGATTGAAATAGATGACGTCGCCGAGCGGACGCAGTATAAGCCCCAGTTCGAGAGCCTTTTTGTATATCCGGTAGCCGGTGCGCTCCCGCGCGGGAAAGGGTTCCTTCGTCTTTACGTCACGCACAAGCTCAATGGCGTTGATCAGTCCGATATGGCGGATCTCTCCCACGTTATGGTGTCCGGCAAAGTGCTCCTCCAGCATGGCGTGGAGTTCAACGGCACGCGCCGCGGCGCCCTCCAGCACGCGATCTTCCCGCAGCACGCGCTGCACGGCGAGCGCCGCGGCGCAGCCCAGCGGGTTGCCGCTGTAGGTGTGGCTGTGCATGAAGGCGCGCCCCTTATTGTAGTCGTCGTAGAAGGCGTCGTATATCGTGTCGGTGACGACGGTGACCGCCATCGGCAGATAGCCGCCGGTAAGTCCCTTGGAGATGCACATGATGTCGGGGCTCACACCCGCGTGGTCAAAGGCAAACATCTTCCCCGTGCGGCCAAAGCCTGTGGCGATCTCGTCGGCGATGAGAAGCACATTATAACGGTCGCAGAGCGCTCGGAGTTTTTTCAGATAGAGCGGCGGGTATATTCTCATCCCCGCGCTGCCCTGCAGCAGCGGCTCCACGATGATCGCGCAGCATTCGCGCGCGTGGCGGGCAAATTTTTCCTCCGCATCGGCAAAGCATTCGCATGAGCAGCTATCGCGTCTTTGCCCATATTTGCAGCGGTAGCAGTCTGGAGCCTCGACCCGCACCGTCTCCATGAGCATCGGCTTGTATATTTTCGCGTAGAGATCCATCGCGCCGACGGAAAGCGCGCCGATCGTCTCTCCGTGGTAACCCTCGGAGAGACAGAGAAAACGCCTCTTTTCAGGATGTCCGCTCTGGTGCTGATACTGGAAGCTCATTTTTAGCGCGCACTCCACGGAGGCGGAGCCGTTGTCCGAGAAATTGAACTTAGAAAGCCCCGGCGGCATGATCTCCGCAAGCTCCTCGCAGAGCCGAACCGCCGGTTCATGCGTAAAGTTCGCGAAGATGACGTGTTCGAGGCGGTCTATCTGCTCCTTCACCGCCGCGTTTACCGCCGGGTGGCAGTGCCCCAGAAGGTTGCACCACCAAGAGCTGACTATATCGATGTATTCCTTGCCGTCATACCCGTAGAGATATACGCCGCGCCCCTCCCTGATCGGAATCGGCGGCAGCTCCTCGTAATCCTTCATCTGCGAACAGGGATGCCAGATATGTTTCAGGTCACGCGCCGCGAGAGCATTCATCTTATCTCTCCTCCATAAAGTTTCAGAAGTTCCGCCGCCCCGATTCCGATATCATCCGCACCGCGCTCGACAGCCGCGGCGACGGGAAGGCCGGTAAGCTCTTCGATCATCATTCTGTTGTCCTCCTCAATAATGCCGCCGGGAACCCAGCCGTTCATGATCACGGCGCGCGGCTCCATGCCGTGCGCCCGCATGTAGCCGACGGTAAGTACGGCGGCGTTTATCGCCCCCAGCCCCGAGCCGGAGACAACGACGGCGGGAAGCCCGAGTCCGCGGACGATGTCCGCAAGCATCAGCCGCTCCCCCTCGCCGAAGGATATCGGACAGACGATGCCTCCGCTGCCCTCAACGGTCAGCGGGTCGTATCTCTCCGACAGGCGGCGGAAATCTTCCCTGACGGTCTCCATCCGCAGCGGCCCGCCCTCTATCTTTGCGGCAAGGTGCGGCGAATAGGCGTGTTCGTAGATGCGGGAGACAGACTCCAACGGATCGCCCGCGATGCCGGCGGCACGGCGGACAAATTCCGCGTCGCCTGGGACCAGGCGGCCGTCCACGCGCTCAGCGCCGCTGAGGGCCGCCTTGTAATAACCGGCGTTCAGCCCCGCCTCCCGCAGCTTCTTCACGATCAAAGCGGTGACGTAGGTCTTCCCGACGTCGGTGCCGGTGCCGGTGACAAACAGCCCCTTAGCCATCTTTTCTCACCTCGAAGCCCAGCGAGGCGATCATCTCGCGGTCTTTTTGCGGCGATATTCCCGCCGTCGTCAGCATATCACCCGTAATCGCGGCGTTCGCCCCGTACTTGAAGCATGAATAGCCCCTGTCGGAGAGCAGTCCCCTGCCGCCCGCGAGACGTATCGCGGCCTCAGGCAGGATAAAGCGGTATATCGCTACGGTGCGCAGTATCTCTTCGTCCGTCAGAGGCCTGTTTTTCGCGAAGGGCGTGCCCGCGATCGGATTGAGAATGTTCAGCGGCACAGACCTTATCCCCAAAGCGCGCAGCTCGAAGGCCATATCTATGCGGTCTTCCATCGTCTCGCCGAGGCCGATGATACCGCCGCTGCATACGGAGAGCCCCGTGGAGCGCGCCGCCGCGATCGCCGCCGTTTTTTCCCGCCAGCTGTGGGTCGTGCAGATGTTGGGAAAAAACTTTTCCGAGCTCTCAAGGTTGTTGTGTATGCGCTCCACCCCGGCCTCCCTGAGCGCCGCGAACTGCGGCGCGGCGAGCAGGCCGAGTGAGGCGCAGACGGAGAGCCCCGTCTCGCTTTTTATCCTCGCAGCGCAGCGGCAGACCGACGCAAGTTCTTCATCCGATAGTCTGCCGCCGGAGGTGACGAGCGAAAAGCGCAGCGCGCCGCCCGCCTCCGCCGCGTGGGCCGCCGCGACTACCGCCTCCTCCGACAGCAGCGGGTATTCGCTGATATCGGCCGTACAGCGGCCCGACTGCGCGCAAAATTTGCAGTCCTCAGAGCAGCGTCCGCTCTTCGCGTTCACGATTGCGCAGAGGTCAAAGCCGCTGCCACAGCGTTTTTCGCGTATCTCGGCGGCGGCGGCGCACAAAGACGCAAGCGGAACGCGACAGAGACACGCCGCCTCCCCTGCTGATATCAGGCCGCCCCGCAGAACACGTTTTTTCAGATCTTCAAGAGCGCACATAGCTAAGCGGACTCCTCTCCGCGAGACGTACCGCGAGCAGCGCCCCGACAAAGCAGAGCAGGATGTCGCCGGGGACGGCGAGCAGAAAACAGTAGATGAAAAGCGCCTCAAAGCTCAGAGGCTGCGCCAGGACAAAGTTTGAGATGAGATAACAGTAGGCCATACCGCATATATAGACGACAGCAAGGCCGCACGCCGAGGCCGCGGCGGCCCTTTTTAAACTGAGAGGCCGCGTGCGGGAGGCTATTATCCCCGTTGACCAGGCGCCAAGCATAAACCCGATCAGGTAGCCGAAGGAGGGTTTCAGCAGATAGGCGGGACCGCCGCCTTCGGTGAATACGGGTGCGCCAGCAAGGCCAAGGATGAGGTAGACGGCCACTGATAACGCGCCGAGCCTGCCGCCGAGCAAAAGCCCCGCAAGGGTGGTGAAAAGAAATTGAAGCGTGAACGGAACTACCGGCAAAGGCACCTTTATCTGCGCTCCCACCGCGATCAGCGCGGTAAAGAGGGCGCATAACGTCATCTGCCGGGTATCAAGTCTGCCACTTAACATAACAAATCCTCCCAAAAGAAAGTTTTCTTCCAGGAGAATTTACCATGCCGCTTAAAGTTATGTCAACCTATTAATTTACATTAGTTGACATATTTCCTTATCGTCTTTTCCAGCCGCTCGCGTGCGGCGAGCAGCTTTTCATATTCTTCCATTACGCCTTCGGCGCTCTTCGCGCGAAGCGGCTCCACAATACGTACGACGATATCGTAGATCGGGGTCAGGCCAAGGTTGGCAAGCACGCCCTTCAGCGTATGGGCGCAGTCGAAGGCCCTCTCATTGTCGCCGGCGCGCAGCGCGTCTCCGAGAGAAAAGAAGGTCTCGTCATGAGCAATGCTCTGCAGACAGGCCAGGTAAAGCTCATCGTCGTTAATCACCCTTTCCAAGGCGCCGTCAACATCGCAGCCCCAACCTCTAAGCTCACCATATAATTTGTTCATCATCCGGCTCTTCCTTTCTCAAAAAACTCCCGTCTCTATCGGACAGGCCGTCTGTCTTTTGGTATGGGCTCGCTAACCATGCCGTCTATTTATCTTCTTTTCCCATTTCTCCGTTCAGCCGCATAGAGTCCATGTCCAACTCACGCTGAATGGTAATATCGGTCAGTACGCCGACTAAAATGCAGCGCGCGCCGATCTTGCTGATATACTTCAGCCTGATCCGCAGCCACTTAGACTTTCCGTCGCTCGTCCGGCGCAGATATTCGCACTCCTCTTCCTCACGCGTTTCCGCCACTCTTCGAAAGGTATCTATTATACTATCATGATACTTGGGGTCGATAAGGTCAAGCGGCGTTCCGCCCGTTATCGAGCCGTCGTCATAGCCGAGAAGTTCAAAGAAGGGCGTATTGACACGTACCGCCTCTACTTTATCATTTTCAAATTCATATATCGCCACCGGCTGCAGCATATCGGCGAAGAGCTCCTCCAACCGATTGTCTGATATACACATCTGGCTGCCGTTGAATTCAAAGCTGGCGCCAACCGGCTGTGAGAGCCCGCCGTTCTTCTCTACCAGGTCGGCATACGCCTCGACCGGCATCGGCTTCGCGAAGTAAAAACCCTGCACATATTCGCAGCCGATACTGCGCAGGAATTCCACCTGATCTTTCGTCTCGACTCCCTCGGCGATAACTGGGATGTGGAGCCATTTAGCCATGCGTACGACGGAGGCGATGATGTTTTCTCCCCTACCGGGGATCTTTGTCTTTGATAGGAAGCGCATATCTATCTTAAGGACGTCGACGCTGATGTCTTTCAATATATTGAGAGAGGAATATCCGGAGCCAAAATCGTCCATCATGATCGTGAAACCCTTAGACTGGAGCTTCGCCATCGTCTCGCTCATCGCCACAGGGTTGTCGGTATAGGCGCTCTCCGTCAGCTCGAGGTTAAGAAGCTCGGACGGCAGATCATATTTTTCCGTGAGCTCGATGACCATTTCAGCAAGTCTCGGATTATAGAGATCGACGCGCGAGATGTTAACCGAGATGGGATAAAGTTCCCGCCCCTCGTCGGCCCATTTGCGTAAGAGTCTGCAGACCTCTTCCCAGACATAATAGTCGAGTTTCGGTATAAAGCCGTTTCGCTCAAAGACAGGGACGAAGTCTCCAGGCGGAATGAGTCCCTTCTGTGGGTGAAACCAGCGGACCAGCGCCTCCGCGCCGACGGGCAGGTTGGAGGCGATATGGTATTTCGGCTGCAGGTATATCTGGAACTGCCCAGTGGCAAGGGCGGAGGACATTTCATTCGTAATTTCCTGCTCGCGCACGATCTGCGCGCTCATGCTGCCGTCGTATACGGCGTAGAAATTAACATAGTTGCCCTTGCACCGCTTCGCGGCAAGGGTCGCGCGGTCATACATTATCTCGATCGGCATTCCGCGGTCCGTTATATAGTAGATGCCGCAGGAGGGTACGATATCGTAGTTGAGGTTGTATGAGGCCACGAGGTCGCGTATCTTTGACATCGACGTCTCAATATCCGCCATGTAGGAGGAGGGGAAACAGAGACAGAATACATCGGCCTCTATGCGGCCATAGGCCGAGGGCTGTTTATCCGAGACATACCCGCTCAGCATTTTGGCGATATATTTAAGAAGCCGGTCTCCCTCCTGAGTGCCGAAAAATGAATTTATCAGCTGGAAGCGATCCACGTCAAAGCGGATCAGGACAAAGTCCGCCCCCGGATTGGCAAGCAGCATCTCGCGCGTCGATTTATAAAACTTATTTTTGTTGTATATGCCGGTAAGTTCGTCAAATTCCGCAAGGTAGCGAAGCTGTTGGAGCGTATAAAGCTGGCTCCGCTCGATAGCGTTTTTGATACGGAACTTTATTATCTCACCGTTGTACGGCTTGGAGACAAAATCCCACGCGCCAAGACGCAGCGCCTTTATTTCGCTCTCATTGTCGCTCTTTTCCGTTGCAATTATGATGGGGATATTCTTAAACCGCTCGTCGTCTGCGACACGCTCAAGCACCAAATAGCCGTCCATCACAGGCATGACTATGTCAAGGATGATCGCCACAATCTCACTATATTGACGGCGCAGGATCTCAATAGCCATTTCCCCGTTTTCCGCCTCAATTACCGAGTACTCACCGGAGATAATTTTTGAAAGTATTTTCCTGTTGACCAGGCTATCATCCACGGCCAGAATATATTTCCCCGGCATCGCATAAATCCCTCCATGTCCGACAACCGACCGATCCCTGTCGCTGTGAGGGATAACAGTTAAACATTCTCAGTCGATACCGGTAATCATAATTATACGTTATTTTTTCTTTTCAGTACAATATTTATTTATATTTTAAAAGATTAAGTAATAAAATTTCATAAATAAACAATATGCGATTTAACGGCGGACTTTCAGGCAAGGCTATCATTTTTATCCAAATTCAAATATAAATTGGCAGGATGCGGCATAATCAAAGCGAGCAGCTGAGAGGCTGACGAAGGGAATATATGAAAGGAGAGGTAAAAATTCAGAGGTCACCGCCGCGTGGGCAATAAAGGGGATATCGTGACCGCGTTCCGGCTAAGGCATACGGGCAATCATGATACGGCATGATGGATGTACGCGGCCCTGCCCTGCCGATAAACCGCAGGAACCATGACGGGTAATTTGCGCGTTATAATATTTTTTAAAAGCTGTAAAATATATCTTGTCTATCGGCCATTTAGAGTTATACTTCTACAGTAAATTCGTAGAGGTATCATTAAGAAAGAAGGTATAGATCTTGGTACTTTGTTATTACAACGGAAGATTCTCCCCCGTTTCAGAGTGCGCCCTGCCGCTGACTGACATGGCGATCCAGCGAGGCGTAGGAGCGTTCGAGTCGATCAGGATATATGATGGGACCCCCTTCGCGATGAAGCAGCACCTCGAGAGGCTCGCGGGAAGCGCCGCGGGCTCCGGCATCATGGCGGAAGAGATAATCGAAAAGCTCCCCGGGCTGATCCGCGAGGGGCTCGCGCTGCCTGACAACAAAAACTTCGACGGCCTCGTAAAACCCTATATCACCGGCGGAGATGTAAACAACAAGGGAAGTTTCCCCAATCCGCGGTTTTTCATAATCTTTGACGAGGTGCACAAACCGACGGACGAGGAAAAGAAAAACGGCATCGCTCTTGAGCCGAACCGCGTCGCGCGCCCCTTCCCGCTCATTAAAAGCACAAATTACCTCTTCGGCCTCATCCCGCTCTCAAAGACCCAGAGGGTAAATTTTGAGACCCTCTATATCACCCCGGAGGGCGAGATCACCGAGGCGATGAGCAGCAACTTCTTCCTCTGCAAGGACGGAAAGATTATCACCGCCCCCGTCGGAAAGGTCCTCAAAGGCGTAACCCGCGACATCATCATCACCCTCGCGAGGGAGAACGGCTTCACCGTTGAGGAGCGCTGCCCGCTGGAGAGCGAGCTCGCCAGCGCCGACGAGGCTTTCATCACCGGCACGGTCAAGGAGATACTCCCCGTCGTGCGCGTCGGCGCGCAGCAGATCGGCAGCGGCCGCCCCGGCCCCGTGGCGCAGAACCTCCAGCATATCTTCCTGAAAAACCAGCAGCGCTGGATGGACTGACAGAAAAATTAAAAACGCGGGCGGAACGGAGTAAAAACTCTGTCCCGCCCATTCGCATATCATGAAAAAATTTCTGCGCCTCTCCTTCTTCATCCCCGTCGCCTATTCTCTATTAAGCGCCGCGCTGACGCTGTTGTTCGCCGCCGCCATTGCCTCCCTGTATACGGAGTTGGCGTGGACGGGAGCCTTTTTCTACCATTGGGGTTACCACATCCTTGCCGCTTTCAGCACGGCGGCGATGGCCAGCCCGCTGAGCTTGGTTATCTGCCTGCTGATCTCGTGGCATCACCGGCGAAAAGAAACGGCGGCGGGACGTTTTTACCGGGAGGCGCCGCTGTTCTTAAGCATTGTCACGCAGGGAATATTGCTTGCGGCGCTGCTCTTTTTCCTTCTCGTAAATCTATTCTGATCCAGCCGCCCTGGATGCGGGGACCTTTATCTTTCTCACCTCTGGCATACCCGCGGAGGCGGCGAATTTTTTCATGCGCAGGAGCACGTGGATAAAGATTTCGTTCAGCAGCCCGGCGAAGCTCACGTTATCTCCCCTGTCTAACGCCGACATCGCTTGACGGCAGAGTCTGGCGAGGGCGGCGATACGGTCGGACGCTCCGGGCTGGTACATGAGATGCTCCCCCCAGAGGAGCAGTCCGTTTATCTCTTTGAAGATGGTGCGCAGGGTCTCCGACGGAAGAGCCTCGAATACACATTCCACAAAACTCCTGATCACGGCCACCCCATTTTTGTCGAGGCTTTCGCGCAGATACAGCCGCTGTTCCTCCGTAAAGCGATCTGCCGCGAGACGCGCCGCGTGGGGGAAAAGTACGGTCATCAGCTGGAGCGCGTGGAGGTAGACCCAGATGTCCCGCTTCTGCTCCGGCTCCGAAAAACGTCTGATGTCCGCGCCCACCGACGCGAGGGAGACCTGTGCCCGGCGGCCGTTGCGTATAACAATGAATCCGCGTCCCTCAAGCATCTTCAGCGCCTGGCGCACCACGTAAAGGGAGACGCCGTAATGCGCGGCAAGCTCCTTCGAGGCTGGCAGAAAGCAGCCGTCACGCCAGCGGCCGAGAGATATTTCGTGCGTGATATCCCGCACGATCTCCGCATAGAGATATACCTTACCCTTCGCGGCATCCCAGTGGAATTTTTCCTGCTCCGGCGGGCAAATGGCACGGCCGTCCTCAGCCAGAAGCTGGAGATAGCCCTCCACATATGACCTAACGGAGCTGTACATCGAGCGGAGACGCCTGTCGGCCTCATGATAATTACGCCGCACCAGAGGCTCGATCCGCCAGCGGAAGTTATGTTCAGCCTCATCCGCGGCGATCTCGAAGGGATGGCGGTACCCCTCAAAAAACGGGATCTTGGCGTAAAGCTCCAAACTTGAATAGAGATCATTGAAGAGCGGATTATCCGCCTTTTTAAGGATCGTATGCAGCAGCTGCGACGAGAGACGCCACCGCTCAATCCAGGAAAGACGCGCCATTTTTTTAGCACCGGCGTCAACGGCAAGCAGCTCGTCGTCGCCGCACTGCTGCGCGCAGAAGATGAGGAGCGGCGTCATCAGCAGTTCCATAGCGTCATAGACCTCCGACATGCAGTTTCTCCGCGCCAGCGTCTCTCTCAGGTTCGCCTCGTTCCCGGCGTCCTCTGTCCCATGGATGACGGTCGCACGGCGCCTCTCTTCGGTGCGGATATAACCGTCGTCGCGCAGCGCCTTCAGCACGTCCCGCGCGGTGCGTATCCCAACGTTATATATCCGGCACAGCTCTGCGGCGGAGGGCAGGGAAGAACCGTAAATATACCGGCCCGCCCTTATCTGCGAAAGAATTCCGTTGTATAGATATTGAAACATACTGCTCTTTTCCATGTAGCATCTCCCCGCGTAATTCTATCACAGAAATTTTTGTATAGCTATATGGATACGTATACAGATAATCTCTTGCAGGATATCTTAACTTATTTATAATCGTTATGAAAATTTATAATTGTGCATACATAAATGCACAATTCTTTTATATAGAGGTGCTGACAATGCCGTTGATATTCAGGAAAATGTTTCAGTATAAAACCACCCTCCTTTTGTCGATTGGCGCCCTCATCTTCCTGCTGGCGCTCTCCGGCGTGATATTATGGAACGCCGTTGAGCTGCACAGGGCGGTCAACAAACTGACCGAGGACTATCTGGAGGATGTAGCGGCGGAATCGGCGAAATCTGTCGACACAAAGTTCCACGAGATCTTCAAATCTCTGAATGTGATCGCCGATTCCGTCTCACAGATGCAGCCTGCGGAAATCAACCGCTTTATCGCCAGAAAAACCGCGGTATCGAATTTCATCGACCTGGCGGTCGCCGGTGAGGACGGCGTAGCCCATTTCGCCTTTGGCGGCTCTCGCAATATAGAAAAATTTTTCCCCTTCTCAGCCGCTCTGAAGGGAGAGTTCAGCGCGGGTACTGACGGAAAACATATTTTTTACGCCGTCCCCATCCCGGGGAACGACCGCAAAAGGCGCGTACTCATAGGCGTAAAGTCAAAACAGAATATGCAGTATCTCATCAGCGGTGATTTTTTCAGCGGCGAGGGAAGCAGCGCGATCCTGAATCAAAAGGGCGAGATAATCGTACCGCCGGTAAAGAAAAAGCACACCGCGCTCATCAGGGAGACGAAATACCTCAAAACAGAGGAATGGGCGATAAAGATGCTGGACGATCTTGGCAAAAACTTGCCGGGACGTTTCATCCTCCCCACCCTCAGCGGCAGGGATATCTTCGTTGACTACCGGCCATTGTCGGTTAACGGCTGGTTTCTCACCGTGACGGTGCCCACCGATATCCTTACCACGCACGCGGACGTATTCATCTCCCGTACCTTCTACGGCACTTTGGCAATGGCGGCGGCTTTTCTCATTATTACGCTGCTCATTATCTGTATCCAAAACCATTACCGCGTAAAGATCGAGAATATCTCGTTTTACGATCCCGTGACAGACGGTATCAGCAACATCTGCTTCCTCATGCGGACTCAGGAGTTTCTCGACGGAAGCAGCAGCAAAGATTATGCCGTGGTATCGGTTAACCTGCGAAACCTCGGGCTGATCAACGAATACGAGGGACGCAGTCAGGGCGATAAGATCCTGCGCCATGTATATAACATTCTCGCCGATGAAATGAAAAAAGATAACGGAGAGCTGGTTACACGCGGCAACGCGGGGACTTTTTATATTTTTATGCAAAAAGGCGCAAAAGACGAATTCATGAAGCGGCTCAATGAAATGGCGGAAAAAATCGCCGGTATCGGCAACAAGAGCGGCCCTATCCGTATCGACACCGGTATATTCTGTCTCTCTGATAAGGCTTCGTTCAAGATTGCCGAAGCCGAGGTCTACGCCGATACGGCGCGAAAAAGTGCAGAGCGCTCTTACTTAAGCACCTTCACCTTCTATGACGAAAAATTTAAGAAGCGGCAGCTTGAAGAGGTTAATATGCTGAACGATATCGAGAGGGCAATCGAGGAGAGGAAGTTCACAATCCACCTCCAGCCTAAGGTATGCGCGCAAACAGGGCTGATAGCCGGCGCCGAGGCGCTTGTGCGCTGGAAACATCCGAAACTCGGCTTCGTCAGCCCCGCGGCATTTATTCCCGTATGCGAGAAGAACGGCATCATCTCCCGCCTGGACCAGCTGGTATTCGAGGAGGTATGCCGTACGCTCGCCGAATGGAAGGAATCAGGGATACCGCTCCTCCCCATCTCCGTGAATATCTCACGACAGCAGCTGAAAAACCCCTCCTTTTTCAACGATTATAGGAAGATCGCGGAAGAGGCCGGCGTCGCCAGGGGACTCATTGAATTTGAACTGACAGAATCGCTGATGCTTGTCGGCAATGATTTCAAAAACGCGCGCGAGGTTATCGAAGAGATACACTCAGCCGGTTTTACCTGTTCGCTGGACGACTTCGGCTCCGGCTACTCTTCGCTCGGACTGCTGAAGGACCTCAAGATAGACTGTCTCAAACTCGACCGGATGTTTTTCGCCAACCGTTTTGAGACGCCGGAGACGCGGGCGATCATCGAGAGTATCATCATCCTTGCCAAGAAGCTCAACATCGCTACGGTGGCGGAGGGCGTGGAATATAAAGAGCAGGTTGAGCTGCTGCGCACCATCGGCTGCGACCTGATCCAGGGCTTTTACTTTTTCCGCCCAGTGCCGGTAAGGGAATTTGAACGTATAGTTCTTGAAGAGGCGGGAAAGCCTCCGACAACAGATTAGACGCCTCGTCAGACCGCGGAAGAATACAAAAGAGCGTCCGCCCTTGGTAATGGACGGACGCTCTTTAGCTGCTGCTGAATTATTTCATATTGCGGCGCTTATTCGTACCATACGACACGTGGGAAGGCCACCGAACAGGACTGTCCCACCTCGAAGCGCGGTTCGCGGCGTCCCTTCTGCACACGTACCTCCTGGGAACCGATCTTTACGATGTAGTCGACGATTTCGCCAAGGTAGGCCATACGGTCGATGACGCCTCTGACGCCCCTGCCCTCGGGAACAAAATCGACCTCGGAGGGACGGCAGGCAAGCGTCGCCTTTGCCGCTCCCGCAAATTCCTGCGGGATATCGCTCTCCAGCACGCCGGCCTCGGGAGCGCTCTCAATGACGGCGCGTCCGTCCGTAAGCTTCACGCTGATAAAGTTCGACAGGCCGATGAAGCTGAAGACGAACTGGTTTTTCGGCTTGGCGTAGATGTTGAGCGGCGAGTCGATCTGCATCGTCTTTCCGTCCCTCATGACCATGATGCGGTTTGAAAGCGCCATCGCCTCGGACTGATCGTGCGTGACGAAGATGATCGAGAAATCATACTTGCGCTGCAGGTCCTTTATCTCAAAGCGCATCTCCTCGCGGAGGTGCGGGTCGAGGTTCGAGAGAGGCTCGTCGAGGAGCAGCAGTCCCGGATTTATCGACAGCGCGCGCGCAAGCGCGATGCGCTGCTTTTCACCGCCGGAAAGGTCGTTGGGATAGAGCTGCGCCTGCTTGGTGAGGTTCGTATTCTCAAGCGCCTGTTTGGTACGGGACTCTATCTCCGCGCGCGGCAGGTTCTTTATCTTGAGCGGGAAGGCGACATTGTCGTAGACCGTCATATGCGGCCAGACGGCAAAGGCCTGGAAGACCATCCCAAAGCCGCGGTGTTCCGGCGGGACGTAGAAGTTCTTCGCCTTAGAGGAGATCAGCTTGCCGCCGACCTCTATCTCACCCTCGTCGAGGTCCTCGAAGCCCGCGACCATCCGCAGCGTCGTCGTCTTGCCGCAGCCGGAGGGGCCGAGGAATGAGAAGCATTCGCCCTTTTCGATAGACAGGTTCAGCTTATCGACGGCACGCACCGTTCCGAAGAGTTTAGTCACATCTCTGAGTTCTACATAAGCCATCTTTAAGCACCTCCGTTATCGGCGCGGCGTTTCTTTTCAAAGAAGCGCTTGATGAGTATTTCGCCGCCAACGATGAGAAGCAGCGCGATGCCGGCGAGCGCGCAGGCGTAGACCGTTTCTCCGTCTTCGTTAAGTGTGTAGATAGCGACGCCTATCGTCCTCGTCGTCGGTCCGTAGAGCAGGACGGAGGTCGTCAGCTCGCGGAGCGCGGGGAGGAAGATGAGGAAGAAGGCCGCGACCATGCCGGGGCGAATGAGCGGGATGACGATATCACGCAGCGACTGCCACGGGGTGGCGCCGCTCGCGCGGCTCGCCTCAACCAGTGAGTCGTGCACCTGTTCCAGTGCGGCGCTGTTGGACTTTAGCGAGAAGGCCATGTAGCGCGCGATGTAGGCGACAAAGATTATCCACGCGGTGTTATAGAGGTTGATGCCGAAACGCCCGCTCCAGGTGAGGATGACGCCAAGGGCGATGACCGTACCGGGAAGCGAGAAGGGCAGCATACCGAGGAATTCGAGGAACCATTTGCCGCGCACCTTCAGCTTGACGAGGACGTAAGAGATGATGCCGCCCGCGATCATCGTTACAAAGGCCGCCGAAAGCGAGAGGTAGGCGGAGTTCCAGATCGCGTCCTTCGTAAGCTTCCACTCAAATAGGACGTAGCGGTAGTTTTCCCACGACATATTCTCCAGCGCCAGCGGCAGGCCGTAGGTGTTAAGGAAACCGACGAGGAAGATCGTCACCGTCGGCATCACAACCGTAATGAGCAGGTAGACGCAGCAGAAGATGAAGAGCGGCGTACGGAGGCCGCGGAGTTTCAGCACTGTGGGGCGCACGCTCTTGCCCGCGATTATCTGGAAGCGCCCCGACTTGATGACCTTGTTCTGCGCGTAGAGTATCACAGCGGCGGAGAGAACGAGAACGACCGAGAGCACCGTCGCGGCGCGAATGGCGGTAAAGCTGCCCGCGCTCTGGTGGATGAGCTCGTAGATCATCGTCGGGATCGTGTAGATACCGACCTCGGTGCCGAGTATGGCGGGCGTTCCGAAGTGCGAGAGCGAGTAGAGGCAGACCAGCAGCGCTCCCGCGACGACGGCGGGCATGATCAGCGGTATCGTGATCTTGCGCGTGATCGTAAAGAGCCCAGCGCCGGAGATGCGCGCCGATTCCTCAAGGGTCGGGTCCATACGCTCAAGCGCGCCGCTCACCTGGATGAAAACGAAGGGGAAGAGGTACATCGTCTCAATAATGACGATCCCCCAGAATCCATAAATGTTAAAGAGCGCGTGGCGCGTCCCCGTTATCGCCATCCACAGCTGGTTTATATATCCCGCGCGCGGCGAAAGGAGCATCTTCCAGGCCAGCGCTCCGATGAAGGCCGGCAGCATGAAAGGAACGGTAAAGAGGACCTTCATCGTCTCTTTGAAGGGAAGATCCGTTCTCGTCACGAGCCAGGCAAAGAGCGTGCCCACGAATGTACAGGTGACGGTGACGCAGGCGGCGATCATGATCGACATTTTGAGAGCCTGGAAGGTCTCCTCCTGCATGATGGTGTCCATGACGGCCTTCATGTTGAGATGTCCGTCAACGATGAATGACGTCCAGAAGATGAGGACGACCGGAAGGGCCACGATAACGACAAGTATCAGGACGGAGAGGAGAAATATAAATTCCGCCATTCCGAACTTTTTTGTTCCGGCGCTAGGCATCCTCTATCACTCCTTCCATAGTTCTTGAATCAAAGAGCAGCTGGTTAGCTAGCCTGATGCCGACGCGGTCGCCCTCGTTGAAGATTAGATTGCCGTCGACCGCCTTATGGGTATCGATCTGGGAGCGGAGCTCCATGCCAGCGAATTCAAGGCGCTGGTCGACGATGGGACCGAGCAGGTTGACGCGTTTCACGACTGCGGTAGGCACTCCCGGCTGCGGTTCACGTAAGAGGTCGATATCCGAGGGGCGGCAGCCTAGAACGGGATTCTCCGGAACCTCGCCCTTCACCTCTTCGGAGAGAAGTTCGTCCGTCCCTTTCGCGTATAGTTTGCCGCCGCGCACTTCGACGGGAATCATGTTCGATATGCCCATGAAACGGAAGACAAAGGCGTTGACGGGGTTTTCAAAGACGTCCACCGGCGTGCCGATCTGGCAGATGTTGCCATGCTGGTCGAGCACCGCGAGGCGGTCAGAGATGGCGAGCGCGATCTCCTGGTCGTGGGTGACGTAGAGCACGGTGACGCCCGTCCTCTTCTGCAGGGCCCTGATCTCGAAGCGCATCTCCTCGCGCAGGTTCGCGTCAAGGTTCGTGAGCGGTTCGTCAAGAAGCATGATCTTCGGCTCGGCGACAAGCGCCCTTGCGAGAGCGACGCGCTGCTGCTGTCCGCCGGAGAGCTGCGAGGGCAGCCTGTCCTCCAGCCCCGTGAGGTTGACGTTCTTGATGGCCTCCTGCGTCCTCCTCTCTGCCTCTCCCTTCTCCACCTTCTGCATCTTGAGCGGATAAATGACATTTTCTTTGACCGTCATGTGGGGCCAAACGGCGTAATCCTGGAAGACGACGCCAAGCGAGCGCTCGTCGGGCGGAACCATTATCTTATCCGCCGGCGAGGACTGCATGACGCCGCCGATCTTTATCGTTCCCGCGTCGGGCGACTCAAAACCGGCGATCATGCGGAGCATGACTGTCTTACCACAGCCGGAGGGGCCGAGCAGCGTAAAGCACTCGCCGTCGTTTATCGTCAGATTCAAATCTTTGTAGACGACCTTCTGCCCGTAGGCTTTGCGTACATGTTCGATTTTTACCTCTGCCAATCAAGACAACTCCTTTCGTCATAAGATAGGGGAAGGTCTGTCGCCAGCCCTTCCCCGGGAATCAAAGTAAATACTTGCGAAGCCGCGGCCTAAGACCGCGGCCTCCGGGCGCTCTTTACTTGCCGGGGCGCATTGTTTCTTTGAACTTCTTTATCGTGCCTTCCTTCTCGGAGCTCATGTTCTGGAAGTCAAGCTTGATCGCGTTGACGACCGCTTCATGCGGCTTCGGAAGGGGGCTGTCCTTGGGCATTACGACGTCGTTCCTGACGGGCAGCGTGTAGTTGTTGGCAATGATCTGCTGGCCTTCCTTCGAGAGGAGGAAGTCGATGAATTTCTGCGCCGCGGAGAGGTTTTTCGTACCCTTGATGATCGCTACGGGGCTCGGAAGCACGATCGTCTCTTTCGGATAGGCCATCGCGAGCGTCGCGCCCTTCTTTATCTTCGCCATCGTAATATAGTCGACGCCAATGCAGGCCACGAGGTCGCCCATCGCCGTGTCGTCGATGACCTGACCCGAGCCCTTGCCGAGGATGCCGCCGTTCTTCTGGACATCTTCAAAATACTTCCAGCCATAGAGCTTCACGAGCGCCGCTACGCTTCCGTAGGCGGTGCCGGAAAGGGCTGGGTCGGCTACGCCGAAGGCATCCTGATAATCCTTGCCAAGGACGTCTTTCCAGTTTTTGGGAGCCGTTTTGATGAAACGTGTGTTATAGACTATGCCGAGTGTTCCGTTGCGGACGGGGGTGAAATATCCTTCTGGTTCTTTGACGGGGCTTTCGACATACTTGAGGTTGGGCGACTTATAGGGCTGAAGCACACCCTCCTTCTTGAGCTGGTAGAAGTCGGGGACTTCGCTGTGCCAGAGGACGTCGACGACGAGCTTGCCTGATTCTCGCTCGGCGGCGATCTTGGCCATCAGCTTGCCGGCGCCCGCGACATAGGCGTCGAACTCTATATCGGGGTTCTTTTTAAGGAATTCATCCTTCAAAGCTCCGATGAGGGAGTCCTTCATCGACGTGTAGACGGTGAGCTTTTCTCCAGCCATTGCCGCGCTTGAAACAAAAATCATAGAGACCAGAAGTGCTGCCGCAAAAAATTTTTTCACGATGTTACCTCCTTGAATTTGTCCGGAGGATCCCTCCTCCGTATTTCTTAAATTCCGCCCGCCGCATCCGTTGACGGGACGAGGCGGACAGAAATTAATTCTTTATTGATATGAAGATATAACATAAACACATAATGTAACGTACCAAAGCTAAAGACGAATCGTTACATAATTAACTTGCTTTTTTCAGATGTAAATTATATACCTAGAAAGGGAAAAATAAAAATAGAAAGATTTTAATATTTTACAATTGCCGAATAGTTAAATGTAAAATTATTATTCAAATGATATCCAATTCATGAATAAACTTACGTAATATAAAGCGGAAGGAGCTTTCTTAAGATTTCCTTAACACTCTCTTCCGCCATGTTTTCACCGTTACCGTTTATTTTTAAGTTTGTCCAGGCTCAGCTGGCAGGCTTCGACGACATGCTTCGCCAGCACCGCCGTGGTGACGCGGCCGATCCCTCCCGGCACCGGGGTGATCGCCTTCACACGGCCCTCCGCGGCGCCGTAGTCCACATCGCCGCAGAGGTTTCCCTCTTCGTCAAGGTTGATCCCGATGTCCACAATCACCTGTTTCGGCGAGAGGTAATCCGCGCCGAGCAGCTTCGCCTTTCCGATGGCGACGACGAGGATGTCTGCCTCGCGGCAGATCTTCGCAAGCTCTGTCGTCCGCGTGTGACAGGTAGTGACCGTCGCGTTGCGCCGCAGCAGCATCATCGCGACCGGCTTGCCGACGACGAAGCTGCGACCGACGACGACGGCGCGCCTGCCCTCGATCTGGATGTTATAGTGGTCGAGCATGTCGATGCAGGCCTCCGCCGTACAGGGGGCAAAGCCGATCTTTTTATCGGAGTAGAGCCCGGCCATCGAATATTCCGTGATGCCGTCGATGTCCTTCTCGGGCGCGAGGGCGCGGCAGACGGCGCGGTCGTCTATGTGCGCGGGCAGCGGGCGCAGGATCAACACGCCGTGAACGGAGATATCGGCGTTTATCGAATGAACCAGCCCTATGATCTTCTCCTGTGTGACCGACTCTTCAAAATGAAATTTCTTTACGCCGACCCCCGCCGCCTCGCAGCACTTGACGGCGCTGCGCTCGTAGGTGATGTCGTCATTGTTCTCTCCCACCCTGATTATCGCGAGCGTCGGCTCCGCGCCCAGCGCGCGCAGCTCTTCGCTCCTGCTTTTCAAATGAAGGTTCAGAGAGTCCACAACAGGCTTTCCCTTTAGAATATCTGTCATTTACCTATTCCCATCTTTCATTAAAGTAAAACAATAATATGCGTCATATTTTAACATATAGCCTCTAATCTTCGCCAAATAGCGCCGTATCCACACTGACGCGAAAATTCTCGCCAGGCAGCACATCATGGATATTACAGCGTTTCAGCGTCTCCATCACCTTCGGATGGACTCCGCAGACAATCACAGAGGTCCCGGCAAGCTGCCGTTCCCTGATGATGCCGATCAGCGTCGACGCACCGACAAAGTCTATCAGCGGCACGCCGCGCAGCGATATTATCACCTTGTCGCAGTGCGGCAGCTCACGAAAACTCTTCACAAGCTTGTCGTCGTTGGAGAAAAAGACGACACCGGTGACATAGGCAATATAGGCGACTCCGTGCATCGCCTCCACATCTTCGTCGCGTCCGTGCAGTTTGCTGTTGAGAACTTTCGAGAAATATATGTTTATCTCCGCCGCCTTGAGGATGAAAACGATCATCGCGAACTCTATCCCGATCACGATCGCCACCGTGAGGTCAAAGACCACCGTACATACCATCGTGATAAGAAACTGCATGACCGCGCTCTTGAAACCGCTGGAGAATATCCTTCTTATCGCGTGCCATTCGTTCATGCGCCAGGCCGTCACCATCAGTACTCCAGAGAGCGCCGACAGCGGCAGCGCCGACATCACGGGGCTGAGAAAGAACATCGAAGCAAGTAGCCCCACCCCGTGAAATATCCCCGTGAGCCTCGTCTGGCAGCCTGACTTTATCGCAACGCTGGTACGCGCGATCGCCGCCGTCGCCGGTACTCCTCCCAGCAGAGGGATGATCATGTTGCCGATACCCTGCGATATGAGCTCCTGGTTGGCGTCAAATTTGCCGCCCGTTATCTGCTGGCCGCTCGCGCCGCACAGCAGGCTCTCGATCATCCCCAGCGCGGCAATCGTAATTGCCGGAGAGATCATCGCAGGAAGCCGGAAAAAATCTATGCCCGAAAATGACAGACGCGCGTCGGAGACAAGCGAACGCGGAATGGCCCCGACGGTGGGAACATCGAAACCACACACTGCGCTGATAATCGCAGCTATCGCAATGGCGGCAAGCGAGGAGGGGAGCTTTTCCGCAAGCTTTTTGGGCCAGAAGACCATCACCCCAATGACGATAAACGCTATGAGGAGCGCGGCGTAATTTATCTCGAAACCAAGCGTGTAGTAGGAGACAAGGCGCTCCAGCGCCGTCTCACCCCTCGACACTGTGCCGAACATGTTATCTATCTGCCCCAGCGCAATTATCACGGCGATTCCGGATGTAAATCCAGTGATTACAGGCGCAGGGATCAGAGAGATGAATTTTCCCAGCTTAAAGATGCCAAGCAGCAAAAGGATGAGGCCGGCCATAAAGCTGACGGCAAAAAGACCGTCTATGCCATAGCGCGCGACGACGATGGCAAGCACCGCCGACATCGCACCAGTAGGACCGGATATCTGGAAGGAGGCTCCGGAAAAGAGGCTCATCACCATCCCACCGATTATCGCGGTGATGAGCCCCGCCGCGGCATCCGCGCCGCTCCCCACGCCAAAGGCCAGCGCCAGCGGCAGCGCGACGGCGGCGACCGTCATTCCCGCACTGAAGTCTTTGGCTAATCTGTCGGCGTTGTAGCCACGAAACTCATTCCGAAGTATCTGAACGTAATTATCAAACATAAAATACCGTCCTCCTGCAAGTAGCATCTTATAAAAAACACATTTGTCTATGATACGGAAAAGTATTCATTTTATCAATATTTTAATAAATTAAAGAAAAATATAACTATGGCCAGCGGCGGTTCCGTCAGAAACGGTAAAACCCTCCGTTCACCATCACAGGCGGTAAGAGGTATAATTTATCAGGAAAATCAAGTGCAGGAGGTTTTTTTATGGCACATAACCACACTCATGGGTCGCCCTACTCCCGCCTCGCGGAGAGGCTCAACCGATTCCCGCAGGGCGCGCCGGAATCGAAGCTGCTTTTTGATATATTGAAAATTCTGATGACGGAGAGGGAGGCGGGGCTGATGGCCCAGCTTCCGATAAAGCCCTTCAGCGCCCATCAGGCGGCGGAGATATGGAAACTTTCGGACTGCGAGGCGCAGAAAGCGCTTGACGAACTGGCCCGCCGCGCCATCATCGTCGACATCGAACAGGACGGCAGGCAGGTCTACGCCGTGCCGCCGCCGATGGCCGGATTCTTTGAGTTCTCTCTGATGCGCGTGCGCGATGATATCGACCAGAAGACCCTCAGCGAACTTTTTTACCAATACATCACCGTCGAGGAGGACTTCATGCGCGACCTCGTCTGCGGCGGCGACATCCAGATGGGGCGTATCTTCCCGCAGGAGCCGCAGATACCCGACGAGTACGCGCTGCACGTGCTCGATTACGAACGCGCGACAAATGTCATCGACACCGCCTCGCACATCGGCATCAGCATGTGCTACTGCCGCCATAAGGCGCTGCACGCCGGCACGGTCTGCGACGCGCCGATGGACATTTGCATGACCTTCAACACCACGGCGGCGACGCTGATCAAGCACGGCCACGCGCGCCAGGTGGAGGCCGCGGAGTGCCGCGACCTGCTCGCGCAGGCCTACGACCACAACCTCGTGCAGTTCGGGGAGAATGTGCGCCGCCGTGTCAACTTCATCTGCAACTGCTGCTCCTGCTGCTGCGAGGCGCTGCTCGCGATCAAGCGTTTCGGCGTCGCGCAGACGATCTGCTCGAATTACATCTCCAGAATCGAAGAGTCCAAATGCGTCGGCTGCGGCAAATGTGAAAAAATATGCCCCGTCAACGCCATTGAGATGACGGAGGATAAAAACGCCGCCTGTTCGTCCTCCGAGGGGGCGGCGCGCGAAAACGGCGTGAAAAGGGCGCGCGTCATCCCCGAACGCTGTATCGGCTGCGGCGTCTGCATCAAGCACTGCCCGACGAAGGCGCTACAGCTCGAACCGCGTCCCAACCGCATGATAACGCCGCTCGACACGACCCACAAAGTCGTCGCGATGGCGACGGAACGCGGCAAGCTGCAGGAGCTGATCTTCGACAACAAGGTCCTTTTCAGCCACCGTCTGCTCGGCGGCGTCCTCGGCGCGATCCTCAAACTGCCCGGTCTCCAGCGCTCCTTCGCGCAGGCCCAGCTCAAGTCCAGATACCTTGAGACGCTGATCTCGCGGGCAGCTGGTGAAGAGCCCCCCTCCGACAGATAGCGCGTAATGAAATACCGTATCGGGCAGATATCAAAGCTCCTCGGACTCTCCGCCGAGGGTATCCGCATGTACGAACGGGACGGGATCTTAAAATCCCATCGCGAGGGTACGGGCGGATACCGTTATTACGAACGGCCGGATATCGTCTCCCTGATACTGGCGAAGGACTATCGCGGATATGGGTTTTCCGTTTCGGAGGCGGAAAGCCTGATCAACACCGACGACCTTGATTTTGTGAAGAAAAGCTTTGCGAGGCGCGGGGCTGAGCTTCGCAAAGAGATCCTTCATAAGAGGCAAATACTGACATGTCTGCATGAAAGGGAGGCCTTGCTGAAAAAGGAGACGCGGCGGCTGGGGCTGGTGCGCCTGGCGGAGAGGCCGGCCTTTTACCTGCTGGAGTATATGCTGGACGACGAGCTGATACTGCGCCCAGAGCAATATGAGACCTTCCGGCGCTGGATTGCCATGACGCCATTCGTCTTTCCCTCCCTGCGCTGCGACTGGACGGCCCTGTCGCGGGGAGAAAAAACTTTCACCGCCGCTCTGGGGCTCATGGAACGGGATATAAAACGCCTCGGAGCGGAGGAGCTGGCGGCGGCGGGGCGCTATTACCCCCCGGCTCCCTGTCTCTGCACCGTGGTCCGCGCAGTCGGCCACCGCTCCTCCGGTGACGATTATTTCGCGCATCTGCGCGGCTATGTAATGAAAAAGGCGCTCCGCGTGGCAGGCGACCCGGTCTCCCGCACCATCCTCTCCATGAACAGACAGGCGGAGAATATCAGGTACAGGCAGATATGGCTGCCGGTCCGCGCCGCCGCTTGACCTTACAGCACGTGTAGGGTTTAACCTCGTGTAAAAGGGGGCGTACGATGGAACGCTGCGGAACTGTCGCCGGGCTCTTCGTCCGGTTTATGAAATTAGGCTGTTTCACCTTCGGCGGCGGACTGAGCATCGTCGCGCAGATGCACAGGCTCTTTGTTGAAGAGGAGGAGAGAATCTCCAGCGAGGAGCTTCTGGACATTACCGGCGTCGCGCGCAGCCTGCCGGGCGCCTTCGTGGGAAATGTGGCCTTTCTCTACGGCTACCGCGAGGCCGGTATTCCCGGCGGGGTCGCCTCGCTGCTGGGAATGGTGATACCGCCGCTGCTCCTGCTTGCCGTGATCACGCATTTCCACTCCGCCTTTAAAAACAGCCGGCTGGTGACCGCCGCCATGACCGGCATCCGCGCCGCCGTCGTCCCCATTATCGCCGTCGGCGCGCTCAATTTGACGCGCGGCGCCTTTCCCCGCCCTCTCTGCTTCGCGCTGGCGGGCGCCGCCTTTCTGCTTTATTTCGTCTTTAACGTAAGCTGCGTCTGGATCGTCATTCTCGGCGCCGCGGCCGGCATCGCCATCGGAGTATGTTCTGAAAAGAGTGGAGGCGGCGCGCGTGGTGCTGATTGAGCTCTTCTGGAGCTTTGTAAAGATCGGCTTCACCAGCTTCGGCGGGCTCTCCATGATCCCTTTGATCAACGCGGAGATGATCTCACACGGATGGATGACAGCGGGCGAGGTCTCGGACATCATCGCGATCGCCGAAATGACTCCGGGCCCGCTCGGCCCCAACTGCGCGACCTTCGCCGGCATCAAGGCTGCCGGTATCGCCGGCGCGGTGGCAGCCAACCTCGGCGTTCTCTCGCCGACGCTGACGCTCACCGCCGCCGCGGCCCTCTTTTTCGACCGCGTCAAGCAAAACCGCCGCATGACGCAGATAATGACCGGCGTCCGTCCGGCCTGCGTCGGTATGATCGCGGGGGTGACGCTGTCGCTCGGCATAACAAATTATGCCGCCGATAATTTTGTGGACCTGCCGCTGGTCGCAATCGGCCTGCTGGATCTGGTACTGCTGCTCAGGTGGCGCGTCAGCGTGCCGAAGGTGATCGTCCTCAGCGCGGCGCTGGGGCTGCTCTGCTTCGGGATACAATGATGCCGGCCTCCGCGCCTTAAGCGGAATAGGCCGGCATCCAGCGGTTTTACTCTTTCAGTTTTTACAGACGGCTTTCAGTCGTTGGCGATCTGAGCCAGTTTTTCCCATACCGGCGGCATAGTCTGCGCCACCTCTTTGTAAATAGCGAACAGCTGGTCGTATTTGGCGTGATTGCCCGGATCGGGCTTGTATGTCCGCTTCATGCGGATACATCTCCCGGCGGCCTCCAGCTCGTTCGCGAAGGCTCCGACGCCGACGCCCGCCAGCAGCGCGCCGCCGAAGGAAGATTCGGCGTTCGCGGGCTGTTTGACCTCCAGGCCGAATACGTCGCAGACGATCTGGCTCCAAAGCGGGCTCTTAGCCCCTCCGCCGATCACGACGATATCCTCCATCTTGTCAGTGAAGTCTTTCAAAACCTGCAGGCAGTCATAGAGGCTGAAGGCCACGCCCTCAAGCAGCGCGCGCGCAAAGTGGCCCTTGTTATGCACCATGCTGACGCCGAAGAAATCCCCGCGCGCGTTGGGATTGAAGTAGGGACAGCGCTCTCCGAGAAGATAGGGGTGGAAGATCAGCCCGCGCGCGCCAAGCTCCGCGCCTGCGGCCTGTTCGTCCATGAGAAGGTAGACGTCCCGGCCTTCCCGTTCGCAGAGCTCCTTTTCCGCGGGATATAGCGCGTCGCGCATCCAGCGGTAGGCGGAGGCGCAGCTGTTGGTCGCCGTGACCGTATACCATTTACCCTCCACCGAGTAGGGATAGGTGAATGATTTTTCGTGGGGAACGGCCTTGTCGGTGATTAGGTTGACGTTGCCCGCGGTGGCGAGTTTGACGACGATCTGACCGGCCGTTACGGCGCCGGCGCTGAAATCCTCGGCCGCCGTATCGGAGCATCCGGCGATAACGGGCAGCCCCTCCGGCAGTCCGGTAAGCGCGGCGATTTCGGCGCGTACCCTGCCGACGACCTCCTTGGAGCGGCGCACGTCGGGCAGCACCGCCAGCGGCAGGTCGATCATCCGGCATATTTCGGGGGACCAGCAGTTCTTCCTCGCGTCGAAGAGCAGGCTTCCCTGAGCGTCGACCACGTCGGTGCAGAAATCACCCGTTATATATGAGCGGATATAGTCTTTGGTAAACATCAGGCGATCGATCTTAGCGTAGTTTTCCGGTTCGTGCTCTTTTAGCCACATCAGCTGCGGCAGCGTCCAGGTGGGCGTCGGCATCTGCATGCCTATGCGGAATATATCGTCGCCGTAATTTTCATTCAGGCGGCGGCACTGGTCTCCGCTCCGCTGGTCGTTCCACATGATGCAGGGACGGATCACGCGCGAGTCTTTGTCAAGCAGCACCGCGTTGTGCGTCGAGGCCGTCACCGCGAGAGCGAGCACGCCTCCAAAGCCGTCCTTCATCTGCTCCCCGCAGGAGCGCACCGTTTTCACGAAGGCGTCGAGCCACATCGCGGGCTCCTGCTCTGACCATCCCGGTTTCAGATGCTGCGACGGATATTCTTCAAAGGCCGAGGCACAGATATTGCCGTCGAGATCAATGACCATCGCCTTGCAGCCGCCGGTGCCAAAGTCCACGCCAAAAAGCTTTTCCATTATAAGGGTCCCTCCATTTTAGGCGCACTGCCCTGCTATGCGCGCCGGAGGGCGGCAGAGCCGTACGCTAATACTTTTTTACTACAAGCGCCTTTTCCAGCGCCTCAAAATTCTGGATCGCGCTCTCTCCCAGCTTCAGCGAAACGCCGGTATAGAGAGTATCGATGATCGTGAGTTCCGCCATCCGCGACGCTATCGCGTAGGTCCGGTATCTCGTCTCCTGCGAGTGGGTATAGAGACGGATGTCGGCCAGCTTCGAAACCGGCGATATCCCATTGCTCGTGAGCGATATGACTGTCGCCCCGTTTTCTTTCACAAACCGGATCGCGTCGGCCACGTCACGGGAGCTGCCGGAATGGGAGATCGCCATCACGACATCCTCTTTACCCAGGGAGGCCATAGCGATCATCTGCATATGGTCGTCGGTGTAGGCGCTCACGTTGAGGCCGATCCGCAAAAACTTATGCTGCGCGTCCATCGCGATCGCGCCGGAGTTGCCGTTGCCGATGACGACTATCCGCCGCGCGCGGCAAAGCACCTCTATGCACCTCGCCACCGCGGAAGCGTCCAGCGCCCTCTGCGTCATCGTCATCGTCTGGATGGCGCTGGAAAATATCTTGTCGATGATCACCTCCGCCGAGGAGTCGGCGTTCAGGTCCTCGTGGATCTTTTCCTGCGGCGAGACCAGCTCGCGCGCGACTCCCACCTTCAGGGCCTGAAACCCCGAATATCCCAGCTTCGTACATACCCTGGTGACGGTGGCCTCGCTGGTCCCCGCCAGCTCCGCCAGCTCGGTGATCGAGGCGTAGATTAGTTTTTCCTGGTTGTCCGCCATGTACTCGACCGTCTTCCGCTCTTTTTTGGAAAGGGAATCCAGCTTTTCCTGTACCCGGCTGTAAAAAGCGCCGCTAGTAGATTTTTCTCTCATGTCCGTTAGCTCCGTTTTCTATGCTATGTATTTATCGTCCGTTATCCCAATTTTACATATTTGAAGATTCAGGAGCAAACTAAATTTACCTCGGCGCGGCATTAAATCTATAAAAGATCCTCCACATGCCCGGGCTGGCCGGGAATTGTGAGCATTTCCAGCGCCTTTTCCACATAGCGGCGGCGGCAGGCCTTTTCGTCCGCCGGGCTGAGATTGGGGTTGCCGACGGGGCAGGTGATGGCAAAACCGCGCAGTATACGCGAAGCGCCCACAGAACCGGCGATATCGACCACGGCGCAGATCTGCGTCACCGGGATGCCAACACGCTCTATCTCTTTGACAATCGTTGACCCGCAACGAGTGCTCGTGCCTCAGGTGGAGGTGAGGATAGCGGCGTTGACACCCTTATTCAGCAGCTCGGCGGCGATCTGCCGCCCAATATCCTGCGAGGCGGCTACCGAGGCGCAGTTTCCCGTCGCCACGCAGACCTCCGGCTCCAGCGCTCCGAGCCTTCCCGCCGAGACCTCTTCGCGCAGCACGTCCACGGGAAAGAGACGGCAGGGATCTTCGAGCACCCAGGTGCCGTCATAGCCGCTGTGGATGACGAAATGCGGCTCCGCCACGAGCCTGTCCCAGTCGTAATGGCCCCAGGTGGTGCTGCCGTTGGGTTTCAGCTTGTCGGGATTTTGTTCGGGGATAAGGCCTCCGTCGGAGACAAGGGCCAATTTGACCCCGCTCAGATCGGTTACCGGCGGCGCCGGCTCCACGTTATCGAAATTCGGAGGCAGCAGCTCGCTGACAAAGGGCTCCCCTTTTATCTTTTTCATCAGCATATCGATGGCGCGCACGGCGGCATTGTCCGGCTGTTCCTCGTTGAGGATCACGTCGCGGATCATATACCCCTCGGCGGCGGCGCTGCCGATATGCTCCCCCGTCAGCAGCCGCAGCCCGATACCGGCCATCACGGGGGCGACATTGCGCAGCTGCGAGGACATTATGCCGGTCTTTACGATGTAGGTATCCTTGCGGTAAAGCTCGACGGCGGGGTTCTCCGGGAACATGCCGGTGACCGTGGGGATATGAAGCTCGCGGGCCACCGCCGAAGCCATGCAGCCGCAGCTGATGCCGTAACGCCCGGCGTTAAAGGCGGGCCCCGCGATAAACAGGTCCGGCTTCAGCGCGCGTACCAGCGCCAGCCCCTCGGCCGCGCCGCGCTCCGTGTCCTCCGCAAAATAGTTGTCGCCGCAGATTACCGTTCCCACCACCTCGCAGCGCTCCCGCAAAAGTTCCTGGAAGAGTCTCGCGGGGCCGACGGCCTCATGCTTGACGCTGAAACCGACGTGGGCCATCTCTTCGCCGCCGATCTGTCCGAAGAATTGATTTATGTAGCAGACTACCCGCCATTTTTTTTGTTCCATAACGCAGCGCCTCCTCTAGTAATCCACAGCCATCCCGTAGGAAAAACCTACCTGGCTCATCAGCCCCACCTGTTTCATATAGGTTGAGCGGACCCGCCCCTTCGCTGGGTCCCCGGTCGCTATCTTGTGACCGCCGATGACGCCGTCGTCGCCGCTCAGATAAAGAGCATCTTCCGGGCCGCCCAGCAAAGTCTCGACCGCAGGCAGTGAGAAGTTGTGATAATAGGTGCCGGAACATACGATCGAATTGACGTTATGGTCGCTGATCATACATTCGACGCCGAGATTGCTCTTCCCGTTGAGTATCTGAATGATGGGAACGGCCTTGATGCCGAGCTTTTCCGCTTCGCTAGCGATCGCCCCCACGCACAGGGTCGAGGCGCCGCCGACCCCCTTGGTGATGATGGCACCGTCTGCGTGAAATACCTCTTTGAGCAGGCTGGCCGCCATCTTTGAGACCAGATTGCGGTGCTTGGCCTCCACCGATGTGACGGTGATCACCACGCCCGCGAAATTCAGCTCTTTGCCGTGACGCCGCATCAGCTCGATGATGACTGGATGGTTCTGTATCTCATAGGTCGTGACGCAGCGGAAACCGCCGCAGGGTGAGATCGCCCCGTCAAGCACCTCCGTGGGCTGCATGATCAGCGGCAGCGTATCAGGAACTGCGTTGCCGTAGAGCATCGGCTCCCGGTAATTTTGCGTATCGTACTGCTTTGAATAGATCTGATAGACATAGGCGACATTGGGCAGCCCCGGATGCCGCTCACTGTTGTCGAAGGTCTCGCTGCTGTCGGCGGCCCGTTCGTGCGTCGCCTTCGCGAGCATTACGCTCGTTTTGAAACCAACGCGGCGCAGCGCCTCGCGGTACTCGCGGAAATCGGCGTCAGCCGGCGTCAGCGGTTCAATGACGAGCATGGGCATCTTCGCGTAGGGATTTATCTCCGCGCATTCGCCGCTCATATCGAACGATCCCCATTTTCTTGACCAGTACGTGTCGTTCTGGCAGAGGACGATGCCCATTCCCTCAACGGCGCGCGTCACACCGCCGCCCGCTATCTCATAGTCGTCCGTCAGTACGCCCGGCCAGTCGATATTATCCGACATCTTGCAGCGGGGCTGTACAACATCCACGACGTTGATGATACGCGTTGAGTCGCCGGGGCGGGCAATGTCGATCTTCAGGGTGTCAAAGCAGGGCTCGCCCGCGGCGAACGCCAGGATATCCTCTTTGCTGACGTAGAGCACGCCGTCGCGCAGAGAGGTAGACTCGCCGAATTGCAGATCTTTAATGTGAACCGTTTCAACCGTTAATTTCATCTGTATGAATCTCCTTTTATATTAAGCGCCCATCAGCAGATTAGGCACGAAGGTGACTATCGGCGGGAAGAACCACATCAGCAGCATTACGGTGAGGATGATGAGGACGACGGGTACCGTATAGCTGATCGCCTGCCGGAATGTCGCGCCGGCGATATTCATCGACAGGAAGAGATATAGTCCCACCGGCGGCGTCAGCGCGCCCACGACCGTGGAGATTGAGAAGAGCACGCCGAAGAGCAGCGGATCGACGCCCAGGTGCATCACGATCGGGTAGACCGTGGGCAGAATGACCGCCGTGGCCGCGAGCGTCTCCATGAAGCAGCCGATTATCAGCATCATGACGATGATGATAAACACCAGGACTGCGGGGTTGTGCGTGATCGAAAGCAGGAAATTCTCGACCATCGGAGTGACGTTCTCGCGCGCGAATATGTAGGAGTAGATGTTCGAAATACCCATGATCATCATCAGCATCGCCGACGATGAGGAGGCCCTTTTGAATATCCCCAGCATATCTTTCAGTTTCAGCGTGCGGTAGATGAAGAAGCCGCAGATCAGCGCGTAGACACAGGCTACGATGCTGGATTCCGTCGCCGTGAAGAAGCCGGTGACCACTCCCGCGAGAATGATGACCGGAGTTATCAGCGCGAAGAAGGACTTCAAAAAGGCCCGCCACACAGATCCGAGGCTGAAACGCCCGCTGCCCTGGTCGACATTGTACTTCGTCGCGTACCAGTAGCACATCACCATCAGGCAGACGCCGATCAGGATGCCGGGCATCAGGCCGCCGATAAAGAGCCTGCCCACGGAGAATCCCGTCAGCGAGGCGTAGACGATCATATTGGTGCTTGGCGGGATGATCGGCGCCAGCGCTCCGGAACCCGCGATCATCGAGGCGATGAACCCCCTGTCGTACCCCTCTTTGTTAAGCTCAGGCACCGTCAGAGTGCTGATCGCGCTCATCGTCGCCGCGCCGGATCCGGATATGCCGGCGAAGATCATATTCGCCAACACGGAGACCATCCCCATACCGCCGCGTATCTGGGCGACGCAGGCCCGGCAGAAATCAAGGATACGCGTGGAGAGGTTGGCGGCTCCCATGATCTCACCCGCCAGGATAAAGAGCGGCCCGGCCATCAGCGAAAAGGAATTCATGCCGCGAATGGCCTGCTGCACAGCCATAAAGGCGGGAATCTCGCTGCCGAACATGATCGCCAAAAGCCCGGAGAGGCCGATCGCGAAACATACCGGCACGCCCAGCACCAGAAAAATCAGCAGAGTTATCAGCGCAATGGCAATCATCTATCTTTCCCCTTCCCTGTATTGTCTTGCCAGCTTGGGAATGGCGCTGGCGTAAGAGCAGAGCATCATGACGATTCCCAGAGGAACCGCCGCGTATATGTAGGCGTAGGGAATGCGGATGGCGGCTCCCAGCGAATTGAAGCTCTTCGAGACCAGAACGATCGATCCCGGAAAAAACATAATCAGGAAGACGACGCAGATCAGCCTGCCGATGATAAACAGCACCGCGCGCGCCTTATTGTTTTTCATAAAGCTGATGACGATATCAACCGACACATGGGCGTCCGCCCTCACAGTAAGGGCCGAGCCGATAAACGTCAGGTAGATGCCGCAAAAGCGCATGGCCTCTTCGGTCCACGGCGGCGACGAATGAAGGATAAAACGGCCAAAAACCTGCAGACTGCCGAAAACCAAAATCAGGACGAACATCAGCGCGCAGAACCAGACCTGGATATTTTCGATTACTCTGTCTATTTTTATCAATGTTTTCATCTTTATTGACCTCATGCTCCGGTAAGGGCGCCCCCGCGCGGCAAACGCGCGCGGAGGCATTCCGTCTTGATCGATATGTTAATTCTTCTGCTGTAACATAAGGGGGAGGTTAACTGTTCAGCGACAGCATCTTCTTGATGAGGCCGCCCAGCTTGTAATTTTTCTCATATTTGTCGTATATCGGCTGACAGGCGTTCTTCATCCTGTCACGTTCCTTCTGCGATATATCGTTGATCTTCACTCCGGCCGCCGCCATCGCCTTTTCCGCGGCGTTATCGGAGGCCTGGCGGTTCTGCAGCTGCTTCTTCTGGCTCTCAAGCGCGCTCTTCTGGATTATATCCTGCAGGTCTTTGGGGATGGAGTCCCATTTGTCCTTATTGATAAAGACACAGTATATGGCGCCCAGGTGGCCGATCTTGGAGAGGTATTTCGCCTGTTCCTGAAGGTTCTGATTTACCAGCCCCGTGACGTCGGCTTCGACGGCGTCGGCCACGCCCTGCTGCAGGAGCGTATAGGCCTCGCTCCACGCGGAGGTGACGGTGCTCGCTCCGAGGCAGTTC
Source organism: Cloacibacillus porcorum (assembly GCF_001701045.1). GTDB lineage: Bacteria > Synergistota > Synergistia > Synergistales > Synergistaceae > Cloacibacillus > Cloacibacillus porcorum. The sequence goes on from NZ_CP016757.1 coordinate 2,543,242, forward strand.
CAGATATCGACGTAAAGCGGCGTTTCGGCGGTACGCATCTTAACGCCCTTAATATCCTCAAGGCGGGTTATCGGCTTCGTCTTGAGCAGGGGCTGGCGGATGCCGTTGGAATAGGTCATCAGCAGGCGGACATTGGAGTCCTTAAGCATCTTCGGAACCTCCTGCGCCACTATGCCGTCTATGAGCTTGGCCTGTGTGGCAAGGTCCTTGGTGAGGAAGGGCATATTAAATACGGCGAGCTGGGGGATGTTCAGCGCCGCGGCCCAGTCGGCGGTGTCGCAGCAGGTCATGTCAAGAGTTCCCATCGTCACCTGCTCCATCATTTCACGCGCGGAACCGAGCTGGCTGGAGGGATAAATATTGACCTTGACCTGACCGTTGGAGCGTTTCTCCACCATCGCTTTGAACTCTTCCGGGGCGATAGCCAGCGCATGGCCGGGGTTCTGGATGTGCCCGAACTCAAGGGTGACCTTCGCCTTCGCTTCGCTGACGGAGGCCAGCATACCGACAAGTAACAGAACTGACAGGACGAGAGACAGCTTCTTCATGAAAAAATTCCTCCTCATTTATTTGTTGCTGCTTTTGCTTTGTACTTTTTACCTAAAGCGTCGGCGGCCAAGATAGCCGCGTATACCCGTTCGGAGTTCACCAGAAATGGTTCCTGATGGACAAGGGGGCCGTTCGCCGTCTTCTCCGCGATCGCCGTGATCTTTTCCGGCGTCGCTTCGACGCCGAGGTCCGCCAGCGTCATGGGCAGGCCGATGGCGGCCATAAAGTTCATGACCTTATCCACGACGGAGGCATCGCTGTTTTCCAGCACAAGCTGGCAGACGATGCCAAAGGCCACCTTCTCACCGTGCAGGTACTTGTGGGTCTCAGGCAGGGCCGTGAGGCCGGAATGGATGCCGTGAGCGGTGGCAAGGCCGGTATTGAGAAAGCCGAGACCGCTGAGCAGGGTGTTCGCTTCGATGACATTTTCCAGAGCTTCGGTTACGACGCCAAGCTCAAGCGCCGCCAGCGCGTTAAGCCCGTCAGCGAAGAGGATATCCCAGCTCGCCCTGGCAATGGCCATGCCCGCCTTGCTGCGGCGATAGCCCGCACCGATATAATTGGGAGAATCCGAGCCGTCGACGGCCTGAGCTTCGAGCCAGGTTGCCAGCGCGTCGCCCATACCGGCGATAAAAAGACGGCGGGGAGATTTAGCGATTATTTCACTGTCCACAAGCACAAGGTCCGCGTTCTTTTTCACCTTGCGCGAGCCGATATATTCCCCGTCTGGGGTATAGATGACCGCGATCTCGCTCACCGGCGCATCCGTTGAGGCGGAAGAGGGCACGATGATCAGCGGCATATTCATGGCGTCGGCGCATAATTTCGCCGTATCCAAAGTCTTTCCGCCGCCGACGCCGACAAAGACACAGCCATTCTGCTCCCTGGCGATGGCGCCGATCCTGCCGATCTCCTCGTCGCAGCACTCTCCCTGGAACTTTATTGAGGTAAATTCGCCGCCGTCATAGGCTTTTTCCAGCCGCGCGTTCAGCTCCGGATACAGAAAGCCGTCGATAAGAACGCAGGCCTTTCCGTAAGGCGCGGTATACTGCGGCAGCCGGCTGAACTCGCCCGGCCCCTGCACATAACGCAAAGGACTTCCAAAGGCTCTTGTGGTGGAACTTAGCATAATCTTCGAGTAGGCCGCATAGGCAAACTCTTGCCCCCTTCATTATTTAGTTTTGAGATGGGATCGATATTTCTAAATCAAAACGACGTTTTTAAAAATAATTTTCTATAATTCAAAGGTGCTTTGACAGCATAAAACATACCATAAGCATATAAAATACATACTTATCGTCCCTTTTATTTATACACAACCCTCTTAATATAAAATATTTTCAAAAAGCATTAAACATTCACTAGTTTGATTATATTATATATGAAAATTATTTTCAATATATTTTTACGATATATTCACACATTCTTTGCCACTTTCTGTTACGCCTGTATAAAAAGGCGGAGGGCTGGCATGAAAAGCGTCAGGCGTCGCCGACGCTCAGTTATTGCACAAGGATAAAATATGTTTCGCCGGAGAGGGGCGCAGGCAGCCGCGTCCGTTATTGACGGCAAGAACCGGAAACCAGAGAACATGCCGGCGGACGCGGCAAAGAAAAGGGTGAAGGATTTAACAGATGGGAGCTGACGTCTCTGCAAGTACGGCGGACTACAGTACACTGAGGGAGACCGCCGCCAAGCTAGGGCGGGGCGGCGGTCTTAAGGATAAAAGAGCGTCATATAAAAGAGAGGGGCGGCCCGTCAGCCACCCCCTCCCATCAGGCAAAGATCTTTATCAGTACGTTTATCACTATCACGTTCACAATGTCTATGAAGAAGGCTCCAACCGCCGCTACGGCGAAGAATGCGTCGGGGGCTATTCCGTACTTGGCGCAGACGGCCTCCATGTTGGCGATCGCGTTCGGCGTGGCTCCGAGACCAAAGCCCGTATGACCCGCCGTGATAACGGCGGCCTGATAGTCGCCGCCGGTAAGGCGAAACGTCACGTAGTAGGCGAAGAGGATCATCAGCACGACCTGGAAGGCAAGGATAGAGAACAGAGGCGCCGCCAGGCCGCTCAGGGCCGTAAGGTCCACGGACATCAGCGCGAAGGCGAGAAAGAAGGAGAGGCAGGCGCCGCTGATGTGGTTCACGATCCTAGGATTGACGCGAAGCAGCCTCACGTGGTCCCCGGTGTTGCGGATCACCATTCCGGCAACGAGGGCGAGCGCGTAGGCAGGCAGCAGGATGCCGCGCGCGCCGAGCCATTCGCTGAACCACATGCCTAGCCCGACTGCGAAAGTTATCTGGAAAACGGTCATCAAAATCGAATGGGTGTTTATCTCCTCGCCGGTGTCACCAAAGCTGAAGACATCAGGAATCATCTCTTTACGATAACTTTCACCGTTGACCTCTTTCGCCAGCGAATGTCCCTTGATGAGGCGTTCGGCGATCGGCCCGCCGAGCAGCGACCCCGCGAGTACGCCGAAGGTGGCGCAGGCGATCGCCGTAGCCTGCGCGCCCTGAAGGCCGAAAACCCGTTCAAGCTCGTCGGCAAAGACGAGCCCGGTCCCATGGCCGCCGGTCATCGTCGCGGAACCGGCAAGTACGGAGAGCATCGGATGAAGGCCGGAGAATTTCCCGATCACGATCGCCGCGGCGTTCTGCAGTATCAGCAGAAGGCAAGCCGCCAAAAGCAGTTTGAAGGCCGCCGAACCGCCCTTTTTTAGCAGCGCGACGCTCGCGCCGAGGCCGATCGTGGTAAAGAAGGCGATCATAAAGGGTTCCATAAGGGTCAGGTCGAACTCAAAACCGACCCTGGATGTCAGCAGAAGCCTGAGTACGGCAAAGAGCAGTCCGCCGACTACCGCGGGCGGGATGTTGTAGCGTATGAGAAACTTTACGCGGCGGCAGAGCGTCACGCCCAGCCAGTAAAGTATCGAGGCGAAGGCCATCGTTTGAATGAAGTCCATCTTTACCATAAAAATATCCGCCATCTCTTATCCCTCCCTTAAAAAAATGCCACGAAGCTCTGTATGACTATGGCGTTAACAATGTCGATGAAAAAGGCCCCGACAATAGATACGACAAAGAAGGCGCGCGGCGCGGGGCCGTAGTTGCTCGTGATCGCGTCCATATTGGCGATGGCGTTCGGCGTGGCGCCGAGACCGAAGCCGCAGTGCCCGCCTGAAATGACGGCGGCGGTATAGTCGCGTCTCATCACGTTGAAGGTGACAAAGTAGGCGTAGAATCCCATCAGCAGCGTCTCTCCGAGCAGGATCAGCGCCATCGGCCCGGCAAGATCGGCAAGCTGCCAGAGCTTAAGCGACATCAGCGATAGTGCGAGGAAGAGCGAGAGGGCGACGGCGCCGATCGTGTCGGCGAGCCTCAGGTGTACCTTATACAACCCGCTCATGTCGCTCAAATTACGGATAAAGATACCGACGAAGAGGGCGCAGAGATAGGTCGGAAGCTGTATTCCCACCTTTACAAGCTCCTCATATATAAAGGCGCCAACGCTCATTGCGATCGTAATCTGCATCAGCGTCGTCATCAGCACCGAGGCCGACACGGGGCCGTCGGAGGCGGGGTCGAGCGTTTCGTCCACCGTCTCATAGGTCATTTCGTCGGGATTGAGATGCGATTTAGAGAGACGGTTGCGCTCTATCAGGCGGCGCGCCACCGGGCCGCCGAGGATCGACCCCATCACGAGGCCGAAGGTGGCGGCGGCCATCGCAAGCTCCATACCGCCGGCAAGGCCGTACTGTTTCTCAAAAAGGGCAGCGTAGACCGCTCCGGTACCGTGGCCGCCGGACATCGTAATGGACCCGGCCAGCATCCCGAGCAGCGGATGTATCCCCGTGGCGTATGAGAGGGCGACGGCGATCACGTTCTGGAGAAGCACCAGCACGGAGGCGACAATCAAAAAGATAAAAACCTGAGGTCCGCCCTGCTTCAGCATCTTGAAGCTCGCGGCAAGGCCAATACTGGTAAAGAATGTTATCATCAGGGGATCTTTGACGACCATGTCAAAGTTGAAAGAAAAGCTGTCTTTGAACGCCCAGCTCGCAAGCGCGAAGATCACGCCGCCGATCACCGGCGCGGGAATATTGTACTTGCTGAGGAAGAAAATCCTCTTCCGGAGAAACATGCCAAGCCAGAGAATGGCTGTGGCGAAGGCCACGGTCTCGACAAGGTTAAAGTTGAGCTCTGTCATCGTTTACACATCTCCTGTCCGAGGGAGGCGGCGCCGATCACCGCGGCGGAACCTCCGATTTCTGAATTTTTTAGAATAAAGACAGCTCTGAAGGGAACGGGAAGATATTTTTCTATCCTCCCCCGCAGCTCGTCCGCAAGTCCGGCGGCGTGGCTCATGCCGCCGCTGAGGATCACCGCCTCAGGGTCGAGCGTCACCGCCAGCGATGATATTCCCCGCGCCAGCGCCTCAAGCGCGGGCCCAAGCAGCGCGGCGGCCTCCGTATTGGTATGGCGCATCTCCCATACCTCGCGGAATATGGGAGGCAGTCCGACGGCGCCTGCGCGCCGCTCTATCCAGTCGGCGGAGGCCAACTCTTCAAGATGCCCCCAGCCGCCGCAGCCGCAGCGGCAGAGCAGCGGATCGCCGCTCACCGCCATGTGGCCGCACTCCGCCGCCATCCCGTGCGCGCCGGTCAGCAGTCTGCCGTTCGCGACAATGCCCGCGCCAATTCCGGTGCCGAGCGTGAGCACCACATAATCGCGCATTCCGCGCGCCGCTCCGGCGAGTCCCTCTCCAAGCGCCGCGCAGTTCGCGTCATTCTCCAGGCGAACGTCGACTCTTACCCCGCGCGCCTTGAGGTTCGCCGAGATTATTTTGCCCAGGACGACGCCGTCACAGTCCGAAAAATTGGTCAGCCGAAGTATCCGACGCCGTTCACTGTCGACGAAACCGGGAATGCCGATCCCGACAAAGCACTCGTCGCCGGGGGCGGCCCAGAGCAATATAAGCTCCTCCAGCGCGTGGATGACGCTCAGGAGGTCTCTGTTTTCAGGTGTAGGAACGGTCACCGCGGACAAGACCTGCGGCGCCGCTCCGGAAAAATCGACGGAACCGGCCGCTATCGTATGTCCTCCGAGGTCTATTCCTATCTTCTTCATCAAAAGCCGCTGAGCGTCGCCGAGGCGCACTCCATCACGGAGTAGAGGAAGCGGCGCAGTTCAAGCGCCTCTTCCGTCTCAAAACGCAGGGTACGCGCCGCCGTCCTCATCGCGCCTGGAACCAGCGAGGCGGCGTCGGTCTGCAGGGTGTTCATCAGCGTCACCTCAAGCAGATAGGGAGCTTCCAGCGCAAAGGGGCGGCATTCGCCTTTTTTCAGCCGTGCCAGCGCCTTTTTCACTCCGGAATATATCAGTTCGGCCGTGCTTTCCGGCGTCAGGCAAAGCGCGGCGCCCCGTCCCAGCCCCTCTTTGACGGAGCAGGTCACAAGCTCCGGCCCCAGAAGGCTTCCCGCCTCCATGCAGAGGGCGTCGTCGCCGCTGACCATGATGACCGGCACGCCGAGCGCACCGCAGAGAAGAGCGTTGACGCCGGTCTCCCCCATTTTGCGTCCGTTCACGCTGAGACTGTAGATAGTATACTGGTCAAAGGTGTGGTCAAGCACCGCCTTTTCCGTACCGGCCATCGCGTGGTATCCCAGGAATATCGCGGCGTCACAGCCACGCGCGCCCTCGACCATGCCAAGCAGCTTCGGCGTTCCCGTTATCAGCTGCACCTCGCCGCCAAATTTTGCGATATCGAGATTAGTCATCGTGCAGTGCGAATCGTTTATAACGACGCCCTCGGCTCCTGCTTCCAGCGCGGCCCTCACAGCGGCCTCAACATCGGCGGCCTGCATCGCCCGGCCAAAGAGGTACTGCGGCTTCGTACAGTCCACCTGCGCGGCGCTGACCACCCCCGTAGAACCCTCCATGTCCGAGCTTATGTATATCTTCATATGACGTCCCTCCACTTATCAAGAAAACCGGCGTCTGCCACGAGCGGCCTGCCGACGCCGATAAGGTCACAGCACCCGTCCCCAAGCAGCTTCTCCGCGCTTTTGATGCCGCGGATACCGCCCGTGCACTCCACGGGGACCTTTCCGCCCACCGCCTCACGTATAGCCGCGGCGTAGGGGGCGAAGTAGGAGCCGTTCGTCCTATCCATTCCATAGCCGCAGAGGTTGCCTGATACGCTGATCAGATCAACGCCAAGCGCCGCGAGCTCGCGGGCAACGGGGACGGTATCTTCCACGGCGAGGCCGTGCGGTTTTTCGTCGGGCAGGGTATCCGCCGCACCAAGACGCACTGAGACGACCGCATCGGGCAGCGTGCGGCGCACTGCGTCGGTTATCTCGTAAAGGAAACGGGCGCGCCTGTATTCAGTGCCGCCATAAGCGTCGTCACGGAGATTAGTCAGCGGGCTCAGAAACTGTCCCGCGAGGTAGCCGTGCGCGGCGTGTATCATTACGCCGTCATATCCCGCCGTCCGTACTAGCCTTTCGGCGGCGGCGGCAAAGTCTTCAACAATTTTTTTTATTTCAGGCAGGGAAAGTTTTTCCGGTTCCGCCGAGAGCTTCTCCCAAACCTTCCCCACCCTCACGCCGGAGGGCGAAAGACAGCGGAATCCCTCAAGCCCGAATATGCCGTCGCTTGATATATTCGCCCCGCCGTGACTTATCTGAGCGACGGAGATCTTGCCGCCATTTTTGATCAGCCCTGCGATCTTCGCATGAGCCGCGGCAGCCTCGCCGCTGTCGGCGAGAAATTGTTCAGGCCGCACGCGCCCTGTGGAGTTCACCGCATGGTGCTCCACATTGACGAGAGCAACGCCTGAGGCGGCGATTTTTCCATAAACTTCGAGCGACCGTTCCGTCGGCAGTCCGTCGGCGCTGCCGGAAAGCGAGGCCAGCGGGGCGGCACAGAGACGGTTTTGAAGCCGCTTTTCCCTAATTTCAAAGATGTCAAAAAGCATCCGTCATCACCTCTCCTGATCTGCAAAACCGTTACAGGCCGCCGCGGACGCGGCGGCCTGTATGCTAAACGTTGAAACGTATTTCTATCATATCCCCGTCTTTTACGATGTATTCCTTGCCCTCGAGGCGGAGCACGCCTGCTTTGCGGCACTCGTCAAAGGAGCTGTTATATTTCATGTAATCGTCGAAGGATACCACCTGCGCGCGGATAAAGCCGCGGGCGAGGTCGGAATGTATCGTCCCCGCCGCGTCGACCGCCGTTTCGCCGTCATGCAGCGTCCAGGCCCGCACTTCGTCGGGGCCGGAGGTGAAGAAGCTGATGAGGCCGAGTACGCGGTAGGCCTCCTCGATGAGACGCTCGCGTCCAGGTTCGGTTATGTTGAGCCCCTCGGTGAACTCCGCCGCCTCTTCGGGAGAAAGGTCCATTATATCCATCTCGAGGCTGCCGTAGAGCGTGCAGAGCTTCGCGCCGTGCTCTTCGGCCCGCTTTTTAAGCGCCTCCCATTTCGGGATCTTGGATTCTTCGTTTTGGCTTTCGTCGAGGTTGAGCAGAATTATCTGGGGCTTCAGGGTGACGAAGGAGAAACCGCGAAGCTGCCGCCACTCCTCCGGCTTCAGCTCGATGGAGGAAAGCGGCCGCTCCTCCATGAGGCAGTCATAGCACTTTTCAAGCAGCGCCTTTTCCTTATCTTCGTCGGAGGTCAGTTTTTTCTTCGCCCGAAGTTTGCCGAGGCGGTTCTCGATGACGGCAAGGTCGCGGAAGATGAGTTCGTTGTCCAGAATATCCCAGTCGCGCACGGGATCAACCGAGCCCTCCGGATGTTCCACGCCGGGGTTGCTGAAGCAGCGTATCACCTGAATGAGGGCGTCGGCGTCGGCGACGAAAGAGAGGAATGCGTTGCCGAGCCCCTCGCCCTTTCCCGCGCCGCGCGAAAGCCCCGCAAGGTCCACAAACTCCACCTGCGCGGGCGTCTCTTTGCGCGGCGAGTTGATCCTTACAAGTTCGTCAAAGCGTTTGTCGGGAACGGAGACAACGGCCTTATTTGGGTCGGTCTTCCCTCCCGCGTAAGGTTTTACCTCCGCTCCGGCCCTTGTTATCACGTTAAATACTGTAGACTTTCCGCTCAGCGGCAGTCCAACAATCCCACAATGCAGCATCTATACCAACTCCATATTTTTTATTATTATACTTCTTTGCAAGAGTTTACTATAATTGAGTGGCGGGGGCAATTGACGGTGGTTTTTTATTTTATATACAAACCGTAAATTGACCGATTTTATATTTACTTCCCTTAATTAGGATAAGGGTCCGGAGGAGATATCTTTGACCAAACGTCGGCTGTTCAAAATGACTGTCATCTGCTTTTTATTAGTCTTTGCCATGGCTATCGCTTCACCGATCGAACTCCGGGCTGCGGAAAAGGTCCGCGTCGGCTTTTTCCCGTTGGGGAAGTTCCAGTATATCGACGAAAACGGCGCCGCCGCGGGATACAATATCGATTATCTTTCCAAGATAACCGATATCACAGGCTGGGAGTATGAGTTCGTCCCCTGCGGAAACTGGGTGGAGGCCACCGCGCTGCTGGAGGGCGGGAAGATCGATCTGCTCGCTCCGGCGCAGAAGATCCCCGAACTTAAAGAAAAATTCGCCTACGCCGCCTATCCGATGGGAATGGAGCTCGCAGCCATTTATGCTCTCAAACAACGTGACGATCTGATATACGAAGATATAGATACCCTAGCCAAGCTGAGATACGGCGCGGCCAGGAACTCCACATTCACCACAAAATTCATCGAGCACGCGAAGGAATATAATATCTCGCCGGACATTACATATTACAACAATACGACGGAGCTCTTCGACGCCCTTCATGCGAAGAGGGTAGACGCTATCGTCAGTAATATCATGTTCTATGACGACAGCCTGAAGATACTGGGGCGCTTCGCGCCGCTGGCAGTATATTACATCACCGCCAAAGACAACAGCGCGCTGCTGAATAAACTTGACAACGCGATATACCGCATGGAGGTAAACGACCCGACATTTGACAGCGGGCTTCTAAAGAAGTATTTTCCTCATTATAAGAACACTATCTTCAACTACGACGAGTATCTCTTCATAAAAAACGCTCCGCCGATCAGGATCGCCTACGAGACCGACAGAGCTCCGCTTTCCTTTACGGGCAGCGACGGAGAATTCCATGGCGTTCAGCGGGATATTCTTGATGAAATATCGCGAATCAGCGGTCTTAAATTCGACTATGTGCCCTGCAGACGGGAGCAGACGGAGCTTACGTATCTGGAAGAGAACAAGCTGCGCGTCATAAGCGGAGTCCGTTACTGCCGGTTCAGCGCGCAGGCAAAGAGGCTGCGCTTCAGCATCCCCTATCTCTACTCGGGCAATATCATCGCGGGAACAGACCCGCTGAAGTACACGGGACAGGAAGAGCTGCGCCTTGCGATGGTAGAGGGCGCCGCCTCCCTCAAAGAGCGCGTGGCGGCTAAGTACCCGAAGTTCAAGATACAGACCTACGAAAATACGGAGCAGGCATTTAACGCCGCCGTCAGCGGCGAGGCAGATTTCGTCATCGAAAACCGCTACGTCGCCGAACCATATTTCGTTAAGCCAAAATTCCGCAGCCTGAAGATACTCTCTTTGACAAGGATCGAAGAGCCCTATACCCTCGCTACGCTCGTCTATTACGTGCCCGCGAACGATGAAAAAGACTGGAACTCCGAGACCTTCATCTCCATAATAAACAAGTCGATCGAACAGCTGGACCCGCAAAAAATAAGCGCCTCCGTAATCAACAGAAGCGCCGAAAACATATACAAATACACACTGGGCGATTTCATCTACCAATACCGCGGCCAGTTCGTAATTCTGCTCGCAGCCGCTGGGGCCGCCATCGCCTTCCTTCTGGCACGCCGCTTAAAAAGAGGACGGTTTATTTAGAGAATATCCCCTGATAATCCGTCTTTTTTATTTTGATGAGGCCGCTGGAAACCTTATCCTCAAGCTCGTCTATACGTTTGCGTACATCAAGGGGAACGTTTTGCTTCGTCTCGCGCGTCCACGTCGAAATATCTATGCAGTCATCCTTTAGCCCAAGTGAAAAACGATCTTTAGGAAGGTTGTCCTGCAAAAAATTTTCTATTACCTTATAAATCACATGGCCGCTGCGTTTAACGACGCTGGTCAGCACCATCTCGGGAAAATCGCTCTCAAGCTCCGTGTCGACGCCGATCGTCCAGTAGCCGCCCTCTTTGGCCCTCTCTATCGCACCGATGCCGGCGGCGCCGTTGACACAGAATATTATGTCCGCGCCGAGGCGTTTGAGCTTCATCGCCGCCTCCGCGGCCTTCGCCCGGTCATTGAAATCATTCGTATATTCGCAGAGCACCTCGATATCTGGATTTATATACCATGCGCCCGCAATGTATCCACGCCTGAACCGCTCTACCGGGGGAACTTTTTCCCCAAGGATGATACCGATCTTCTTTTCATCGTTGATACGCTCCACATCTTCACGCGTGGTCATTATAGCGGCCAGGGCCCCGGCGAGAAAACCGCCCTCCTCCTCGCGGAAGACGATCTCCGTAACGCCGTCCAAATTATTCGTATCAAAGGTGAGGAACGAACAGGCCGGATATTCCCTCATCACCTCCGGCAGATATTTAATGTAGGCTACGGAGGTGATGATGACCAGATCCGACGCGGCGGCGGCCTCTTTGAGGAGCGGCAGCAGCTTCGTATTATCGTCAAGGGCGTTATAGTATTTGGTGGAGAGCTTTTTGTTCCCAAAGCGCACCTGGGCGTTTCGCATCCCCTCAAGGCAGAGCCAGTTAAAGCCCGAGGCGGAGGCTGTGTTCGATCCCTCCAGCATCAATGATATCCGTTTCGGCGCCGCAAAGGCGGCGCATTCCATAATCATCATCAGGATAAACGCAGCCGGCAATATAAATTTTTTCATCAACAAACACATCCTTTCATAAAACCAAAAGAATATCTTTTTTACAAATTATCGCTATAATTATACCTTAGAAAGTGGGCAGCCTGCGAGCCGGCTTGAGAATTTAAGAGCGGCTGCGCGGGTATACGTCAATTAGCTATAGTTAACATATTCGTGGAGTTGAGCCTATAGATGAATCTTGTAGAGATGAAGAGCGGAGATCGGGCTGTGATAAAGATGCTGCCGGAGGGAGAGGCTGCGCAGCGACTTGAGGCACTAGGCTTACGGAGCGGCAAGGAGATAGAAAAAATTTCCTGCATGCCATTCGGCGGGCCGGTAACGGTGATGCTGGAGGGACGTCATTTCGCCGTGTCGCACAGCATCGCGGAGCATATCGAAATAGAAAAGGCCGATTCCCTGTAGCATGGGAACCGGCAGGGGGAATAGATGAGCTGTAAAGATTGTAAACTATGTTTTGATAAAAAAGAGACTAAGCGGGACGAGGTGCACCGAAATTCATCCGCCCCGGAGGAGACAAAGAATTCCCCCGCGGGGCAGGCCGACGAATGCAGCGGCCGTAAGCGTATGCGCATCCTTCTGATGGGAAACCCCAACGTCGGAAAGAGCGTATTTTTTTCGCGCCTCACCGGGGTGCACGCGCTCTCCTCGAACTACCCGGGGACGACCGTCGGCTTCACGCAGGGGCTCATAAAACACAAAGACATCTGCGCCGACCTGATCGACGTTCCTGGCGCCTATACCCTCGACCCGACGAACGAGGCTGAGGAGATCGCGCGCCGTATCATCGAGGAGGGAGCGGACAAGGTCATACTCGTCATCGACGCGACGGCGCTCGAACGCAACCTCGTAATGTCGCTGCAGGTGCTTTCCTATCACATACCGGTGATCGTCGCGCTCAACATGACCGACGAGGCCCGCCACAAGGGAATACTGCTCAACGTGGAGAGACTTGAAGAAGAGCTCGGAGTCCCTATCTACCAGACAGTCGCCACGACGGGAAGAGGCATCAGCGACCTTGTCGACAACCTTGACCGGGCACGGATCAGCCCGATCGAAGCGATGACGAAGGAAGAACGCTGGCAGAAGATCGGCAAGATCATTGCCGGCGTGCAGACGGTGACGCACCGCCACCACACGCTGCTCGACCGTATCGAGGACATTTCGGCCCACCCCGTAATCGGCGTGCTGCTTGGCTTTTTCGTGCTCGCGCTGAGCTTCACGCTTATCCGCTTCGTCGGCGAGGGACTTATAAACTACATCTTTGACCCTATCTTTGAAAACCTCTGGCTGCCGTTTCTTGAAAAACTCAGCGGCATCTTCGGCGACGGGTACCTGCGCACGCTGCTGATAGGAAAACTCTTCGACGGCTCCATCGACCTCGAACAGAGCATGGGGGTTCTGTCGACCGGCTTCTACGTCGAGTTCGGCATGGTCTTGCCTTACATCATCGCCTTTTACGCGGTGCTCTCCTTTTTGGAGGACTTTGGCTATCTGCCGCGCCTCGCCGTCGTCTTCGACGCGCTGCTCCACCGCTTCGGCATCCATGGATACGCCATCATCCCCACACTGCTTGGCTTCGGCTGCAATGTGCCGGGGATACTGGCGACGCGCGTTCTTGAGTCGGAGCGCGAACGCTTTATCGCGGCGACACTCATCTCCGTCGGCGTTCCCTGCGTGTCGATACAGGCAATGCTCGCCTCGACGCTCGGTGGCTTCGGCATGTGGTATGTCGGCGCCGTCTATTTCATTCTCTTTATCGTCTGGCTCATACTCGGACGCCTCATGCACCTGACGCTCTCCGGCTACAGCCCGGAGCTGATCGTGGAGATACCACCCTACCGCCTGCCCTCATTCAAGGCCTGGATGAACAAGCTCTGGTTCCGCATCAAGGATTTCTTCTTTGAGGCGACGCCTCTCGTGCTCGGCGGTATTCTGCTAGTCAACATACTCGACACCATCGGCCTGCTGGAGTGGATCGGCAATATTCTCGCGCCCTTCTTCCAGACGGTGCTGGGACTGCCGGCAGCCACCGCCGTACCGGTAGTAATGGGACTCTTCCGCAAAGATATCGCGATGGGGCTGCTCATTCCGCTTGACCTTACGGCACAGCAGATGCTCGTCGCCGTCATCGTCCTCTCCATGACCTTCCCCTGCATCGCGACGTTCGTCGTCATGTGGAAGGAGCTGGGAGTCCGGCGCATGCTTCAAAGCAGCGCGCTTATGCTCTCCGCCGCGCTGATAACAGGCGCGGTGCTGAACCTCATCCTGAACGTGCTGTAGAGGGGGAAAAATGACATTCACACGCATCATCCGCGGTACGCTAATAACGGCAGCCATTCTGATAACGGCAGTTTCACAGGCGGCAGCGGACGTGGTAGTCGGCGCACCGGCTACGGCGGAGATCGGCCAGCCATTTGTAGTAACGATAGAGGTCTCCGGCGAAAATATAACCGACGTCAGGCTTTCGTGGCAGAGACATGAATCCTTGCTAGCCCCGGAAGATACCGGGAGCGGGCAAAGATTTTCCGTGCTGACCGGCACCGATCTTAAGAACGCCAAGCCGGGGGCCAGCCCGCTTTTCGTCACCTTCACCGCCGGCGGCAAAAGAGAAAAGATCGAACATTCAATAAAGCTCTCCGCACGTAAATATCCCGTGGAAAAACTGTCCGTCGCCCCCTCAAAGGTTACGCCGCCAAAGGAGCTCTCCGAGCGTATCGCGCACGAGGCCAGGCTCGGGCGCGCCGCGATGCAGAGCGACAGCGCGGGACAGGCGCCGAAACTGCCGCTCGTACGCCCCGTGCCCGGCAGCTACAGCTCCGTCTATGGCAAGAGCCGTTACTTCAACGGCGAATTCCGCGGCCGCCACGGCGGCGTCGACATGCGCGCAAAGGAGGGGACGCCGGTCAAGGCGGCGGCGGACGGTACCGTCGTACTGGCGGGAAACAACTTCTGGTTCGCTGGAAACTGCGTCTATATCGACCACGGCGCTGGATTCGTCACCTTTTACGGACACATGTCAAAGATAAATGTAAAAAAGGGCGACATGGTAAAGGCCGGAGACATACTCGGCCTCTCAGGCAAGACGGGGCGCGTCACCGGCCCCCACCTCCACTTCAGCACCGCCTGGCGCGGGGAGTTCTTCGACCCGGCAGAGCTGATGGAGAAATGAAGCGAAAAGCGTTTTCTAATTATTAAACAAAGGCTGCCGTCTAATCATGCGAGGTAATTGGCGTGATAAGGCTTACAGTGGTTCCCTTCTGCGGCGTAGATACGATCTTTACCTTCCCGCCGACCGACCTCAACCGCTCTTTTATACTGAACAGTCCCATGCCGCTGTTGGATTTTTTGGTATTTGCCAGAATAAAACCGTTACCGTCATCTTCGACAATGATCTGAATATTTTTCATGCCCCAGCGAATTATGACCAATACGCAAGAGGCTTCGGCGTGCTTTATCACATTTACCAGAAGTTCGTGTACCATCTGATAGAGTAATATCTTTTTATCCTCGCCTATATCAGATTCCTCTCCCTCTGACTTGAACGTACATTTTATACCGTGGGTCGCCTGCAAATGTTCGCACCTGGCCTCGATCGCAGCGGAAAGTCCCACCTCGTAGAGAATCGGAGGGCTGATATCGAATGTAAAGGAGCGGGTCTCATGCAATAATTTTTCCATCTCCTCCACGGCGGCAAAGACCTTGTTTTTATTTTCCGCCTCCGCCTGCGTTTCGCAGAGACCACGCAGAGAGTGCAGCATCGATACCATTGAATATCCGATGCTGTCATGGAGCTTCGTGGCAATCGCCCGGCGGGTCTTTTCCTCCGCCAGCGTAAGATTAGCCGTAAGTTTGCGCAGCAGTCGCTCCTTCTTCTTAAGCTGCAGTGCAATTTTATGCCAGCTGCTCATATCTCTGAATATCAGCACCACCCAGTCGGGAATAGGAGAAAATATAAAGAGCTGATAAAATCCAGGGGCGACACAGCTTTCCGCTTCAAAAAAACCTGATTTCACATCGTTGCCGTATTCCGTCCCGAAACCGGTGCTGCCGGTTTCTGCGACACGTATCATAACACCACGCCAGTCCTCAAGATCGTCTTTCCATACGGAGCTATAGAGCTTACCGATCAGATCATCTCTCTTCATATTATTGATCTTTTCGTAAGCGTCATTGACCCTTACGTACACAAGATCCTTTCCTTTACCATTTGCACCGTCAACGATCCGACAGATAGCCAAAGGATCAACGATATTCTGAAATATGGCCTCCAGTATTTGATCTCGATGCATGTCAGTTATCAAAATTCATCAGTCCCTCCCGCATGGCATAACGCGTGAGTTCATTCAAATTTTCACAGCCCAGTTTCTGCATTAAGTTGCGGCGGTGGACGTCCACCGTGTTTCGGCTGATACATAGCTCCGAGCTGATGCTTTTCGCGCTCTTTCCCTCGGAGATGAGAGCCAGGACCTCTTTTTCGCGAGTGGAAAGTACTTCCAGCTTTTCCGGCGCGTCTGGTATACTCAGTCGCTGAATATAATCGCGGATCAGGATGGTGACGACGTTGGGGCTAAGATACATTAAGCCTGAGAGGACGACGTCTATTGCCATAACCAACTCTTCCGGCTCGGATTCCTTCAAAGCATAACCATCGGCGCCAGCTTTCAATACCTCGATTATCATCCGCCGGTCAAGGTGCATAGAAAGTATTAATATCTTAATATTGGGAAATTCCCGTTTAACTGCGCGAGTAATCTCGATACCGTTCATCTCCGGCATCGTAATATCCAGCACGACAAGATCTGGGTTGGTGGCACGGATCATCTCCAGGCCGCTCTTCCCAGTGTGAGCCCTACCTGCAACCTCAATATGCGCAATGCCAGATAATATCCCTGTTATTCCCTCCAAAAATAATTTATGGTCATCTACCAGCATGATTTTCTTTTTCATATTATCGGACCACCCTTAAAATGCCTGCGATAATGAACAATGATCAGCATGGCATAACAATTACATTATAAAAACAGGGAGGCGCAGAATAGACATAACGACACAATAAAAACAGACTGAGACCGTTATAGTTAATCTTTAGCTGCGCTATTGAATGATAACGATATCGGTTAATTTATGTTAAGGATTATACCATAAAAAAATAATTTTTTATTGAATATCCAAAAAGTATTTTATTCTTTATAATTTTATTCATAAGAATTATCAGTCATTAAATACACTAACATTCATTTCAAATATCAGGAGGGAGATATTATGCGCAAAATGAGATTGGGCATGCACAGCTACACACTGCATCTTTGGGGACTCGGTCAAAACTGGGGCATCCACGCCGCCCCTTATCCAAAGTCCATCGACCTTATGAAGCTGATGGATATGGCGGAAGAATGGGGCCTTGACGGCCTCCACATAACGGGTGCCGACCTTGAGACGAAGGATGATATACGCCTTGCTGAGGTAGCCGCCGCCGCGAAGACTCACGGCCTTTATCTTGAGTATAATTGCTCTCTCAATGAGGAATTTGACCAGCGTCTCAACGAAAGCTTCGAGAGCGCAGTCACAGTGGCCTCAAAAATTGGAGCCGAGCTTGTAAAGTTCAGCCTTGACATACGCCGTGAGCGTCCACTATACGGCAGCTGCTTCCAACCTGCTGTAATGAAACAGCTGGCAGATATTCATGACCAGATCAAACGGGCCATCCCGACAATCGAGAAATACGGTATTCCAATCGCGATCGAAAATCACACTGAGACCTATGCCGACGAAATATTGTGGCTCGTCGACAGCGTAAACCATCCGCTAGTTCAGGTGTGCGTCGATACGGTAAATTCTTTTGGTGTACTTGAGGGGCCGGAGATCGCGGTGGAAAAGCTGGCCAGCCGTGCGATATGCAATCATTTCTGCGACCATAAACTTTCCAGAGACCAGTATGGCGCCAGATTTCACGGCGTCGCAATCGGCGACGGTGACATCGACGTACAGAGGGTTATCGACCTCATCCGCCGTGTATCTCCCACGGACAAGATCACCTTTGAGATCGAGTGGGATATGGAGAATGATTCCATTGAAGATGCTAAAGCCAAACAGATGGATGCTTGTATCCGTAGCATCCGCTATCTGCGCGACGTATTAAATGTTGGCCGCGAAGAAGAGTTGGTTGATTTATACCATTAAAAACAGCTATTGCCGTTGAAAAAGAAAATCTTACTCCTATTAGGTATTTGCGGTACAAAATATCCAATTATTAGGACCATACTATTAACATATACGACAGGAGGGGCTTTTATGAAAAAATATTTATCATTGTTAGTCGCAGCAATATTAATTCTTTCGTCGTCAACGTTACTCATGGGCACTGCGGAAGCGGCAAAATACCGTCTGGCTTCAATGTATGCAACAGATAACTACGTAGTCCGCGCTCTCACAAGGATGGCAGACAGAGTCAGGGAACAGACGAATGGCGAGGTTGATATCGTTATTTACCCCTCAGACCAGTTGGGCAACTACGAAAACTGTTATCAGGAGGTTATGCGCGGTACAATCGATATGATAGGCAACTATCCGTCGTCAAGATTTAATAAAAAATTTGAACTTGGTTCTGTTCCAGGCCTAACTCTCAGCGATGAGCAGGCGAAGAAACTTTTGTCAAAAGGCTCCCCGATGCATAAGTTCCTTGAAAAATGTTATGATGAGAACGGCGTCGTTTACATCGGATCATATCTCGATGCCATCATGTATTGCAATATCGGTAAGGAAAGAAAAATCAGAGATCCATTCGCAGTTGGAGATAAAAAAGGGCTGACCGTCCGCGTCGTTCCAGTCGCCGCGTGGAGAGCTTTCTATACAAATATGGGTTACTCGGTAGCGACGATTCCCTGGGCGGAAATTTTCTCGTCACTCCAGACAGGCATTATCGACGCTGACACAGGAATGAACACGGAGCAGGCGGTCGCCTCATTGGGTGAAATTCTTGGTGCACACGTACAGTACCAAGGAGCATCTGTCGTTGTCGTAAATGATCTTTGCATCAGCAAAAAAACCTGGAACAAATTTGACGACAAGACAAAACAGATCATCGTAGACGCATTTGAGGCTGAACGTGAACAGGAATGGCAGGACGCCATCGGCGCCTACTACCGTGATCTGGAAACAATGAAAACAAAATTAGGCATGACGATTTACACCCCCACACCGGAACAGGTCAAGGCTATTCACGAAGTCGCAGTTAAATACTGCTGGCCGGAGGCAGAAAAGGTCGTCGGCAAAGATATCTTTAACGACATCAATGCGTTTTTGGGTAATGACTAACTAAAAGCTTTTACGGGAGTTCTGGATAAAGATAGATTTTGTACAGAACTCCCTTTATCTCCGTAAGCTCAACGAGAGACTTTCACACAGGGGAGAGGAGTGATTCCATGTATTTGGAAGACAGGATACAAAGGACTTGGGCCTGGGGGGCATTGCTGAAAATCCAGCGGTTTCTGGCCGCCCTGTCAACGGTAATCGTTGTCTTTGAATTAGGTATCGTCGTCGTTTGCCGTTATATTTTTGAGATAAACGTTTTAGGTTACGACGAAATTATCCTCATAGGGGCATATTGGATGTATTTTATCGGAAGTTCTTACGCAACCTGGGAAGAATCACATGTTTCAGCAGACGTACTTTCTATCTTTGTATCGGAGAGAACCCGGCAGAAACTTTCTCTATTCTCAAAATGCGTGCAGGTAGCGGTGGGGATTCCGATGGTCATTCTTTCATTTGATTTAGTCCACTGGGATATATTGATAGATCCGAGAACTATAGACTGGGGAATTCCATATCTCATTCCACACATGGGCATCTTTGTGGGATTCATTATGATGTTGTTCTATAACTGTGTTTACCTGCTCAGAGATTATCACCGTGTGAAAGATTTTAAAGGCTAAGTTCTGCCTTTTACGCACCTACTCTATTAGGGATTGGAGTGAAAAAGAATGACAGCAATTGGAATAGCAATGGTGCTGGTAATTATTTTAATTATAACTGGTGTGCCGATCATGTACGCTTTTATGGCCGCGGCACTTGGCTTAGTGGTATTCTTAGGTCTAGATCCGAGCTTCATAATCTCCTATGGATATGACAGTACAAACGCGGTCGTCCTCTTGTGCGTTCCTCTTTACGTATGTGTTGGTACCATAATGGCAAAAAGCAATATAGGCGCTGCGCTGATCAACTTTGTCGACCTGTTTGTTGGACGCATCAAAGGCGGTTTGGGAATTGCAGGCGTATTCGCTTCCGCTATTTTCGGAGCTATTTCCGGCAGCACAACAGCGACATTGACCTGCATCGGACCAATCGTCATCCCTAAGATGATCGAAGACGGCTACCCTCGCGGTCACGCCGCGGCCTTGATTACAAACGCCTGCCCGTTGGGATACTTCATTCCTCCAAGTGCGTTGATGATTATCTTCGCATGGTCTGCCCGTCAGTCCATATTAGCCTGCTTTCTGGCTACGGTAATACCAGGCATCATCCTTGCCACGTTGCTCTCTGTGACAAATGTCGTGATGCTCAGAAATGTTAAAAATCTAAAAAGCGAAGAGAAAATTCCGTCATCGGAGATAGTAAAAGAAGTTTGCAGTAGGGTCAAGTGGAGCGTTCCGGCAATTCTAATGCCAGTCATAATCTTGGGCGGCACCTATTCCGGTGTCTTCACGCCCACAGAATCAGCCGCCATAGCAATATTCTACGCCGTGCCAGTTGGTATGTTCATCTATAAGAGGCTGACATGGAAAGTTCTCTACGAAACGCTAGCAGACTCAGCAACCACGACAGGCGTTATAATGGTGATGATTTTCTGCGTTATGGTTCTTTCCCGTATTATGGTGATGCAGGATCTTCCCACCGTTATCACTGAATTCCTGCGGTCAATCTCCGACAGTAAGTATCTTATCCTCTTGTTTATCAATGTCGTTTTGATAATACTGGGAATGATCATGGACGACACGAGTTCAATGCTTTTGGCAGTCCCCATCCTGATGCCGATCGCGAAAAGTTTTGGAGTGGAACCCATTCAACTCGCGGCAATTATGGGTATGAACCTTGGGCTTGGCCTCATAACCCCGCCATGCGCGATGATGCTTTATTTTGGCTCACGCGTTTCAAAGGTGCCGGTCGCGGAAATGATGAAGCCAACGTTGATATTTATCGCTTTTGCCTGGATACCGACGCTTTTGTGTACGACATATATACCAGAGCTCTCCCTCTGGCTTCCCAGGCTGGTTTTAGGAAAAATTTAAGGATACGTCGGATTCTATACAAAAACCGAACAAAAATGCCTCTCCCCGTGAGCCTTCTTTAAAACGATGTGAAGCCCATAGTCAATGTAGCCATGCCATGAAAAGACAATACATTGATACATATTTTTAAAGAAGGCTCTTTATTAAGTATTGACTTGACCGAAAAATTACTATTAAGCAGTATTAGAATTTTTTCAGTGTCTCCATTTTAGGAATAGATATGTACAGATGGATCACGGCGGCTATGTTCATGATCAGGATCAGCCCCAAGCCTAACATATACCCGCCATGAGCGAAATGTCCATCAACAACAGGATAGAAGTCCAAGATGATTCCAACCAGCCACTGCACGACAAACGAGGCCAGAAAGATAATAAAATTCAACAGAGAGAAAATACGTCCCGTCTCATCGGCATCGAATAACCTGCCAATAATTGGAAAAGAGATCATCGTCATTGTGGAAAGAAACATCACGAGGGCCCACAAAGGCGCAGTCGTAGGACCACCGCAGAAGGTTAGCACGGCAAAGGTAACAGTAAAGAGGATCCCCGAATAGAGATAAAGTTTCTCCCAGGTAAGCCAGTTCATGCGCGCAAAAAAGTCGGCGAGCACGCCGTTTAGAAAATATCCAGCGGCTATACCACTTGAGCTGAAGAGCATCATCAATCCGACAGACCGCTCATCAAGCATCGCAACATCTCTCAGCCAGGGACCGACCCACAGGTATGAAAACGAGAATAGCACTGCCTCAGTCGCCGTAACGACGGGAGCGACATATATAAACCGCCTGTCTCCGGCAAATCTCATCATCCCCTTGAATACGTCAAAAAAAGATTCTCCGCTCTCATTCCTGACGGGTATGTCATCCGGCACAACGGTCATTACCAGAAGCGCAGAGACAAGGACGGCGCCCGCACATAACATTATAAAGACGCGCCAGGGGATATACTCCAGCGCGATAGAGACCGGTCGTGTCGCAAGCATGAAGCCAAGCCCGCCAATAAGGCTTTGGATGCTGAAAACCAGCGCCAGCCTCTTTCTCGGAAGCCAATAGGTGAAAGCTTTGAAGGCAGCCATCAGAGAACCGGAAAAGCCAATCCCCATAAGGGCTCTCGCGGTCAGCAACGAGAGGTAGTTTTTCGCCGCGGCAAATAGCACTACACCGGCGACGGCAATCATGAGCATACCGCTGAGCGTCTTTTTCGCCCCGTAGCGGTCGAGAAAAACGCCTAGCGGCAGCTGCGCCAGGCCGAAGGCTATCAAGTTAACGGATGAAATGAATCCAAGATCCGCAGGGGAGAGCTCAAATGCCAAAACAATTATTGGCGCGATTATAGAATTGATACTCCCCATAAACATTCCCAGAAAAAACGCCAGACCAAAGGGAATTAACAGGCGAAAGAATAACGGGGAAATAAGCCTCTGTTCCATACTTGTCATCTTATCAGCTCCATATTCTTATCTTACCGCAATCCGCCTTTTACAGAAGGGCAGCGTCAGTGGATCGGCAAATGTGATTTTTACCTCTAAAGCGGGAGGCAGCAAGGACGCAAGCTCTGTGTACAGATCAGAAATTTTTAGACTATCGTCACCTTGAACTTTTATCAGTAGCTCCTTGTTGTCACCGCCCCCAATGATTTCAGTCTCATACCGCCACAGGCCGGGGTTATTATATAAGACGTCGTCGAGAGCCTCTATACAGAACTGGAAACCATCAATCTCCATCCGATTTTTTAATCGTCCCCTGACGCGGCCAAGCCGCGGCAGCGAGCTGCCGCATTCACACCGCACCGTGCTTAATGATGCTATATCCCCTGTGCGATAGCGAAAGAGAGGCATCGCTTCGTTGGCAAAGGCGGTAACAACGACCTCTCCCTCTCTGCCAAAATCAAGCTGACGGCCCGACGCGGGATCGACGATCTCAATCAGCAGCGAATCATGACGCAGATGCTGCGCACCGCTTTCGCGGCACTGAACTGCACAGCCGAAACACGTTTCCGTCATTCCATAGTGGGTATATACACGGCATCGCCACAATTTTCTGATCGCATGTGCCGCAGGCGCGGGCACATAATCAGCACTAAGCAGCACACTCTCGGGACGTAGCCACGGATACTTGCGGCATAGGTGGATGATCTGCGCGGGGATACCGACGATGGTGTCTCCCCGGCACACCGCTCCGGCAGCATTGTCAATATCCCGAATGTTGCCATAAATGACCGTCGGTACGCCGCTTCTCTCCACGCCTTCTTTCAGCAGGCTGGCAATACTTCCTGGCGAAGCGTCGGACATCATGACAAGGCACCTCTTGCCATACGTACCGATTATCGGCGCCATTCCCATCTCGAAGAGACGCACGGTGCGCTGGAGATCACGCTCCGTAAAATATATTCTTTTCGGCGCGCCCAGACTGCCTGAGGTCCTCAGAGAGGTGATACGTGCGATGTTTCTTCCCGCCTCACAGTTGAAGACCTCCGGCTCAGCTGCGATTTCCTCCGGGTAGGTAAAGGGGATCAGCCTCAGCGCCTCGTACGAGTCAATTGCGGAGATATCCACAGCGGCAAAACGCTTGGCATAGGCGGTATTTTTCTCCGCCGCCCGCCGCATCGCAGCTCTTATCTGCGAGAGCTGCCATCTCAGCATCACTTTATCGTCTATCGGAGTACTAAATCCTGTGATTTCAGCGGTCAAACTTTCAAGAGCCGATATCATTTTCGCCACGGTCTTTCCGCGATAAATAGCCCGTAACCGCACCTGGCAGCCGTGATCTTTCCACATCCGCCGAGCAATTCGTCAAGGACCTCCGTTCCGTAATCAAAGATCAGCTGTCCCCAAAACTCACGCAGGCCATGAGTATAGTCTTCAAAAAGAAGCGGCGTAAATCCCGCAGCACTAAACCTGGCGGAAATCTTTTCCTGGCGCTCAACACGTCCCATGAGACCGGAGAAATTCGCCTCCGACTCTAAGGCATAAAAATCGGCAACGACGAGTCGTCCCTTGACTTTAAGCACACGAAAAGCCTCGCGAAGCGCTGACTCAGGCTCCGAAAGTTTTGAGAAGCTGCACTTAAAGAAGATCCCGTCAAACGTACACGCGGCAAATGGCAGCGCGGCCGCGTCGCCGCAGAGGCAGCAGTCACCAGTGA
Organism: Cloacibacillus porcorum; assembly: GCF_001701045.1. Taxonomy (GTDB): domain Bacteria; phylum Synergistota; class Synergistia; order Synergistales; family Synergistaceae; genus Cloacibacillus; species Cloacibacillus porcorum. The sequence goes on from NZ_CP016757.1 coordinate 2,567,180, forward strand.
CAGCCTCTGCTATGGCCGGATCTTTATCTATACCGGTCATCGTAAATTCGGTGCACTCATTTACATAACGGACGCTTTCGCCGGCACCGCAGCCTATATCTGCCAGCTTAGCCCCGGAGGGAAAACGGCATAGTTCCAGCGCATGCTTAGTAAGCGCGATTCCACCTGGTGAAGGCAGGCTGCAGCGGCATGTCTTCATTTGTCATTCCATAACGTGAGATAATTTACGCAGAAGGGAACCAGCTTTCCATTTTTTGCGACATGGAGGCTGCATAGGCGCAGGCGCTCCACATCAAGATTGCCTGCGTCCTGAAAGGCCATCGCGGTAACGGTGAAACCGTTGGTGGAAAGCCTAGAGAGAAAGTAGTCCAGATCCGACATATCTTCCACAACACTGGATGTGCCATAGCAGGAGTTATCATTCCGCTGCCACCTGCGCCCGACAAATTCGCGATTTTTATCCGCCGGGCTTTCCGCGCCGCAACAGCAGGAGGGGCCATCGCTTCGTTTTTTAGTCAGAGGATAAAGAGTACCGTCTCTTTTAACTATAAAATCGCCGTGAAAACCGCACAGTGGATGATCGCATTGTGAAGGCAGCAGGTTTTCTGCCTTTACGAGCCCATTCGTCTGCTCCTCTATCGCGCAAAGCAGTTCGTCGAGAGTGAGACGCGAATCATCCCTTGGAACACCTGGGATGCGTCCCAAATGGGCTACTGGCTGAAAATGTACGCCGCGTACAGCGGGAGATTTACCTGCCGCGTACCTCAGAATATCACCCACCGCGCTGTCGTTCACGCCTGGCACCACTGTCGGCACGAGCGTTACGCCGAGGTTATATTTCGCGCAGTTGGCTAGGGCGCGTTCTTTCACGGCAAAGAGCGGCATGCCGCGCAATTTTTTATATATCCCGTCGTCGGTGCCGTCAAACTGCATAAAAACGAATGAGAGACCCGCTTCGGCAAGTTTCTTTACATATGCCTCATCTTCGGCAAGCCGTAGACCGTTGCTGTTGAGCTGCACATACTTACAGCCAAGTCCTTTTGCGGACGCTACCAGCTCCGGCAGGTCATCGCGCAAAGTCGGTTCTCCCCCGCTCAGTTGGACCAGCGTCCGTCCCGGTACGACAAAACCGGCCATCTCCCGGCGAAGTTCTTCAAATAGAGTATCGGGACCGCCTTTTTTATCGGCAAAGCAGTAGCGGCAGTGCAGGGTACAACGCTCCGTCACCTCAAGAACGACGCAGCAGGTGCCGTTTTTATGTTCAGAACAGAGCCCGCTTTCGGCGCACACCGCAGGACAATCGAAAGAACCGCCACCTTCCATCGGCGCAGTATCTCCATACCAGGAAAGTATGCTTTTTTTATTTTTCCAGATAAGCACAGAGAAATCTCCATGCTCCGGACAGCTCTTATCCAGATAGGTGGCGCCATTTCTCACGGCTATTTCCGCCCGCAGCCTCCGTCCGCAGATAGGACATATGCTGCCCGTCTCCCTAATCATTTTTTCCATTTGCGCCTCATTTATCTTCTATCGAGACTTCAACCTGCGCCATCTTTCCTTTGGCAAGGCTCTCGGGAATGAATACCTGCCCGCAGGAGGGACAGCGCATGACCTCGGTGTTGAAGGAATGGTCCAGGTAGCTGAAGTAGGCCTTGTGCATCTCCAGCGCCACGTTGCATCTGCTACAGATCAAGTTTTTGTTTTCTTCCATGCCACACCTCTTCCAGTTCTATCTTCATCCTGTGCGAGTAAGCGTTATATACACGATAGCCATCGCCCTCGGGATGATATTCAACCCAACAGGTCATGTGGCCGATCTCGTGATAGCCCGTAAAATGCCCGTTCTTCGGATTGGACAGCTTCCTTCCCGTTTGTTCGCAGAAACTTATGACGGCGGCAAGGTCGTCTTCAAGGATCTTTTCCCTATGCAGCTTCGCTTCCAACTCTTGAGAGATCAGCAAAGTGATGTCCTTCTCCGGCGGCATTTCTTCGTTAAGCAGCTCTTTCATGAGACTCTCCTTTACCAGCTCCCGATTGCGCCGCCTTTTACTATAGGTCGGCGGCCTCTTATCCCAGCCTCCGAGGCCTAGGATCAGATCAAGGATATGCAGCACCGGCTTCCCCGCTTCGGCGAATATATCGCGGCAGTTAGTACAGTATACTACATAGGGTACTGGCTTTTCCGATATCCTCTTATCAATGAGCCATCTCGCATAAGGGGGATTGGCGATCGATATCTGCCCTCCCCAGGAACAGCATTTAGCCCTCTCTCCTTCGTATTCCAGCGGTTTTAGCAGATACCCTGCCTCCGTCAGCATCATCCTTACCCTTTGCCGTGTTTCGGGATAATTTCGCGCGGAGCAAGGATCAAAGAGAGAAATTTCACCGCCACCGGCAGCGGTCTTCACGCCCAGTTCATAAAGGACATCGCTCACCATCGTTCCCTTAATCTGTGGCAGCGCCTCCCGTATCATTTCGCGGCAGGTCGGACAGCCAAAGATGATATCCGGCATTCCCAGCTGCCGCCATTTTTCCTCTATCTCACGACAAATGCCGTCGTATATATTATCGTCGCCCGACCATAGAGCCGGAGCGCCGCAACAGGTGACAAAGATTGCCGTATCGGGCAGATGTTTCCTTAAAAGCCGGTATGTCTCCGTCACATACCGCGGGTCTGAGGCTCCCATCTGGCAACCGGGGAAGAAAAGATAGCGGCAAACGCATCCGTCGGTTTGCCCCCTATGGAAATCTTTAATGTCCGCTGACGCGGACGGGGGGCGGCTCTCGCGGCAAACGCATCCGTCGGTTTGCCCCCTATAGAAATCTTTAATGTCCGCTGACGCGGACGGGGGGCGGTTCTCGCGGCTGGATTCTTCTCCAGATGGAACATAGAAAAAGGAGGCTCTTTCAGATCGGGAAAATGCCATGTCGTTGAGCCAGAACTCATGAAAGGCCCACGGCATCGCGTTTTTTTCACGCATTGCGCGGTGGCTCTCTCGCATAAACTTTCCAACGTCAATCTGTTCCGGGCAGACTTTGCCGCAGAGACCGCATTGATTACAGGTGGAAATCAGTCTCGTCGCCACTGTGCCGTTGCCATCCAGCGTGCCGGGATTGACTGTGATATGCACCTCTTCTTCAATGAGCTTGGGGAATTTCTGGAAATAGGCCATCATATCACAGCTGCGGACACAAACATCGCAGCGGCATTTGAGACAGCGGGCCGCCTCCCTCCGCGCCTCGTCTTCCGTATAGCTGCCGTCAACAGAGGGAGACACGGGAACAACCACAGTGACATCTTTCAGCTCCAGCTTGATCTTGGTCGGTATGCGCGGCTCCGGCCCTTTCATGTTCCCCGTCTTGATATAGCCTTCGATCAACGACGCGGCCCGCAGGCCATGCGCGATGGCCTCCGCCGAAGAGACGCCCAAGATAGATCCACCGACGAACAGGCCCTCCGCTGCTGCCATCACGTCACCGGCCGCCGCTTCCTCCGACAGGTCAAACGATCCGCCGCCCTTACCGGTCGCCACATAGACAGCGTCGTATTTTTTTCTTATATTTTCAAGGTCTCTTACCTCCGTGTTGAGGATAAGACTGTATTTTTCTTTAGAAAACTGTTCTTCTATATCTTTTAAAAAAATCTCCGGCGGCATTATATCCCATAAATGTCCTCCAATACGGCCTCCTTTTTCAAACACCGTGACCGCGTATTTCCTGTTCGAGAGCCGCAGTGCGCAGGCCAGGGCGCTGATACCGCCGCCCACTATGGCGATATTTCTATCTTTAGCGGGCATGTTATAACTATTGGGCTCCCTACGAACCATCCCGGCAACGACAGCCCGCTCGATAAGTTTCAGATTGACAGCTCCATCTATGCCGCTTCGCGGGCAGTCCAGACGACATCTCTCGTCACAGATCTCCGCGACGATGCGCGGAAAGGCGACCGCATTGGCATAGAGCCGGTATGCCAGGTTAAAGGCCCCCCGCTCCACACGTGGAACAAACTCCCGTATATCGAGGCTAAAGGGACAGGCGGATATACATGGAGCGGCCTCCTTTTCGAGACAGCAGTTCCTGATCCTGCTTTTCATTTCATCCATCAAATCACTCCATTGGTTCCAGATAACCAAACTCCGTGAGCATTTCTTTTGCGCGGATATAGGTGGCTCTCATAATTTCAGGACATTTAACCGCCTTCTCATATGGGTCACAGCGTGTGATATCTACACAGTTGGCTGAGCCGTACTTTTCACAAAGCTCATGCTGAAACCAGTCCACCATCTCCTTCGTCATCTCTGTGTTTCTCTCGTCAAAGAGGGCGAGCATGCAGACTGCGCCTGTGAGCGCACCACAGGCAAGGCCACTGTGCATCCCATTGCAGAGAGCACGCGCAGCCTTAACGAATTGTTCATTATTTTCACCGCGCAGTCTCAAACCAAGCTCTATTATTATGCTGGAACAGCAGAGACCTTCCACCTTCAACTGGTACATCAGTTTCAGCTCGTCTTCCATCATTGACACCTCGCACGGGGAAATTTAATTCTATAGCTATAGCGAAATTATAATCTAAACAACTGAATTTATACCTATGATTAGACCTGCTGCCGTAAAACGAATAGCCCCGGCGGGGACAGCGGCGTACATCAGCACGCCGGAGCCACAGCCGGGGCCGTTTATGGCTTAGAAGAATTTTTCCGAGGTGCTGCCGCCCAGCGAACGGAAGAAATCCGGCTCACCCTCGTACTTGACGGGGTTCGCCTTGATATCCTCAAGCTCTTCGTATAGATCTGAACCGAGGAAGTATTTTGCCGGAACTTCCGGCTTCCTGCCCGCTGCGATAGCATCAAGCCCGGCTTTCACCTTTGCCGGCGTCGCGGGAATCTCATGTATACGCACACCGCAGGCATTATAGATAGCGTTGAGAACCGCCACGTGACCGGAGGACTGGAAAGCCTCCGAGGCTCCGGAGGAACCAAAGGGGCCGACTTCGTCCGGCCGCTCGTAATGGATCACGTTGATCACATCGGGGATATCCTTAATATAAGGAACGCCGCAGGAGGCAATATTCGTATGTCTCTTCACGTCCTCGTAAATTTCGCTCAGCGCGAAACCGATACTGTGTGAGATGCCACCGAAAGCCTGGCCGTTGACCGCCGCGAGGTTGCCGACTTTACCAACGTCGTCGACGCAGGTGAAGCGCACTACCGTAGTCTTGCCGGTAGCGGTATCGACCTCCACCTCCGCGAGGTTTAGACAATAGGTGTAAGAGGGGCTCGGGTCGCCGATACCGGTGTTAGGATCGAGACGGCATAGCCCGTCGACGCTCGTGCATGACCAACTGCCGGTGTACTTCGTGGGAATTCCTTCAGATTTCATCTCATCGTAAGTACGATAGGTACCGTCCGGCTTTTTCATCGCGTTGATGAGCTGCTCCGCCGCCGCCATTGTAGCTTTGCCGCTCATGTAGTGCGTACGGCTCGCGCCAGACATGCCGCTGTCAGGGCAGAGCTTCGTATCGTTTTGCACAAGCTTTATCATATCGGGTGTCACGCCTAGAGGTTTCAGCGCCTCAAGCGTGAGCATCAGCGAACCAATGTCTCCGCCCTGTCCCAACTCCTGATAGGTGTCGTATTTCGTGAATGTCTCGTCGGGATTGAGTTCAATAGCGGCGGAGGCCTTGTCCGTGCCGCCTTCGGTCACGTTAAATCCACCCCAGGCAAGGCCAACGCCGCGACGTTTTTCGGGAGTATCGTTGGCCTTCGCTTCAGCAACGGCCTTTTCATAGTAGGGCTTCATTATCTTCATCATCTCTTCCATCGGGTACTGGCGGAAGGGATAGCTGTTGATGTTCGTATCGCCGGGACGTCCAATGTTGCGCCAGCGAAATTCAAATGGATCAATGCCGGCCCTTTCAGCTAGCATATCCATCAGGGCTTCGCTGAGTGTGTATGCCTGTGGTGAGCCGTAGCTGCGATAGGCGGTACCAAAGTTATGGTTGGTGTTCGCCACGCGGCAAAGACCAGCGACATTCGGTATCGTATAAGGGAAGAAGGCAAAACGAGCCTGCTTTGTAAAGCAGTCGTCTCCGCCCCAAGAATAGGCTCCGTGATCAAGTCCGAAATCAAATTCGGCGGCGATGATCTTGCCGTTATCGTCACAGGCCAGGCGTCCGTTCGAATGACAGGGGCAGCGCTTGCCTGAGAAGTGCTGATGTTCCTCGTAGCTCATCGAAAGGGCTATAGGGGCCTGCATTACGACGGCCGCTGCACCTGCAAGGCAAAGGTCGCCGGCGTTCGTTGACCAACCGAAGCTGGCTCCCGTTGGATTCATCATTACGCGCAGTTTAGAGGTAGGCACGCCAAGGCAGTTTCCGATACGGCTGATGGATGAATATACTCCCTGCGATTTGCATTGGAAGGTCAGGTAGCCGTCTTCGTCAAAGTAAGCCTGTACAGAATCGCCCTCAATCGAAAGGTGAGGCTCACGTGACGAGTAGAAGCTGCCCTCTACACTGTAAGGAGCCTCTTCAATGACCTCCGCCACCTTTGAGGGTTCATCCAGTCCAACGCCCTTAAGAACGGGCTGTTTGCAGAAAATATTCGGGGTGTCCTCATGGATACGCATCGCGTCGGGCATGGCGGCCTCCAGGAAGTTGAGATATTCGGGAAGTTTTTCAATCTCCACTTTAACCTTCGCCGCCGCCGCGCGCGCATGCTCCTTGGTGTCAGCCACCGCCAGAGCTACTACGTCGCCGTAACGGTATATCTTATCCTCAGCGAGGACCTTGCGGCTTGGAATTCTGACCGTGCTGCGCTCGTGGAAGTTGGCCTCGGCCATTACATTGCTGCCGCCAGCGGCCTTGAGATCCGCGGCGGTGATTATCTTCGCGACGCCGGGCATCTTCTCCGCCTCTTCTTTATCTATCCTGAGTATCTTGGCATGGTGGGCTAGCCGCGGCTGCACCATCGCCACATGATACGTTTCACTCGGCATCTTGAGCTCCTGATCGTCACCATAATCCGCAAGACCGCAGACCTTCGCGAGCGATGTCGGACGCACTAAGGGCTTGCCGTAGTATTCCTTATCTTCTGGAAGCTTGACCTTTATATCTTCAATCGTTGCCTCGCCGCGAACGACCTTCGCCGCATCCATCACCGCATCGACAATCTGTTTATACCCTGTACAGCGGCAGACATTTTTATGCTTCTGGAACCATTCGCGTACATCTTCTCGCGTCGGGTTGTTGTTTTTCAACAGCAACGCGTAGGTCGAGACTATGAAGCCCGGTGTGCAGAAGCCGCATTGTACCGCACCGTTGTTCATAAAAGCGACCTGCACAGGATGCAGGTTGGTCGGGGTGCCGATACCCTCAACCGTCACAACTTCGCTGTATTCGTCAATGCGCGCCATCTTGCGCGCGCATGATCGCACAAGCTCTCCGTTCAGAAGTACCGTACACGAGCCACAGACGCCAATGCCACAACCAACCTTGACGCTTGTGAGCCCAAGACGCCTCAGTACATCGGCTAAAGAGTCCTTAACCGGATCGCAGGCAAACATACGGTTAGCTCCATTGATATTCAGCCACATCTTTTTAAATGCCATTCAGATCGCACCTATCCTCTCTTCTCTCCTCAATAATGTCCAACTGAAACTAAAACATCCGCCATCGGCCATAATCTTCATTTTAAAGAGGGGCGCCCGCCCTCAAAAAGCTGAAAGAACGGGCGCCCTGCATGGCCGCTGTCTATATAAAACTTTAAAAAACTATCTCCAGTACGCCTCATTAAAGAAGCAGAACTCCATGCCGAGCCCCTTCTCCACCGCGCGGTCGTAAAGCGTTTTACCCCATGCGATATCATGAAGCGGCATACCGCCCGTTACGAACATGATAATCTCATCATCGCTGGTACGCCCTTTGTCAAGACCGTTCACCACATCGCCAAGGTTACGGATATTCTTCTGATCATATTTTCCAGCCTGAATGGCAAGAAGCAGATGGAACGAAGGCGCAACGACTGACACGGCTTCCAGACCTTTGGGGTGCTCCGCGCCGTCGGCAAGGAAGGCCTGGTGCATCTTCCAGTTGTCCGCAAAAACGGTGTTCTCCGAATACGCCTCGGGATCAAAATCTGCGTCGCCGGTAAAGATGACCAACGTGCCCTTCTTAAGCCATTCCTTTTCGATACGCGGGAAGACGTTGCCACCCGTCGCAATCGAAACGATGTCAGCGGGGCGTACGGCTTCTTCGATCTTAGTCGTAACGCTTACCTTGATGCCGAGAGCTTTGCTCTCTTCCTCCGCCCATACCTTTCCCTTTTCGAGGTTGATGTCGTAAAGGATCGCCTCTTCAATCGTCGGAACCGCTGTCTTGATTGCAAGGAGCGCGCCCCTGTTGATGACGCCGCCGCCGATCACACCTACAATTTTTGCTCCTTTGCGGGCAAGGTGACGCGAGATGACACCTGGAACAGCGCCGGTACGCATCGCTGATATCTGGTTGCCGCTCATGATCGCGAAGGGAGCTCCTGTATCGGCGTCATTTAGAATCGTTGTCAGGATCGAGCGGGGATACCCGCGCGCGGGGTTTGCCGGGTTTGAGCCATACCATTTCTCGCCGCAGATCTTATACTTACCGCCAAGATAACCAATCATCGACATGAAGCGGCGGTCCGGACCGGTCACCGGCATTCCTGGAAAACGTTCCTCATCGGGGAAATAAATCATCTGTCCGTGTTCATTCTGCAGAGGGCCTCCCATAAGATAGTCACCCTTGCCGATGAGGCTGAAAACTCCCTCGATTACGTCGATGCAGTCGGCCATATTGGTGACGCCGACTTTAAGAAGATCGTCCTGCGAAAGAAGCAATGTCTTTACTGCCTGCCCTGCCATAATAATTACCTCCCGTTGTCTACACAAGTCTGCTTCGTCTTGTGTTTTCCAAGATATACAGCCACAAACATATGATATATTTCTTTTATTTATTTTTTAAAAGAAATAATTTCATCTATATGTGAATGTATGCTCATTATAGGCACATTATTTCATTTGTAAAATAAATGCTTTTGATAATATAGATTATTTTTTTTAATCAATAGCTTTCCTCTTACAACGAAATAAATACGCCTCCCGCCTGGATAGTTTGTTGCTCTTTGTGCTTTGCTTTGTGTTCTTTTCTATTGGTATCTTTAAATAATGCTTTGTTTACGCGATTGCCGTATCAAGCAGATATTCGCCTCTTGCGTAACGGTTCCAATGGAACTTCTCAATCGGCAGCTCTGTCTTTCCAAAGAGGATCTGCTCGGCGACCATCTCACCTGCAACCGGACCGAACATGAAACCGCGCGAACCGGAGACGTTCATCCAGAAGCCCTTCATTTCATCGGCTTCACCTATGACCGGCTGCATATCCGGCGTGATATCGTACATACCCGACCACTGCCTTACGACCCTGATTCCCTTTGTGCGAGGAAGCACATGATTCATAATCCCCGTCATGTGCTCAAGAAAATCCCAGCTGTCACCCATTTCGTAGTCATTGAACGGTGCCGCCTCTTTACGGTAACGGTGTGGTCCGCAGCCGGCGATGATGGAGCCGTGCGGTCGCTGCTGCATGTAAAAATCTGGGTCGTAACTCATAAGGAACGTTGGGCAGACATTAAAATCTACCGGCTCGGTCGCAAAAATTTCGTGGCGTTCGCCGTGGACAGGGATACTGAGTCCAGCCATCGCCGCAACCTTACCAGACCAGGCGCCGGCTGCATTGATCACAATATCCGTATCGATATAACCTTTATTCGTACAGACTCCCTTAACCGCACCGGCGGTCATTTTAAAACCCGTGACCTCGGTAAACTTTTCAATAACGACACCCTCACGCTTTGCAGCCTCCTGATGCGCGAAGTTAGTAAGCATCGGATCGGCGTGTCCATCGCGCTTATACCAGTAGAAGCCCTTTACATCTTCGACGTTGATACCTGGACAAAGCTCGCGTGCGTCGTCATGTGTGAGCATCCGAGAGGGAACACCGAGAGAATTCTGAAGTGCGATACATTTTTTAAAGTTCTCAAGCTGCGCGTCGGAATAGGCCATAAAGAGATACCCGTTCTGGTAGAGACCGATATCCATACCCAGCTCTTCCTCCAGATGCTCATATTTATCAATACAGGCCTTGCCTAGTATTATGTTCAGCTCTCCGCCCCAGGTAGCCCTGAAAGCCGCCGCACATCTTCCGGTAGCGCCGGAGGCGACGGTATTCTTTTCCAACAGGACAACATCCTTCATTCCCAATTTTTTAAGGTAATAGGCGGTCGCCATTCCCATCATTCCACCACCGATCACTACGGCATCGGCTGTTCTCTTCCAGGTCATTCAAAGTCCCCTCCTTTAATCTGAGCGGTTAGAGAGCTTTTTATCGGTTTTACTGGGGGACGTATCGTTCCTGCCGGAATATCAGAGACGGGGACCCCTGTCATCCTGGAAATCTCCCGCAGTATGATATCCCGGCATCCACGGCCCTGACACGGGCCCATTCCCACGCGGAGAAGGCGCTTAAGCTCGTCAAATGTATCATAGCCGCGCGGTATCCATTCGCGTAGCTCTTTAAGGGTTATCTCCTCGCAGCGGCAAATTACGATATCCTCCTCCATCTTTGCAAAATCAACCTTTGAGTGATCGTGACCACAGCAGCAAGACATCTACTTCACCACCCTGACCGCACGCACCTGATCGACATACTTTTTATCGACCGAGACATGCAAAACTTTTGTTGAATCCTTTAATGGTTCCACTACGCTTTCGACAATTCCCTCGGCAACTATTTCACCGGTCCGGTTAAGACATGAGACTTTGTCACCCTTTTCAGGTACCGGCAGCATCTCGTGCGGCATCTTTATAAGAGCCTTTTCAGACGCAAAAGTAAGATCTATCACAAAACAGGCCAGTCCAGGGCATTTCGCGACACACAGGCCACAGCCTGTACATTTGCTATAGTCTATATCCGGATTGTCATTAATATCGGCAAATGGCTTAACCGCCCCCGTGGGGCAGCTGGTGCCGCATGGATTACAAGGGATACGCTGAGGGCACTCTATAATGACCAGCCCGCCCTTTTTATTCTCCCATAATTCCTTCGGAGGAAGTACGGCCCCCTTGCACTCGCAGGTGAGGACACCGCTGTTAAAGAGTTTTTCATTCTCCATTACTTATCACCCCAGTCTGCAACTTGAGCCAGCGCAAGGCCGCTGCGAATCTTCTCACCGGCTTCGCCTCTGCGCAAAGAATTGAGACGCTCCTGATACTCGCCAAACCGGTTCTGATCAACCTTAAAACCAAGGGCTTCCGCCGCCGCCAGTCCCGAAATACGTCCCTCGACCATTGCCGCGCTGGCCTCTTCAATACCCGCCGCGTCTCCCGCAATCCAAATGTCAGGGTGGCTGGTACGAAGTTTCGGGTCACGCAGGGGAACATGCCCGCATAGCTGGGGAATAAATCTCATCTCGCAGCCGGCCTGCCACAGCATTTCGTTCGTCGGCGTAAGCCCCACCGCGAGGCAGATCACGTCACATTCAACGTGCGAGAGTTCACCAGTGTCGATATCCTGTATCACAGCGCCATCAACTATCTCCGTACCAAGGGCCGCCTTGATCGTGTGCCGCAGAAGTATCGGAACCCCTAAGCGGCGGATCTTAGCCGCATGCACCCAATAACCGCCTATCTTCGGCATCGCCTCCAGCACGGCGGCGATCTCAACCCCTGCCTGCATAAGCTGATAACTGACGATAAGACCGATATTGCCAGCGCCTATCATCAGGACGCGCCTGCCTGGAACGACGCCGTAAACGTTCATCAGCGTCTGCACCGCGCCCGCACCGTAAACGCCAGGGATATCGTTGTTCGGGAATGGTATGATGCGCTCCTGAGCTCCGGTCGCCATGATCATCTTCTTCGGCTTGATTTTGAAGTATTCCTCTTCGCCCCTCATGACCGTTACGATGCCATCGTTTTTGTAATAACCTACTGCGGCGGTATTTGTGTATGTTTCGACCTTGTCGCCGCACTCCTGTATCTCATTTAAAATAATGTCCGCTATCTTATAACCGCGTGTTCCCGCATGTTCGTCCTTGCTGCCGAAAAACTTATGCGTCTGCTTAACAAGCTGTCCGCCAAGGTGAAGATCACTCTCCAGCACTGTGACCTTAGCTCCATAAGAGGCCGCCTCCGCCGCCGCGCTGAGCCCGGCGGCGCCGCCGCCCACAACAAGAAGATCCGTGGTTTTGATTTCAGCCATCGCTAGGCCTCCTCCTTCATTGGGATCGCGCCCTTGCCCTTCTGGGTTTCGACCTTCATCCCCTCCCTGAGAGGAGTGACACATGTCCTGACATTAGGAACACCGTCAACTACCATAAAACAGGAGCTGCACTTACCGATCGCACAAAAGAAACCACGGGGCCTCTCCATCTCCGGCGTCACCCTGTAGATGTAGACCTCGTTCGCATGCAGGGCCATCGCAATCGGCTCACCATCAAATCCTTCCAATTCTTTGCCGTCAAAGCTGAATTTGACTTTCTTCCCGTGTTGGTACGTCAATACGGGATGTTGGCTTATTAGCTGCACTTACCCTCACTCTCCTTGTTTTGGGGCTTGCGTTAAATAAAAATACATACAGCACAATTTCATAAAACTTATTACATATTCTTATTATTATTTTCTAAACTCGATAACAAAAGATTATATGATATATTGGAGAATGTCAACCGTCTATATTAAAAAAAGAAAAATATTCTCCAGTTAATATTGAATTTTTCAGTATATATCTGCATAGTTACACCTATTAATTTTTATATATTTGACATAATTGTGTTTTACTATTTAAATATAAGTGCCCTTTGGTAAGGAGGTTTTCTCATAAATGGCCAATAGAAAATCCGAAACACTGCTGCAGAGAATTGCGGATGTTAATGACCACTTATCTCCCAAGCAGTCAAAGATAGCGCAATATGTGGTTAAAAATTATCAAAAACTCGCCTACTGCACATTGTCGGAATTAGCACAGGCCAGCAAAATAAGCGATACGACAATATTACGATTAGTATCAGCGCTGGGATATGGAGGTTTTCCAGATTTCATGTTCGCGCTCAGAAAGGAAATCGAAAAAAATACCGACACAAATCGCATCATGGGGAAATTCGAGCTAAAACAGGAAAAGTACAAATTTCCCGAAGATACATGCCAAGCTATATTCGACCTTGAAATGCAGGTACTAAAAGAAACCCTTGCCAAGGCAGACAAAGAAAAACATTCAACTGCCGTGGATCTGCTGCTGCAGGCTCCATCCGTGACAATAGTCGGTTTTGGGGCAAATACCTACTGCTCACAGGCTCTCGCATATGGACTTCAAGTTATGCGTCCAAATGTAAAAATCATCGAGCAAATAAGCGCGACAGAAGGAAATACCATACAAGATGTACCGGAAGCCTCCGCCTGCGTAGCATTCTCAACACCGCGCTATCCCAAAGACACGCAGTTTATCCTTGAAAAGATACGGCAGCAGCGACAGACAAAGATCATTGGGCTCTCCGATTCCATACTATCCCCTATAGCACCGCTCTGCGATATATTCTTTGAGATCCCCATAAAGTATGTGACCTTCAGCGATCCCAACGCCGCATTCATGGCAATGATACACTCTCTTTTATTTGGTCTATACTTGAGAGATCCCAAAAACATAAAAAAGAGAATTAAAGATTACGACAGTTACACAAAAGAGCGTGAGTATTATCTCAATGATTCACTAAACCTCGTAGAATTTTAAAAATAGCTGTGCCGTACTCCATTAACAAGAACCGACACAGCTATCTCTCAGTAATATTTATCGATATCAATTCTCCCCGACAATATCCGTATCCCCTGAAACATCTTCCGTCACATTATCGCGGCCATACGTGAGCTTCGTAACAAAATATGCGGCAAACAACGCCGGAAAAACTCCCATAAGCCGCGCGTCAAGAATTGCGTTCATTGGCGATATCTGCCACAACACAGTTCCAAAGAAACCGAAGACCATCGTCCAAAGGGCCGCAGTCCCCGTATATTTATCCCAAAGCAGCGTCATACAGGTAACCACCGCAAACGGGTTGCCCATACTTGCCCATGCAAAAGAAACGATCGAATATACCATGCTGTCCGGAAGCAAAAAGGCGAGAGCGAGAGCCGCCAGCCCAACAACAACGGTCACGCAGCGGGAGATGAGCAGCTCTTTTTTTGCACCCAGTTTTTTATCTTTCATTATTATCGGTTTCAGTATATTCTCCGAGAATTCAGAAGAAGTAACTATGAGCATTGAATCTGCAGTCGAAAGCATCGCCGCGACGGCTCCGGTAACACAGATAGCCGCGAGTGCAGGGGGAAATATCTTTAAAACAACCAGTGGCATGATCATTTCCGCATCTTTAATATTACTGGGTCCGAATATAGCTATTCCCACAAGCCCTATAAGGATCGCCCCGCTATAACCCAGCACAGTCCAGACACAGGCGATATTTCGCCCCATCCTCCACGCGGCGTCATCCTTCATCGCCATAAAACGAACCGTAAGGTGAGGACATCCTCCCAAATAGGCAATTATCCAGGCAAAATTGCTCGCGATCATAAACCCCGCAAATATCCCCTTCGCACCGGCCGTCCAGTCCATAAACGTAGGACCTGCCAGCTTAAGAGCCTCTGTAATCGAAGTGGCGTACACACCCGGAGTCACCGATATATAGTAAAGCCCGTAAAGCGGCGCCACTATAAGCGTGAATATCATCAGCACACTCTGCACGCAGTCCGTATAGACAACGCTTTGAAACCCGCCCCATACAGTGTAAGGTATAATTACCACCATCGTGAGAATTATGCCTATTGTGACCGGAAGGCCGAAGAGCGTATGGAGTGTTTTGCCTCCGCCGATGACCTGAGCCTCAACATAAAAGGCAAAAAGGAAGATGACAACAAAACTTCCAAACAGTCTGATCGCTGTAACCGCCTTACTTTTTGCATGACGTTTAACGATCCAGTCAACATACGTCTGAGCGTCATATTTTGCAGCCTCTTTCCTCATCCTGTTGGCGAGGGCCGTCCAGGCAAATATATTTCCCAGAGCTAAACCTATCGCCACCCATATCGAAACAAGGCCGCTGCCATAAGCAAATCCAGGAAAACCCACAAGACACCAAGCTGATTCCGCTGTGGCTCTCTCTGAAAGAGCACAGGCCCATCCCGGAACCGCCCGTCCGCCCATATTAAGGTCTGTAGTATTTTTCACCTTCATCCCCTGATACAGGCCAAACCCCATAAGTCCTCCCATGTAAACAAGAAGAATTACCAGATTCAACGTTGTATTTTCCATAGCAAACTCTCCCCTACTTAATTTTTGTAATTTTATTGACAATAATTAAACTAAGGTCGTGTCCTATAGGAACATCTTAAACACCGGTTTATAGAATAATAACTATAAAAAGAATTTTTGTCAATTATAAATAATAAAAAAAGAAAATTATCCTTCTTAAAAATTTCCCGATTTTATGTATATATCCACAGAATAAAAGAAAAAATTACGCGTTAACACCAGTTTTTCCTTGACAAAGAACCCATAAAAGATATTAAATTATAATATATGGGAAAATCGGAGAGATTTATACATGGCTAAAGAGACAAATACTTCTATGCTACAAAGAGTCGCGGCAAAAAGTGGAAATCTATCGCCTAAGCAATTAAAACTGGCGCAATATATAGAAAAAAATTACATGTCATTGGCATATATAACGATGACAGAGCTTGCTTCTCTGGCCGATGTCAGCGAGACAACGGTTGTACGCTTTGTTTCCCAGCTCGGATATAACGGTTTTCCTCTATTCATGGCGGCGCTTAGAAAAGAGATCGACCAGGCGGCAAAGCCCAAAAGCATGGACAAGTTTGACCTTGAGCATAAAAAGTACGTCTTTCCAGACGATACCTGTCAGGCCATTTTTACTTTGGAAATGCAGGTCATGCGCGATACTCTGGCTAAAATCGATACAAAGAAACATCAAAAGGCCGTGGATATGATATACGACGCCCCCGCCGTCATAATCCTGGGATGCGGCGCCAACAGGTGCTGCACGCAGGCACTTGGCTTCGCCCTGCAGGTCATACATCCCAGGGTCCAGCTGATAGAAAAATTAGGGCTTTCAGAGGCGGCAACGGTAAACAGTATGCCGGAGGGCACTGTATGTATTGTATTTACCACACCGCGTTATCCACGCGAAACACAGGAAATGGTCGATATTATAAAGAAAAAAGGCTTCAAAATAATCGGCATCTCAAACTCAATTCTGGCCCCAATAGTACCGGATTGCGATATTTTCTTTCAGATTCCGGTAAAATACGTTACGTTTATAGACACCAACGCAGCATTTATGGCTCTGATCCACTCACTGACTTTTGGATTACATCTTAAAGACAAGAGAAAGATCAAACAGAGAATCGAGGATTATAATAAGTTCACGAGAGAATATAATTATTACGTGGAAGATTCGTTGGAATTGGTAGATTTTTAAGCATAACGATAAGAATTTTAAAATCATATGGGAACCCGTCACAATATTGAGGTGGGTTCCCATATTGTATTTATAGATGTTTATCTATACATGGAAGCTTTCAGTTTTCGAACTATTAGATTACGTTTTCTTTTCTCCAGAGATAAGAGAAAGCACCTCTCTTTCTCTGACTGAAAGATCGTTGAGCTGCACGGAATCTGGAATCGGAACGTCAAGCTTTCGTATATAATCCTTGACAATCAAAGTACTGACCACCGGACTCAGGTATATAAGATCCGAGAGGACCGTTCTGGCGGCGTCGATAACCCCTTGGGATTCAGAATCTTTTAAAATATATCCGTCTGCTTCGGCTTTAGAAGTCTCAATGATCAGGCGCCGGTGAAGATGCATCGTTAAAATAAGCACCTTAGTGTCTGCCAGCTCCTTTTTATGATCTTAGTCACTTCGATGCCATTCATAGATGACAAGATTTGCAGCATTCTGATAACATCCAGCGCACTCTCTGCATTATACGCGTGCTCTACTATCTCAAAATCTTCTACCAAAGTTAGAATGCCTCCATCCCCTCAAGAAAAAGCTTATGATCGTCAACTATAACTATCTTTTTTCAAAACGTATCACCCTTTTCAAACAGACAACATCGGTTTATATTTATTAAAATATCTTACATGAAGTATAAAATAATTAAACTTGGCTAAAAATAAAGAAATATTTCCTTGTATTAACACAAAAAGGCGTCAAAGTATTTATCTCTGCCGCCTTTTTCATATATTTACAGATATTATTTATCATCTGCTTGCGCGGGATCGGCCCCTCACAAGCTCTCTTATCGCTCTTGCCCGTTATTATCTGCTTTATTCTTTTGTAATTAGAATATCCTGCTGGGAACAAGCGGATTCGACACAATTTCCGCATTGCCCAACAGATATGCCAAAAGAACAAATGACAGAATAAATATCAGTGAGCCCAATACCAGTTTCTCACTAAATATGGTAGTCCTCTCCTTGCACACTATTTTTTTATTAATTATTGCCTCTTTTTCGCTCACGGCGAAACACCTCCAATATTGTTATTTTATACATGTGAATTTATGAACAAATTCACCATATACATAGTATAGCGCATTTTCAAAGCAGTGACCGTAGAAAAAATATTTTTAACTATATATTAAAATAAATTATATTTTTCTAATATAATGTTCCATTAGCGACAAACCAAGTTCATTATCATGTATTTTACTTCGCACAACAGGGGGGGGGCAGACTACGTACTTAATATGGTAGCCAATGCGCCAGTAGGCACCGGTACAATCCCTGCTGCAGTAGTCATCGTCTTATTCTAGACCACAGGCAGACTGACATCCGTCACCTACACCGATGTAGTCAGTGCACTTTATCTCCACTCCATGTTGGTCGCCGTACCGTTTCTGTTGATGAAAAGCGTCGGCTTAGGAGAGCTGGTAAGCAACACTCACAAAGAACTGATGTCCTTCAGCGACGGGTCAAGTTCTATCGATGTCCTAGGCTACATGATAGCCATCCCAGGTGTAAATAAAAAGATGGTTTATCGGAAACGTCAATATTATTTATATATTCTTACGCAAGAATTCTCATCGCTAGAGGGCGTTACAGCTATTAAATATCATCTTCCAAAGCTTATCTTCATCAACGGAGAGCACGATGCGTGCAGACTGTGCCCCTCTGGGGGCGCCTCCTTTGAAGGCCAGCGTCTGTCCGTAAGAGAGAGAATAGTCATCGTTGACGTCGACCGGCAGGGTGATCTCCTCCGTAATTACCGTTGGGTCGATGATTATCGCGGAGACGATCGTGTCCCATATATAGGTGACATAATCCGGCTCTGTTTTGAATTTTTCATAGCGGAAATTACGGTGCACCATTTCAAGGAAGACGGGATTTTTTATATTCTCTTCCGTTTCGGCATATCTCTTGGCGGAAAGCTTCACCTTTTCGCAGACGTCGAGAGGCACGATTATCTGCTCTTTAAAAGGACTTCTGAGGGCGATCTTTGCCGCCTCCGGGTCGAACCAGCAGTTAAATTCCGCGGCAGGCGTCACATTGCCCTCCTGAAAGAAGGCGCCGCCCATATAGACGACACGTTTTACGAGAGGAACTATCTCCGGCGCTTTACGTACCGCCTCGGCGATGTTGCCGCAGGGACCGATCGCCGCTATTGTCACCCTGCCTGGATATTTCTTCACCTGCTCAATGATAAAATCTGCCGCGTGTTCTCCGAGCGGGGCGGACTGAGGTTCAAGCCTATAGGTATTCTTATAGACGGCACGCCATGATTCGGGCCTGGGATATCCTCCCGCTCCCTGCCAGTTGTCACGCCCGAAACCGAAGAGCTCGCGTTCCTCCTTCATATTGGCGAGACGGCCGCCGCGAAGCGGGTGATTAACTCCCATTGCTACCGGTATCGTCTCCGCCCTGCCTATTCCCTCCAGCTGGCGAAGAGCAAAGGCGGTCCCCTCCTCCACCCAGGTATTGCCCGCCACAACGCTGACGCCAAGCAGTTCTACTTTGGGCGACAGGGCCAACATCGCCATCGCCATTCCGTCGTCATATATCTCCACCATGTCGGAGTCCAGGATAACCAGCTCTTTTTCCACACACGTAACGCCAGCTGCCGCCGTCTTTGTAAAAAAAGCAATGATAAATAGGATACATAAGAAATCTAAAATATGATTATTACCGTAAATCATTAATCTCCACCCGCCTCATCTTTTTCCTACGATATTATACACTCAGCAGATGGCCGTTTAACTTTTAATTATCCAGTAATAACCGGATCTGTGTATTTATTTAGCAAGATTTCTACAGGCTATAATGCCTGCCAATCTTTTCCAGTGAATCCCGCCACGGCAGATAGGCGGAGGTTGCTATCATCTCGTTCCACGCAAGTTCATTCATGCCGCCGGGCGTGGCGGCTGCCGACATAAACGCCTCAATATCCTCGCTGCACTCCTGCCGCATCAGCATCGAAAGCGCTTCGTTCATATAGCAGGTATAGTCAATGGCGTTTTTGAAATCCAGCCCCTTTGTCATGCACCACCGGACAATCTCACCCACAAGTCCATAATATGGAACCATCACTCCCGTGACTGAGGCCAGCACCTCAAGATCCTTCTCCGTCCTCACCTTCACTACGGTCCCCAAAAGAGAGAGCAGCCTCTCGCATAGCGCATCGTCACCGAAGAAAACTACCGGGCCGGTACGCTTAGCAGCAAAGGGAAGCGGCACCGCCCTAACCACGCTCTTTGCCGGAGAAAACCATGGTACGACCTTCAAGAGCTTGGTGCCCGCCGCGATATGAATTATGTGATTTTGCTCCCTGAAATTCAGCGATGGCGCAACCCGTTCAAGAACGTCAGGAAGAAGCGTGGGAAATACGACCTCCGCATTGTTGAGCAGCTCCTGGTTGGAGGCCGCGACGACGATCTTTGTGGGAAATTCCTCTTTCAGCGAGCGTGTTCTTTCCGCATCAATGTCAAAAACATGGACAACGCCCTGAAATTCCGGCGACGCACACAGTCCTCTGGCCAAAGCCGTGGCAATTCCTCCAGTTCCAATAAACCCAGCGTCAACATTTACCGACATAGTGATCCTCCCTCTCGTGACCATTTTCGCAGCTTTGCAAAATGGTATTATCTTCTAGTAGATATATAGATTATATTTCTTTTTATTATATTTTCAAGAAATTTTTTCTTCTTTTTACATCAAAGCAATTATAAAAGATTCACAACATGAATGATTTTAAATGTATATATTGATATCTTTAATCAATGGAGCTAGAATCTATTTATGTCAACATATTCCTTAACGAAGCGGGAGAAAAAGGCCGATGGAGCTAAAAAATATCAACACCTTTCTTCGTGTGGCCGAACTCAACAGCTTTACGAAAGCAGCTAACGAGCTTGGCTATTCACAATCGACGGTCACGATCCAGATAAAGCAGCTCGAGAGCGAGCTCGGCTTTATGCTTTTTGACCGTATAGGGCGAAGCGTCTCTCTGACTCCCAAAGGCGAGGAGTTCATCTGCTACGCCAACGAATTTCTACACCTGGAGGCCAGAACGATGTCTCTGCGAGACACCGCCGGCTCCGTCACCGGCACGTTGCGGCTTGGGGTGCTGGAATCTCTGTTTATCTGGAAGATAGCGGACCTGCTGCCGCAATATCACAGTATGTATCCGGAGGTAAAGATCGAGATAAAATCAGCGACCGGCGCGGCCCTCTATCGAATGCTGCGGCAGAACGAGCTGGACATCATCTATCTTTTGGACAGCGTCATCTATCATAAGGACTGCATACGTGCCTGTACATCGCCAGTAAGCATGAACTTCGTGACAAGCCCCGCCAACCCGCTTTGCGCCGCAGGCAGCATTTCGCTGGCGGAGATCGCCCAAGAGCCGCTGATTCTCACGGAACGTGACGCGATATACCGGCAGGAGCTTGACCATGAGGCGGCCAAAAATGATATTGAGTTGGTTCCCATACTGGAGATCGATAACTTGGAGGTCGTGCTGCGCCTTTTGAAGAGGGGTATGGGAGTATCCTTCATTCCCGACTATGTCCTCCACGAAAGCATCGCCAGAGGAGAGCTCTCCGTGCTGAACGTAAGATACGACGCAATAAATCTGTGGAGCCAGCTAGTCTATCATAAAAATAAGTTCGTCACCCCGCAAATGCAGGCCTTCATCAGACTGATACAGGACTCATCCGCTCCCAAGTAAGGAGCGGATGGCAATCTTACAGCCTTTTTACGAAGTTATAATCTTTGTAGACGAACATGTCGGCAGTAAGGACGTTCCGCTCGTATTCTTCCAGCATCCCCTTTATTTTGTCCGGATGCTTTCTGTACATAGCGACCATCAGCGCATGGATCATCGTCAGCGCCGAAGCGTTCGCGTCCGCGAGAATCACATACTTCTGCGGCGTTATGAGGGTCAGCTGAGACAGCGGGACAATCGGCGATAGCTTGCTGTCGGTGACTCCTATTATTGGCACCCTCTTTTCGGCAAGTATCCCCGTTATCTTCTGCACTTCACTTGAATAACGTGGATAGCTGAAGACGAGCGCGGCTGACTTCGGGCCGGCGGCACCCAGCAATGAGATAAACGACATGTCCACCTGCCGCACTATATGTACATTATCACGGAAAGCACACATGAAATTAAAGGCGTACAGTGTCAGAAAATAATGGATTGGCCCACCGACGAGAAGCAGATGGTCGCATTCGGAAAGCATGGTTACCGCTTTGTCAAAAGTATCTGGGTCGATATTGTTCAGCGTTTCCTTCATCAGTTCTATCTCCATATCGAAGATCCGGCGGTAGATCAGGCCATTGGCCTCGGAATAGGGCTCCTGTCGAAACTGGATTCCCTTGCCGGTTATCGTCTCCTTGCGCAGTTCCAGCAAAAATTCTGAAAAGCTGTTGAAACCCAGCGTGTAGACAAAGCGAGTAAGCGTGGCTTCGCTGACGCCAGCCTCTCTGGCTATCTGTGGTGCGTTCATGAGAGCCACATCGGAGATGTTATCAAGAATGAATTTTCCCAATAGATTCTGCTTTTTGCTCAATGTGGCTGAGATAGATAAAATTTTTTCGCTGATACTCATTTACAGTCATTCACCCTTAAATGTTATTAAAAATTCTGATAATCCATTACATATAAATGATACTGTGGCCCATCTTTGAAGTCAATAAGAAATGCCGCTTTCTTAAAATCAATGATGAAAGAAAACGGCACTTTGTTTTTTGATATGAATATCTTATCCGATGCGGACTACAGCGTTTTTCAGCCGCTTAAGCGGAACAATTTTATCTTCGATCTCCTCCCGCCGCGGCGGAAAAATCTCAGGAAACGGCACCGGCCTGCCTAAATTACGGTATGTCTCCAAGCCAAGCCGGTGGTACGGCAAAATTTCTATAGCCAGCAAATTCCTGAGCCCTGAGCAGAAATATGCCAGCATCTCAAAGTTTTCAACATCGTCGTTCACAGTCGGGATGAAGGGTACTCTGATGGTCAGCTTTGTTTTGCCCGAACTGTCGATCCGCACAATGTTGTCCAGGACCAGAGCATTGCCCGCGCCGGTGTAACTTTCGTGCTTCACCGGGTCCATTATCTTAACATCAATGAATATGCTGGAAAGGTAATCCAACATTGGGGCGAGGACACCCCACTTAGCAAAAGCGCAGCTTTCCATGGCGGCATCTATTCCAAAACCGTGGCATCTCTTGAGGATATCCATGACAAAGTCCGGCTGCGACAGGACTTCACCACCGCTCAGAGTGACGCCTCCTCCGTGGTGAAAAAAGACGTCGTCTTTTACAATCTCCTCCATAAGCTCATCCGAAGACATCTCCCTGCCGTATATCCGAACCGCGCTGCGGGTACAGGCGGTTTTACAGCGGCCACAGCCGGCGCATCCAAGTGGCTCCGCAGAGACGCCGTCCACAGCATCGAAATGGATCAACCCGTGCAGACAGGCCTTGGCGCACTCGCCACACTTTATGCAGAGGGAGCGTAAAAAACCTACCTCATAAGACGCGCTCTGCGATTCCGGCGTTGAGCACCATTCACACCGGAGCGGACATCCTTTAAGGAATACCACCGTCCTCAGCCCCGCGCCGTCTTTATTTGAAGAACGCTCTATACGCAGGACCTTCCCCATAACAGTCATAGGAGCCTTTGTTCCGCCTTCTAAGCCACATTGGCAATGGTAGTTCTGGCAATGATATCGTCCTGAACGTTCTTATCAAGCTCCACAAAGAAGGCCGTATAACCGGCCACCCGCACAAGCAGCCCCTTATAATTTTCGGGATGCCTCTGGGCGTCAAGAAGTTTTTCCTGATCCACAACGTTGAACTGTACATGGAATACTCCCAGCGAGCAGAGCCCTTTCAGCAGGCTCATCATTGCGGCAACGCCATCCTCGCTGTCAAGGAAATCCGGCATAATCTTCATGTTCAGCAGGGTACCCTGCATAAAACGGTCATGAGGTATCTTTGATATTGACTTGAGTATCGCGGTAGGCCCCTCCATATCCGTGCCGCACATAGGACTCAGACCGTCGCTGAGCGGCTTCCAGGCGACGCGCCCCGAAGGCAGCGCGCCAACCTCAAGACCGAATGGAGTGTTGCCGGATACGGGCAGGATACCTGGACTCATCGTTCCCCTGTGGCTCTTATAACTTTCGATCTCGTCGGCGATATAGGTGAACAGCTCCGCACCCATCCTGTCAACCCAGCCGATATCGTTGCCATACTTCGGGGCGTCAAGGCAGAGCTTATGTATCTCCGGCTCATTCGCAAAGTTATCGGCCATGGCGCCAAGCAACCGGCGCATGGAAAGCTTCTTTTCATCAAAGACGAGAGTCTTTACCGCCGCGAGGCTGTTTATGAGGTCCGCGACACCGATCATGTCGATACCGTTCCCAACATGATACTTGGCGCCGCCATCCGCATAGTCAACTGCGTTCTCCACACATTCGCGGTGCGTCAGCGAAAGGGTAGGTACAGGCCTTCTTTTACTGACATAGTCAACGATATGGCTTCCCTTAACAATACATCTGATACCATAATTTATCTGCTCTTTGACGGCAGCCTCGAATTCATCATAGGTCTCGAATTTCGTCGGGTCTCCAGTCTCCAACGAGACAAACCTACCATATTTCCTGGAGGATCCGTTAAGCAGAGCAAGCTCCACCATCGAACCAAGGTTGAGATCCGCAAAGGCGGTAAAGCCGCACATCTTACCCTCAAGATTCGTCTCCACACAGCCACAGGGATTCCAGTTATAGGCTTCACGCAGCGGCACCCCCTTGTTCATCATCATTGCCGTACCCACCTCATCGCAATGGAAGGCGGGGAAACCTGTGCCAAGCTTGATGAGCTCCACAACCTTCTTAAGAAAACTGTTGGGATTCTTAGCCATACTGTAGCGGACGGAGAGAGAGGGCTGATAGAGCTGCACATCCATCGTCGCCTGTAGCAGCATGTAAGAGAGGTCATTCACCGCGTCGCCGCCGGTATGATCGACACCGCCCGCGCAGATATTCTGGAACATCGGGTAACCGGCGGAAAACTGAGCGGAGATACAGTCCTGAAATAGACAGGGCTCCGAGAGTTTGACCCACAGGCAATCCAGCAGCTCTTGCGCCTTTTCTTCGGTGATCCTGCCAGCCTCCAGATCCGCATTGTAGAAGGGGTAGAGATATTGGTCCATCCTGCCCATATTGTAACTGGCTGCGTTCTGCTCCATCACGATCACAATGTGGTAGAGATAGGCAGACTGGACAGCCTCATAAAAGCTATCAGCCGGATATGCCGGTACCTTCGCACATATCCGCGATATCTCCAGCAGTTCCGCCCTCCTCTCCGCGTCTTCCTCAGTCGCTGCGAGGCGCGCAGCCTCAGCGGAATAGCGTTCGGCAAGCGCGATCACACCTTCAGCTGTGGCCAGAAGAGCTTTGTAGTAGATCTCTTTTTCATAATCACCTGGAATCGTGGTATCGAGAACCGCCATTTTCTCTTTTATGCGTCTGCAAATGGATAGTATTCCCTCGTTTATGACGTCGGTATAACCGGCGGTAACCTCTCCCCAGCCTCGGACAAACTTGCGGTCAATGAAGATCGCGCCGTTATCCTTAAGATTTCTTACATCCTCCGGTATCTGCGCGACCCACTCCTCAAAAATCGAGCGCCCCTCCCAGAATGGTTTTATCTCTCTGAGAAATATCTCCTTCTCCGCCTCTGAAATAAAGAAGGGATCGTAACTCCTTGTGCTTATCGTTTCAAGCTCCTGGTCAAGTACGGACCAGCAGCTGTCGGCGGAGACGATGCCGCCGCGGATTTTGCTGCCGGAGCACCCCACGATCAGTTCCTTCGGCCATATCGTAACGCTTTTATTCTCACACTGATATTTGACGCCCTTCGCCTTACGTAAAACCCAGGGCTGACCACCTGTACTTTTAAAACTCTTTGTCAGCAGTACCGCCGGCTCAAGGTCAACCTCGGGGCGGATTGCGATCACCCTGTTTTTAAGATATTCTATTCGTTTCATATATTCTTTCTCCATTGCATATTCCTCCTGCTCATTTCTTGTTTAATTTCTTCATCAAAGACGTTGTTTTTTATCAAAACCACCTTGTCTATATTGAAAACATTTTTTAACATTAATGACACTCCTATGAGGCATTTACACACCTGTCACCTTTAAGAGAAGCCCATTTTCTTCACGCCGAATTTATAAAACAGCCCATATACCGGTATTGTCCTAGTTACCAAGTACTAGCCGCGGCAGCCATAGTGCCAGGTCTGGAAAATAGGTGACTGCTATTAGAGTAGGCAGCCAGCATGTAACTAATAAGATCATATTTGGCTTCAGCATCGCCGACAGCGGTGTTTTTGTAACCTGAATACCGAAATAGAGCGCTGGGGCGGTGGGGGGTGTCAGCAAGCCAATCGCCACATTTACGCCCATTATCGCAGCAAAATGTATCGGGTCTACGCCAAAACTCTGCACTACCGGCAGCAGGATCGGCGTTCCCAAAAGGAGGCAGCTTGTATCGTCCATTATCATACCCATAATAAGGATCACAATATTGACACCCAGCAGGATTATCGTCTTATCATCGGAAAAACTTCTCAGGAAATCTGAGATCATCCCCGGCATATCCTCCATTATGTATATACGGCTCAGCATCATGACACAGAATATCATTACCATGATCACACCTGTGGTCGAAGCCGTCTCCACAAATGTGTGATAAAGCTTCTTCATCGTTAATTGCTTATAGATGAAAAATCCAACCGGCACGGAATAAATTATCGCAATCGCGGCAGCCTCAGTAGGAGTAAACGTTCCGCTGTATATACCTCCGAGGACTATCACCGGCATCAGAAGCGCGGGTACAGCGGCAAAGGTATCGTCCTTTGCCATTTTTATAAAGTTTCTCGCCGGCATCTTAGGACGTACCTTTATGTTGGGATCGTTCCTCATGATGATCAGACTGACTATGGAAAGCATGATGACCAGCATTATTCCTGGCCCGACGGTGGCCAGGAAACAGGCGAGAAGCGGCTGCCGCCCGGCCCATGAATAAAGTATCATGTGGGCGCTTGGAGGTATGAGCAGCCCCAGAGGACAGGCGCTCGTAAGCAGCGTGGCAACGTAAGCCTTAGGGTATCCGGACTCTTCAAAACGCGGAAGCATGATGCTACTTATACACGAGAGAGTCGCAAGACTACTCCCAGCTATCGACCCAAAAGCCGCGCAGGCAACTACGGCGACAATCGCAAGGCCTCCCTTTATACGTCCGACAAAGATTCCAACAAAGTTAACGAGACATTTGCCAATACCTCTTCGCTCCATAACCAGACCAACCGCAATAAAGAGCGGCACGCAAAGCAGCACCAGCGAATTACAGACGCTGTATCCATATTTCATGAGGAAGCTGTCCTCATAACCTATCGAATGTATCAGGAAAAGAGCCGCCAATACAAAGACATAGGGGAGATACATCCCTATAAGCAGGCCTAAGATTATCACCAATATCGCAAACGGAAGCATAGCTACAACTCTCCTTTCGCAGGCGATGACTCGTTGACAGGCGTCGTTATCTCTTCAAGGAACTGTACTATTACATAGAGCGCCATCAGTACAAAACCGGCAGTGACCGCACTCATCGACGTCATCAGAGGAAGTCCCCATGCAGACGTCGTCGGCCAAATTTTGAACCCGTTGATTACATAGGCAACAGAGAGGTGTACCGTCTCTATCGCGACAAGGGATTGCAGCAGATTTGCGAAGATGCGAAGGTACCTTTTCCCTCTCGGTGGAAGTAGTCTTTCCAGAATATCTGCCCTGACATGCTCGCGTTTTTCCATCGCGTATGAACTTCCAATGAAGTACATCCAAAATGCCGATATCATCACGATCTCGTCGTATCCAAAGAGATCCACTCTAAGCACATAGCGGCAGACGACGACCGCGCCAAGTATCCCTATCATCATACAGCTCGTGAGAAAAAGAATTATTTCCTGTACTTTTAAAAGCCCCCGCCAAAACAGTGAGGCTCTTAATTTATCCAAACAATGTCTTACTGTCCTCTGCATTGTGATTATCACCATCCGTTTCCTGTCCGGCACCTGTTCGGCAAGAGACTGACTGAACAGATACCGGACATTTCTATAGTTTCTTCAGCTATTTGCCCGACAGTTTCTTCTGATTGCTGATCACAGCTTCTTCAAGCATTTTAAGGGTGTCTTTACCGTAAACGTTGGCATACTTCGGCCATACTTTAGCCCTGACTTCCGCGCTGCGCTTTATACATTCTTCGGTGGAGTACTTAATGACCTTTACGCCATGTTCCTCAAGTTTCTTCTCGTATTTTTCCTCGATGGTTCTGGCTACTGGGACCCATTTTTTCAGCTGTACCGCTATGCATTCCTGGACGATTTTGCGGTTTTTCTCTCCAAAGGACTCCCATAGGTCCTTGTTGATAATCAGCCACCCCGGCGTCGATCCCATGTTATTGGCGTCAAAGCATTTGATCATGTCCCGAGCCTGCAGATAGGCGTCCTCCGCGGGAATATTTGACGCTCCGTCTATCTGTCCAGTTTGGATGGCACTGAAAACCTCGGCATAATCCATCGTTACGGTGTTATACCCCATCACGCCCGCCATATCTCTTACAGACGGCATCGCCGGTACCCTCAAGGAGATATTCTTTTTTTCATTATTTTTGACATTTTGCGGGATTTTACTGAGAATAAATCCTATTCTGGGGTCAACCCAGCCACCGAGGCTCACAAAACCAGCCTCATTAGAGTATTGCTCAATGAGTTTGCAAAATGGAGAATTGGAATCAAGAAACATAAGCTCATATTCCGGGAATCCGTTGGTGCATAACCCGGGAAGGTTTCCTATATCGAGTTTCGGGTGATATCTTTTTGTCAGCCACGTAAAAGAAGCGTCGATAGTACCAGCTCTAACTTCTTCTATCGAATCTTCATACGTGCAGAGCTGTCCTGAAGGAAAAACTTTAAAATCTATCTCTCCGTCTGTCTTTTCTTTTATCATCTTTGTTAACTCTTCAAGCGCCTGGCTTGTATAACTGTCTGCCGGATATGGTGCGTAAAATTTTAAGCGTCTTTTTGCATAAGCAGCATCACAATTTATGGTTAATATTACAAAAGAGACAATAAACACACTGATAATTACTACGATATTTTTAGTATTACACTTCACAAAAAGCACCTCCTGTTTTTACTAACAAAACCTTCCTACTTCCAGACTCAGAGATAGCGCAACAACACGCACACGCTCAAAAACGCAAGTACGATAGAATCTTACCGGACACCCCCTTATGCAATTGTAAAAATTCATTGAACATTCGCTATTAATGATACTATCACAACGAAATTATTTTTTCAATATTTTTTTTATAAAATTATTTACTTATAATTTTGTATATACACTATATAATTGTCATTTACCATAAAAAATAGGCATAAAGAGAGATCCAGCCACGAAACTTATCGTGGCTGGATCTGATTTACATTAAAAACAAAGAATATATCTATAAATTGACGCATAAATGGACAGCTAATATACAATACTTAGGAAAAAGCAATCAAACGATATAATGCGCCCCCACCGACTCTTTTCTTGCCAGCGCGGCCTTTGCCACCGCTTCGGCGCTTGCGGTGAGTCCGGGCATTTCCAGAGCCAGAAGGCGCTCCTGCGGGGTCTCCGCCTTTAGCTTCTCTTTTTTGATACTTTCTATATATAGAAGGAAATCCGATATTTCGTCCGCGCGGCGGATGGGGCCGATCGACTGCCAGGCTTTTCTTTGCAGCTCTCTGCGGATTTCGGCGACGGGGCGGCCGTCCGCGGAAAGAAGCTCACCCGCCTCTCTTGCGGGAAATTCTTTCGGCATCTCATGCGGATGTTTGGCCGCCGCGCGGCCCGCACGCAGTCCGAAGGTCACGATGTGCGCGAGCGCGTTTCCGCCCATACGGTTCGCGCCGTCGATGCCGCCGGTCACTTCGCCGCAGGCGTAAAGTCCCTCCACACCGGTCTCGCCGCTGGTTCCGATCTCGACGCCGCCGCAGAAATAGTGTTCCAGCGGCGCGATGCGCAGCGGCTCTTTGCGTCCCATAAAAAATTCCCGCGGCAGCGTGAGTGCGTAGAGAAATCCGGGGTCGTCCCACAGCGCCGCAGGCGTCTCCTCAATGTGGGCGAAGACCCCGCCTTCGCGGTCTTTACGCGCGAGCAGCAGCGAGAGTTTGTCACGGGCAAAGTAGTTGCACTCTTTGCCGTCCTTCACGCCCCACTCGCGGTAGGCATCGGGAAGAAATTCCCTTCCCTCCGCGTCAGTGACGCGGATGAAATCTCCGAGAGTGGTGTCCGCCATCCACATGGGAAAGTTCTCCTGCGCCCAGCCGACAGGATAGAACTGAACGAATTCCATATCCCGCAGTTTAAGTCCCGCGGCAAGCGCGAGCGCGTAGCCGTCGCCGGTCATGCGTTCTGGGTTGTCGGTATGGCTGTAGATGCGTCCGGCTCCCCCGGTAGCGAGTACTACGGCGTCCGCCGGGAGCGCGAGGCTCCGTCTGCCGCGCCAGTTCGTTACGGAGACTCCGCGGGCACGTCCTCCGCAGGTAAATATCTCGCGTGCGACGGACCATTCAATAAACTTGACGCCACACTCTTTCGCGATCCGCACCAGCTGCTCCACGAGTCCGCTGCCGCCCATGAGCTCGTTCTTCGCGGTGGCGCGGGCGCTCGCGCGTCCTTTTTGAAATTCGAGCGTCACGCCCAAGGAGGCGATCTCTTCAAGCGCGGCGCAGCTCTCTTCGGTCAGCGTTTCAAGCAGGGCGCGGTCGTTGAGACGGTATCCCGTCTTTAAGAGTTTCTCGTACTGATCCCGAGGCGAAACGCCGCCGCAGGCCAGAGAAAAAAGTCCCGCGGAATAGGCCGTACAGGAGGCGACGGCCGCGGCCGTCTTGGATATGACCATAACGTCGGCTCCCGCGCGGCGCGCGGCGATCGCCGCGGTAAGACCTGCGCCGCCGCTGCCTATTATCACAACATTCGCCATCAGCCGTCTCTCCCTTCGTCCATTGTCTAGCCCTCGTCGAGCATCTTTTCGTAGAGCGCCTCGGTACGCGACTGTATTCTCTCCATCGAGACTCCCAGCTGCTGTGCATACCACACCGCGCCGCCGGCGCCAACGCCCTCTTTGATGAAACCCTTTTCGTAATCGGCAAGCCCTGGGAAGCGTGACTTCGTGAAGTCGAGCGGCGCCGCGTACCAGCGCACGCCGATTTTTGCGGCATATTCTTCAAGGCAGCTGGTTGGATCGATGTGGACATATTTCGTCGTCGCCACCAGAATATCGCGCTCCACGCCCATGTCGCGCAGCAGCGCCGCCACCGCCATCATCTGCGTGCCGCCGGCGAGCGTTACTTTTACCTCATCCGGCAGCGCGGCGGCATAGGCGGCCACCGCCACCTGCATGGGATCGCCCAGCTCTGCGGCGGCTTTGAGGCCCAAGCCTTTCATGCCGCCCTCTTTGATGCCGAGTCGCTTCGCCGTGTCACGCCATATCTGCTCTTTCAGCGACAGGGGGTTTTCCGGTCCCGCGGAGGATACGGTGCCGACATGTCCAAGGGCGCGCAGCACCAGCAGAGCCGTAGTTGTGCCGCCGGGAACCGACTCAGCGAGCACGACCTGTTTTATATTTTTATCAAGTCCCGCGGCCAGCTCCGCAGAGCGCCGCGCAATCTCTTCATAGCCGGGAACCGCCGCCTCGAAGCGCATATCGCGACCAATATCCTCGCTGATCGTCTCATGCGGAGAGGCGGGGGCTATCGAGGTACCGACTCTTACTGTGGCCGCGTCAAAGCCGGCCTCAAGCAGTGAGGCGCGGGTGACCAGCGCAGGAGAGGGGTGACCGAATGGGTCGAACGGCAGTGATGGTGCGACCTTCGGACGATCATAGAAGAGCATGTCGGCATCCGCCGGCGCGGTGTAGGGCAGTGCGTCAAGATTTGCACCTGCGGCGGAGAGTCCAGGAATTTTGGCTAATGCCGTCTCGCTGATGAACAACAGAAACATTGCTTATTTTACCCCCTGTACGTAGATTCGTTTAAGCGTTAAAATGCACTATAGGCTGTCCCCACGGAATAGTGAGGGTTATCTTTTTGTGCGATGTTAATAGTTTATGGCCTTTATAGCCATGATTCATAGATTATATAATAGATAGGGGATTTATGGTCCTACGGTATCTATTTTGAGGGGGGAAAAATTTCGTGGCTTCAAAACTTGCACCAACACGAGGAAACCTTGTCAGGCTCACACGCGATATGGCGATGGCCCAGTCAGGTCACGACCTCCTCGACCAGAAGCGCCAAGTGCTGATGATGGAGCTGGTTCATTATATAGACTCGGCAAAAAAGCTTCAGGAGGATGTCTCCAAGGTGTTCAAAGATGCGTACGAGGCGCTCCAAAAGGCGAACATATCTCTCGGCATCGACACTGTGGAGGATATCTCGGAGTCCGTTCCGATCACCTCTAATATCACAGTGCGCCTTCGCTCGGTGATGGGGGTGGAGATCCCCGACGTGGACCCTTTGAGCGCCGAGACTATCCCCAGCTATTCCTTCCACGGCTCTTCGGGAGCGATGGATGCGGCCTATGCGAAGTTTCGCCGCGTGATGGTACTGGTGGCGCAGCTCGCCGAGATCGAAACGAGCGTCTACCGTCTGGCGGTCCAGATACGAAAGACCCACAGGCGCGTCAACGCCCTTGAGAAGGTGGTCATCCCTCAGGACAAGGCGGAGATAAACTTTATCAGCGACGTCCTGGAAGAGGGAGAGCGTGAGGACTTCACGCGAATGAAGCTCGCGCAGAAAAAGATAAAGGAATAGGGGATTTCAACGGCTCCACTATGCTTTTATAAATTAGGGAGGGAATTTTGCAATGAGTACTCTGCACGAAGTACTGGCAGTTTTGCTGGGGGCAGAATCAGAGGCCAAAAGAATAGTCGACGATTCAAAGAATGAATCGGAATCTCTGCTTCGCACCGCGCAGGAAAAGTTTGCCGCGGAGCGTGCAAACCAGATGGCTTCCGCCAGGGAGCAGGCAAAGGGCATAATGGAGACGGCGCTGAATTCCGCCAAGACCGAAGCCGCACAGATAGCTAGCCTCGGCAAAGAAGAGCGGGCGCGTATGCAGAAACGTTTTGAAGAGAATGTGGACGCAGTAATCGACTCCATCGTCTCAGAGACCGCCGAGAGCTTCATTTCAAAGAAGAGAGGCTGAATTTAGTGTCGTCTTCACACGGCTCCGCAACCGCACTTGGGGTAAAGGCGCACGTCCTCTACAGCCAGCTTTTGAAGGCTGACGAGTACTGGGCGCTGCTTGGCCTCAACTCCACCGCGGAGATCGCCGCCTTTCTGAAACAGACGGCGGGCTATAAAGACCAGCTGGAGACGCTGCTGCCGGCGAAGGTACACCGCATCGACCTTGAGAATGCGGTCCGCTCCTCTGTGCTCGCGGAGGCGGATTCCTTTCTCTTCTATCTGCTCGGCGTATGGCGCAAATTCTTTATCGATTGGCTCAGCTGGTATGAGTCGGAACAGCTGAAGAGCATCTTTCGCTGGATACACTCAAAACGGCTGGACCGTGATATGATGCGCCAGCATCTCTTCCGCGTCCCAGGATCAAAGCTGCCCTACGAGGCGCTGCTGAACTGCCGGGATTACAAAGAGGTGCTCGACACGCTGCGCGATACTAAGTTTTATAAGGTGCTGCGGGAACCGGTGAGGCGTCTGATAAACGGCGAGAGTTCGCTCTTCTCTCTCGAGCTCGCCATCGACAATATGGTGGAGATGGATCTCTACAACGACATCAAAAAGCTCCCCGTGGACGAGCAGAAGGTGCTCGAACCGTTGTTCGGCTCGCGTATCGACCTCCTGAATCTCTACCACTTCCATCGGTGCATGTGGTATTACAATATGACCATAGAAGAGACGATCAGCCGCATGCTCCCGGTCAAGTATAAGGTAAAGGTGCATCATCTGCGCGAAATGGCGAAGGGCGCCAACTGGGAAGAGCGCATCGCGCTGATGGAGGAATACTTCCCCACATACGGCAAGATATTCCATGATGCGCTTGAGCAGGACGACAAGGAGCTCGCCCTTGAGATGTCCATCAAGAGGTACAATTACCTGAAGGCCCTGTCCATACTGAGAAACGGCGTGCCGGGCTTCCACACGGCAATCGCTTACTTTATATTAAAGGACCACGAGGTCACAGACATAATACGAATGATAGAGGACGTGCGCTACGATTACGACCGCCGTTCCGCGGCCCAGTACCTTATCCGGCCGATAATCAATGGGGGTGAACCCGCATGGCAGTAATGAAAATGGTCGCTCTGACCATGATCGGACCGCAGTCCGAGATGGAGCCGGTCGCCCGTCAGATGGTTCTGACTGGCGGCTTCCAGCCTCTGCCGCTTGATATACTCATCAACGACAGGTCGCTGCGCTCCAAACTTACGACCGAGACCGAAAATCCATACGACGAGCTGGTCTCAAAGATCTCGACGATATGGAAGGTCGCGGGAGAGGTCGTACCGGATCCGCAGCCGGTCACCATCACGAAAGATTTCACGCTGTCACACGCGCGCATGCTTGTGGAACAGACCTCCAGAAGACTTCAGGTCTGGGAGCAGCGCCGCCGTGTGCTGGTCGAGGAGGAGGAGCTGCTCCGCGCCACCAAGCTCTTCGTCGAGGCGCTCTCAGGGACGGAGTTTGGCCCGCGTGAGCTCGCCGAGGGCCGTTTCGCGAAGACCTTCTTCGGCTACCTCTCCAACGAAAACTTTCAGAGGCTGATGGAGAGCGGCGAAGAATCGCCGATCGCGATCAATGAGCTAACCGTATCAAACGGCAATACCTGGGCCCTGATCATAACCGTACCTGGATATGAGGAATCTACGAAAAAGCTGCTTGAGGCAGTATATTTCAAGGAATTCTCTCTTAAAGACATTGCCGGACAGCTCGACGGGGAGGACCCCCTTGCTTTGGTGGAAAAACGTATCGAAAACCACCAGCGGGCGATCCGCGGACTTGCCAAGGCGGCCAAAGACATGCTTCGCGAGCACCGCGCCGACTACGAACTGCTCTTCTCGCAGCTCTACACGATGCAGAGGGTCTACGACGTATGCAAGGGACGCGGAGAGGTGAGCGGCATGTTCGTCCTCTCGGGATGGATACCGGCGGACACCTACGCAGAGATCAGCAAAACCATCGCGGAAGAGGCGCCGATGACGACGCTGATGGTCGAGGAGACACAGGATATCTCCTACTCCGGCATCCGTATTCCGACAAAGCTCAAGAACAACGCGTTCTTCCGCTCCTTCCAGGATATCGTCGCGATGTACAGCCTTCCCTCCTATGGAGAGATAGACCCGTCGCCGATCGTCGCCATTTCATTCATCCTCTTCTTCGGATTTATGTTTGGAGACGTAGGCCACGGAATAATGATATTCCTCGGTTCGATGATGCTCGTAAAGCGCGGCATCATGCGACGTTCGCTCGGGCAGGTCATGAAGATGGCCTCCATCTCATCGATGTTCTTCGGGCTGATGTACGGAAGTATCTTCGGCATCGAGGGCGTCATCCCCGAGATTTGGCTCAACCCCATGCATGACGTCAACAAACTGCTTGCGGTATCGATCGGCCTCGGCGTATTCATGATAAGCCTCGGCCTGCTGCTGAACATGATAAAGCAATACCGGGCGAAGGACTTTGGACGCCTGCTCTTTGACGGGCAGGGGCTCGCGGGACTCGCGCTCTACTGGACGCTATGCGCCCTGGGCATGATCTACATCACCGGCTCGCCGATATCAGAATTCACGGCGGACCTGATGTGGGGCGCTATCGGGCTGCTCATCCTTGTGATGATCTTCCGTGACATCCTAGCGCGCTACATACTGCGGCAGAAGGGTGACGGAGAATCCCCCGTGCTCAACCTATTTGAGATCATGCACAACCTCATGTCCTTCGTCTCAAATACAGCGTCGTTCGTACGACTGGCGGCCTTTGCGCTTAACCACGTGGGACTTTCGCTTGCGGTAATAATGCTCTCCGAGATGGTTCGTTCGCTGCCCGGAGGCATCGTTATGAAAGGCATAATCCTGATCATCGGCAACTTGGTCATCGTATGCCTCGAAGGACTGATAGTATTCATCCAGACGCTGCGTCTCGAATACTACGAATTCTTCGGGAAATTTTATAAGGGAGGAGGCAGCGCCTTCAAACCTGTTGGCTGGAAAAAAGAGGGAGGCAAATTCTCTCAGGCCAACGCGGAGGATCTGTAAGTTTATAAAATATAGTTACGGGCAACATATATAAATTACGTAATTAAAGATTAAACAATTTTAAAGAGAATAAGAAAAGGAGAGATTTTTCATGTTTGGATTGATGTTAAGCTGCGGTACTGTGGTAACTCTGATGATAGCCGGATATATCCTCCAGCGTAGGGGCTTCCGCGGCGGCAGGAAAATTTACGCGACAGTGCTGGGACTTTCGACACTGCTTGTCTTTACGGGAGCGGTACTGGCCCTCTTCTCAGGTACGTCATTCGCCGCGGAGGGCGCGGCGGCGGTCGCGAAAGAGGTATCGGTCGGAGCCGGTCTCGGATTCATCGCGGCGGCGTGCGCCACGGGAATCGCCTGCCTCGGAGCGGGACTTGCGGTCGCCAACGTCGGTGCGGCGGCTCTCGGCCTGGTCGGTGAAAAGCCCGAAATGCTCGGTACGACGCTCATCTACCTCGGACTTGCCGAAGGTATCGCCATCTACGGCGTCATCATTTCACTGCTTATAATCCAGCGGCTGTAGGCGGGCATAAACGTCTATGAAGGCCTACCTTGTGAGCGACAACCACGACTCCCTTGTAGGGATGCGTTTGGCCGGAATCGAGGGCACGCTCGTTCACACTCCCGATGAAACATATGCAGCGATAGGAAACGCTCTGAAGATGCGGAATCTCGCCATACTCGCCATCACGGAAAAGGCGGCGGCGATGGCCGAAGAGATAATCCAGCAGCTGCGCGAACGCGGAGACCTGCCGCTCGTAGTCGAGATACCCGACAGATTCGGCACCAAAAGGGGACCTGATTTTCTGACCAGATATGTCCAGGAAGCTATCGGGGTAAAGATGTAGCGCGACTGGCGGACGGGAAGATCTCCCTCTGCCGGCTTTTAGCTCTGCATCGCAGCATACCGAAACTTCGAGCAGAACGAGGACTTAAATAAGAGGTGAAACATGATGAAGGAAGTATCAAACGAAAAGATAAGCAACCTTAGAGATATAATACTGGACCGCGCCGACAGCGAAAAAAAGATCAACATGGCGCAGGGCCGCCGCGAGGCGGACGATTGGCTCGCGCATGAGACGGAGAAACTCCAGCGAGAGACGAACCTCATCCTGCAGGATGCGCGCAAGCGCGCGGAAGATATCCGCCGCCGTCAGATACTCTCCGCGGAGCGTGAAAAATCGACGGAGACCCTGCGTCTGCAGAACAGGATACTTTCAGACTCTATGGGACGCCTTCAGGATAAGCTGGTGCACCTTAGAGACCGCGCAGACTATTCCGACATCCTGACCGGAATGTGCATTGACGCGGTAGAATCACTGGGGACGAAGACACCGCTTAAGCTGAGACTCTCGGCGGTAGACCTTGCCCTTTCCGTGGAGGTCATCACGAAGACGCTCGCTCTCAACCATGAACTTGCCCTCACCTTTGACCCCGATCCGGCCCCGATACTAGGCGGCTGCTGGGTAGCGACGGCTGACGGGCACAGGCAGGTCAATATGGATTGGCAGAGCATCACACAGGAGATGGCTGATTCTCTGGCTGAGCGCCTTCTGCCGCTGCTTTAACCGCGGCGGACAGTCAGCGCGAAGCGCGAAATAAAAATTACCGCAGCCGCGGCGGACAGCAGCCGTAAAGCTGGGCATTAATAATTACCGCAGGCCGCGAGGCTGCGGATGCGTTTACCGTAGGAGGGAATAGCCTTTGGAACTAAAAAATAACGCACAGAATTCCCATCTTGGGACCGTCGAATTCGTCAACGGCCCCGTCATAAAGGCAAACGGCATGCGCGACTTCGGAATGCGCGAAGTCGTGAAGGTCGGGCCCCATAAGCTGATGGGCGAAATAATAAAGATGGATGGAGACAACGCCACCATCCAGGTCTACGAGGACACTGACGGACTGCGCATCTATGAGGATGTGACCGGCACAGGCGAACCCCTCTCCATTGAGCTTGGACCTGGACTGATAGGCAGCTTCTTTGACGGAATCGGGCGTCCGCTGGACTCGCTGCTCGAAAAAGAGGGTATGTACATATCTCCGGGAACCTCGGTAAACATGATCGACCGTGAA
Organism: Cloacibacillus porcorum; assembly: GCF_001701045.1. Lineage (GTDB taxonomy): Bacteria > Synergistota > Synergistia > Synergistales > Synergistaceae > Cloacibacillus > Cloacibacillus porcorum. The sequence continues at coordinate 2,605,244 of NZ_CP016757.1, forward strand.
CGCCTCTGGGACGTCACTCCCGTAGCCAAAGTCGGGGATCTCGTCTCCGGCGGCATGGTGCTTGCCACCATTCAGGAGACGCCGCTGCTCGTACATAAGGTGATGACGCCGCCGGACTTCGAGGGAGAGATCACTTGGATTATTCCCTCAGGAAAGCATCACGCCGGCAGCGATGTGGCAAAGGTAAAAGACGCCTTCGGACGTGAAGTGCCGATCCCGATGATTCAGCGCTGGCCTGTCCGTACGCCGCGCCCATACAGAGAGCGGCTTCTGCCCAACGAACCCTTCGTAACCGGACAGCGCGTCATAGACGGACTGTTTCCGCTCGCTAAGGGCGGCACCGCCTGTATTCCGGGAGGTTTTGGCACGGGAAAGACCGTTACCCAGCACCAGCTCGCTAAATGGGGCGATGCGCAGGTCGTAATTTACATCGGCTGCGGAGAACGCGGCAACGAGATGACCGACGTTCTCGAACAATTCCCGGTGCTTGAAGATCCGCGTTCCGGCCGTCCGCTGATGGAACGCACAATCCTGATCGCAAACACCTCGAACATGCCGGTTGCGGCGCGCGAGGCCTCCATATACACTGGCATAACGATCGCGGAATACTTCCGCGATATGGGCTACGACGTGGCGATCATGGCTGACTCGACCTCACGCTGGGCGGAGGCTCTGCGCGAGCTCTCCGGACGCCTTGAGGAAATCCCCGCGGAGGAGGGCTTCCCAGCCTACCTGCCAAGCCGCCTCGCCGAGTTCTATGAGCGCGCGGGACGTGTAGTCACGATTGGCGGAGAAAACGGCAGCGTCAGCGTCATCGGCGCAGTATCGCCTCCCGGCGGAGACTTCACGGAGCCGGTAACGCGCCATACAAAACGTTTCATCCGCTGCTTCTGGGGACTTGACAAAAACCTCGCGAACGCGCGCCACTACCCCGCCATTTCGTGGACGGACTCCTACAGCGAGTACGCCTCCGAGGTCGACGGCTGGTTCTGCACAAATGTGGACGCGCGCTGGGGCGAGCTCCGCGAAGAGGTACGCAACATCCTCGCGGAGGACAACAAGATACAGCAGGTCATCAAGCTCGTCGGCGAGGACGTCCTCCCAGACGACCAGCGGCTCATCGCCTTCACGGCCTTCCTGATAAAGAACGGATATCTTCAGCAGAACTCCTTCGGTTCCGACTCGTACTCGCCGCCGATGAAGGGCTTTGAGATACTCTCCGTCATCCTTGAGTTCCACCACAAATCGATGGAGCTGGTCCGCAAAGACATCCCGATCTCGCTGATAAAGGACGACGAGTCGGTCGACGCGATAACCCACCTCAGGGAACTCGCGGCCGAGGACAAAGAGGGCTTCGACCAGATTCGCAGACGTATCGACGCGCACCTTGAGCGCGTCGCCGCGGAACGCACAAGAAAACTAAGGGGTGGTGAATAAAATGGCGCAGCCCGAATACATAGGCGTAAAAGACATAGAGGGTCCCTTTATCCTCGTAGAAAATGTAAGCGGCGTCGGTTACGGCGAGCTTGTTGACATCCGCGACAGCAGGGGTGTGCGCCGCCACGGACAGGTAAAGTCGCTGAGTGAAAAGGCGACGCTCGTACAGGTCTTCACAGGGACGGAAGAGCTCGTACCGAACACGACAAAGGTTCGTTTCCTCGGCAAACCGCTTGAGGTCCACCTGTCAAAATACATGCTCGGACGCACCTTCAACGGTCTCGGCGAGCCGCGCGACGGCTGCGGCGAGATATATGGAGGCAGGCGCGTAAACATCAACGGTCTGCCGCTGAACCCCATGGCGCGCCAGTACCCGCGCGACTTCATCCACACCGGTATCTCGGCGATCGACACGCTGACGACGCTGATTCGCGGACAGAAGCTGCCGATATTCTCCGGCAACGGTCTGCCGCACAACCAGCTCGCCGTACAGATAGCGACGCAGGCAAAAGTCGTGGGATCCGAAGAGTTCGCCGTCGTCTTCGCCGGAATCGGCGTCAAGCACGACGACGCGGCATACTTCATGCAGGAGCTGTCGACACGCGGCCACTCCAACAACATCGTCACCTTCCTGAACCTCGCCGACGACCCCGTAATCGAACGAATCGCTACGCCGCGCATGGCGCTTTCAACGGCGGAATACCTCGCCTACGAACTTGGAATGCACGTCCTCGTCATCATGACTGACATGACAAGCTACTGCGAAGCGCTGCGCGAACTCGGCGTTGCCGCGGGAGAGGTACCGAGCCGCAAGGGATATCCTGCCTATCTATACAGCGACCTCGCCTCGCTCTACGAGCGCGCGGGAGTCGTCCGCGGACGTGAGGGAAGCGTCACACAGATACCGATCCTTACGATGCCCAACGACGACATCACGCACCCGATTCCAGACCTTACGGGCTTCATCACCGAGGGACAGATAGTTCTTTCGCGTGAACTCGACGCAAAGAACATCTACCCGCCGATAGACATCCTCACCAGCCTCTCGCGTCTGATGAAGGACGGCATCGGCAAAGGCTACACGCGCGAGGATCATCCGAGCGTCGCCAGCCAGCTCTTTGCCTCCTACAGCAGAGTGCAGGAGGTCCGCTCGCTCGCGGGAGTCGTCGGTGAAGACGAACTCTCAAAGACCGACAAATCATTCCTCGCCTTTGGCCGTATCTTTGAGGACCGCTTCCTCAAGCAGGGCAAAGAGGAGGACCGTGAGATCGGCTACTCGCTCGATATGGCCTGGGATATACTCGGAGAGCTGCCTACCGGAGAGCTGACGCGCGTCAGCCTCGCGGATATCAAAGAGCATATAAAGAAAAAAGAGCAGTAACGGCTTTGGCCTGCAGGAACATACCGCCCGCTGCGACAGACAGCGGGCATTTTTATATGCCGGTTTATGTCAGCTTTTTATGATTTTATGTTGAGAGCGTTCGTTTTGTGATATAATCCTGAAATTATATTCATAATTCAGATTATGGAGGGACTGTAATGATAAATAACATCGCACTGGCCGGCTGCGGCAACGTCGGAACCGCGCTCCTTGAGATACTGCATGAGAAAAAAAACGAACTTAAAGAAAAATACGGCTTTGAATATAAGGTCGTTCTCATCAGCGACCTCATGAAAGGCATCGTCATGGACCCGGAGGGGCTGGACCTAGAGAAGATCCTTAACGAACTCCACAGCAGGCACAGCTTCGGGGCGCTCGCGCAGGCGGCGGGCCATTTCGACGAACTGCTGGACCAGTCCGGCGCGACGGTGCTCGCAGAATGTACCCCTACCAACCTCAAGACGGGGGAGCCCGGCCTCTCCCATCTCAGAGCGGCGCTCTCGCGCGGCATCAGCGTCACCACGACGAACAAAGGGCCGATCGCGGTGGCCTTTGACGAACTGTGCCAGCTTGCCGAGGAGTGCGGCGCAAAGCTCAGCTATGAGGGCGTGGTCATGAGCGGAACGCCGCTCATCGACATGATGAAAAACGGCATCGCGGGCTGCAGCGTGCTGGGCCTTGAGGGAATCCTCAACGGCACAACCAACTTCATCCTCACAAAGATGGGCGAAGGCGCCACCTACGCCGACGCGCTCGCCGAGGCGACGGCGCTCGGTTATGCGGAGGCCGACCCCTCAGGCGACGTCGAGGGCTGGGACGCGGCGGTAAAGGTCGTAATCCTCGCAAAGATCCTCTTTGGCAAGGAGATCGACGTGAAAGATGTCACCCGCATTGGGATCACGCAGGTGACGCCGCAGCAGATCGCAGAGGCGCGGCGCGGCGGCTTCACAATAAAGCTCGTAGCCGGCATCAGGTTTGACAGCTTTGGCATGCACCCCTACGTGATGCCGAAGGAGATCGCCGCGACCCATCCGCTGGCGGCGATAAACGGCGCGACAAACGCCATCACGGTAAACACCGACAACCTCGGAGAGATCACACTGGTAGGCCCCGGCGCCGGACGCCGCGAAACCGGACAGGCGCTCCTCTCCGACATGATAAGGATGAGCAGATAACAGGCAAGGTGAAGGCGGGCCTCACGGCCCGCTTTTTTGTAAAGGCACCGCGAAACAGTCCGGACAGACCGGCCTTTTTACGCTCAAACAGAACCGCTATCTTGGCTGCTTCACTGCCCCCCTAACTCCTGCTTTTAAGACGTTAAAACTATTTAATCTTCTTTTCTAGCACTATAGAGATAAACAGCCAGCGGCAGCGTGATAAGGCTGAGGACGGCCCAGCCGCCGACGTCGCATCCGGAAGAGGAAGAGCCTGATGGCGTTTCCTGTCCGCTGGGCGGAACGGGAGAGATATCCGGGGAGACCAGCGGAGGGATATCGGGCCATAGCGGGGGAACATCAGGAGCGGCGCTCGCCTCCTTCACCACCGCCAGCGCCGAGATCAGCGCTTTTTTCGCGCTGTTCCTGTCGACACCGCCCGAGAGGGCGCTGCGGTAACAGACCGTTTGAGCCGCCAGCAGCGAAGCTCCATTATCCACTCCGCTGACGGTGACAACGCCGCCGTCGGCGGTTACGGAGACAAAATCCGCCGGCTCCGCGCCAAGAGAAACGATGGAATAGAAGGCACTCTTGTCAACAGGAGTTCCGGGAAAGGTCTGCAGCTCCACAGATAAAGTCTTGCTCTCGCCCTTAGTTAGAGTAACGGACGAGGGCGAGAGCGATGGCGCCACCGTTACCACGAACCCGGCCAACTGCTCCATAGAGAGTGCGGAACAGTCTCTCGCCGAAAGCGTGCCGTAAGCGACCGCGTCGTAACCGCTGGGATAGACCGAGTCATAAATATCAGCGTTAGAGAACTTATTGCCGACAAGACCGCCCGCAAAGGCCTTTCCCGTGTTGACGGAACCGCTGTTTGCCGAATCCGCCAGCTGGCTCTTTCCCATCTCGCCGACGAGGCCGCCGACACGCGTCGCTGTAACCCCCTCACCGGAGATTACGCCGCTGTTGGAACAATTATAAAAGATGTTCTCCACCGAATTCGGCCCGGCGCTGCTCCATCCGGCGAGGCCGCCAGCATAGGAATAATTCGGCGTTCCCGTACCGCCGACGGCTCCCATGTTTGCGCAGTTTACCGCGGAGGCTCCGTTATAGGCCTTGCCGACTATGCCGCCCGAGATTATCAGACCGCCGCTCTGTCCCGTACCGCCGACCTTCCCTGAATTAATAGCGTTCTGCAGTGATGTACCGTAGGCAAAGCCGATAATGCCGCCGCCGACGTTTGAAGAATATATACCGCCTTCGTTTTTCACGTCAAAGAGTACGCCGCCCTCGCCTGCTCCCGCGACACCGCCCGCGATATTTTGAAAGAGGCCGATATCGGCAACAGAGACCGCCCCCACGTTGCGCGACGATAGTATATAGCCCTTCACCCGCCCAGCAAGTCCGGCGGCAATGCTGTAGGCGGAGGTGCTGGAACTCTTCACCTCGCCATAATTGACACAGTTCACAATATAGCCCTCAAGGTGGGCCGCCACACCACCTGCGATCGAGTAATCCTCATCGCCGAAGAATCCGTTGCCGCCCTTGCCCGCGACGGAGACTGCGGCATAATTTTTACAGTTGAAAAGCACCGTATCAGGTCCCGCATAGGCGACGATGCCGCCGGATAGGAGGTTGCTCCTCTGCCGTCTGTTCTCCACCGTACCCTCTACGGTAAGATTTGCTATCTGCGCGTGCTTGCCGGAGAGAATCAGAAAGAGCGCCGTGCCGGAATACTCCGCCGTCCCTACCGGTACTGCGGCCGACTGCGCGCCTGTTACCTTCAGCCCGCTGATCTTATGTCCGGCGCCGTTGAATTTTCCGCGGAAGGGGGCGGAGGCGGTCCCGATAGGGAGCCATTCAGCGTTTTGCAGATCGATATCGGCGGTGAGCCTAACGTTAAGACCATCGTAATCGTCACCGGCGTTCACGCTGTCGCGGAAGGCCGCCAGCTGTTCCGCGCTGCCAATCTCCGTTATAACGGCGCTCTCGGCGGCGGGACAAAAGACCGTCAGGAGCAGGAGAGCGATAATATATAGTTTGAAATATCTTTTCATAACGCACCTCTTCATTGAATAATTATCATAAAGAGGATAGTTCATATACGCAGACGGGGGCAGCGAAAAAACAGCCACCCGCCTCTGCGCATAACAGCCTAAAAAATCCTGCCTAAAGCGCCACGGTCTTTGTTGCGATATTGGCGCAGAAGGCGGCGTCATGTTCCACGAAGAGCAGTGTCGGCGCGCAATCTTTCAACAGCGCCTCGATCTGCATCCGTGAGACGACGTCGATATAATTGAGCGGTTCGTCCCATAGGTAGAGATGCGCCTGTTCGCTGAGGCTGCCGGCGATCGCCGTCTTCTTCCTCTGTCCAGCGCTGAAGGTGCTGATATCCCTCTCAAAAAGTTCTCTCGGAAGCTCCAGCTTGCGGAGATTAGCCTTAAAAATACTCTCGTCAACGCCTAGCCGCGCGGCATACTCTCGGAGACTGCCGTGTAAAGCTGACAGATCCTGATGTACGGACGATATCTTCAGCGAAGCTCCAACCTTGAGACACCCCCGATACGATAGCTTTTCGCCGCGAAGCAGACGGATAATGCTCGTCTTTCCCGATCCGTTTCCGCCGCGCAGCGCCACCCTGTCGCCACTCATGATAGTAAAGCAAACTCCCTCGCAGACGGTATTCCCTCCGTAAGAGATGCTTAACTCCACCGCCTCCGCCAATAACTCGGAGTGATAACGCAGCGGCAGCATCTTAAGCGGCTCCTCCCGTTCGATATCACGCAGCAGCTTCGACTTTTCCTCGATCGCCGCCCTCTGCCTGCCCTCCAGATTCTTTGAGCGCTTCATCATCTTGGCCGCCTTATGGCCGATATACCCCTTGTCGGCCTTGACGCCGGAAATTTTCGCGCCCCGTTTGCTCTTCTCCACCCGTTCAGACCATTCTGAGGTACGCCGCGAGGCCGACTCAAGACGCGCCATCTCCCTTTTCAGCCGTTCATTCTCCGTCAGCTCGCAGCGCTCCCGCAGCGCAGCCGCCCGCTGCCACGAGGAAAAGTTCCCCTGCACCACCTCGATGGAGCTCCTGTTGATGGAAAGAATATGGTCCACGCAGCCGTCAAGCAGGGCGCGGTCGTGAGAGACCAGGATGAAGCCGCTCTTTTTATTGAGATATTCACCCACAAGCGCCCTGCCCTCGGCGTCAAGATGATTCGTCGGTTCATCTATCAGCAGAAAGCTGTTTTCCCGCAGGAAGAGCGCCGCGAGTAAAATCTTCGTCCGTTCGCCGTTTGAGAGACTCCGGAAAGAGCGCCCCAGGAGGGCGGCGGGCAGGCCGAGAATATTCATCTCTTTCGCTATCCGCCACTCCGGACAGCTTCCGGCGGCGGACCGCAGCACCGCGGCGGCATCCGCGTCTTCTTTTGCGATGTCATATGGGAAATACTCAAAGGCGACATTCGCGGCGATCGTTCCGCCGTAATCATAACAGCCGAGCAGCAGCTTCAGAAAGGTCGTCTTGCCGCGCCCGTTCCTCCCGGTGAGCCCCAATTTCCAGTTCGTATCAATATTGAAGCTGGCATTCTCAAAGATATTCGCCGCGCCCGCATAGCCAAATGTAAGATCAGTTACTTTAATTAAAGACATACAGATATCCTCCCTGTAAAAAATCATGAGCCGCGGGAAAGTCGATTCCCGCGGCTCATAACTGCAGAGAGAGGCCATCCGCGAATGCGGACGGCGGACCTGTGCCGTTATTATATGAGTTCAAGATATCGCAGCTTCCCCGCGCGGCATACGAAAACAAAAGGCGCTTGCACCACGCCTCGGTCTGTCCCCTTATGCCCCGTCAACAACTAGCGGGAGAAATTGCGCATCTTCCCAACTCCAATCTTCCAGTAACGTTATCCGCCGGTTTTTTGCGGCGGAATCGCTGTCGCTGTCACCAGTATAGCATCAGCGCGCTGTCGGCGTAAAGCAGCGGACACAAAAAAGCGCCGCCCTAGGGGCGGCGCTTCAAGCAAACCACAAATGGTTATTTTGCGTTGGGCTTAAGGCGTCCCTGTTCGTCGAAATGGTTGAGCGCCTCGCTCACGACCTTGCTGAGGCCGATGAGGGCGATAAGGTTCGGGAAGACCATTATGCCGTTGAAGAAGTCGGCAAGCTCCCAGACCAGATCAAGTTTGAGCGTGGAGCCGAGGATGACGAAGGCCATGACCGCGATACGGTAGGGCGTAAGCGCCTTATTGCCAAAGAGGAACTTCACGTTCTGCTCGCCGAAGAAGTACCAGCCGATGATCGTCGAGAAGGCGAAGAAGAGCATACAAATCGCGACGAAGGGCAGACCGAAGGAGCCAAGTCCCATTGAGAAGGCGTTCTGCGTAAGCGCAATGCCGCTCGTTTTGCCGTCGATGGCGCCGGTCACGAAGATTACGAAGGCCGTCATGTTGAGGACGAGGAAGGTGTCTACAAATACGCCCATGATGGCGACGAAGCCCTGCTCGGCAGGCTCCTTGACCTTAGCAACTGCGTGCGCGTGCGGCGTGGAGCCCATACCGGCTTCGTTGGAGAAGAGTCCGCGGGCGACGCCGTAACGGATGGCTTCTTTCATCGTAGCGCCGATGAGACCGCCGGTGGCCGCCGCGGGATTGAAGGCGCCCTCAAATACCATACCGAAGGCCGGGAGGATATGTGAGGCGTGGGTAACGAGGATATAAAGGCCGCCGAGGAGATAACCGGCCGCCATGACCGGGACTATCTTTTCCGTAATAGCGGCGATACGGCCCATGCCGCCGAAGAATACGAAACCGCCGGCCGCCGCAACAATGACGCCGATGAGAAGGCGGTTCACGCCAAAGGCGTTGTTAAAGGCGTCGGCGATGGAGTTCGACTGCACCATGTTGCCGATGAAGCCGAGGGCCATGATGATCGCCACTGAGAAGAATACCGCAAGCCCCTTGCTCTTAAGGCCGCGCGAAATGTAATAGGCCGGACCGCCGACGACGCTGCCGTCAGGCATCTTTTCCTTATAGACCTGCGCGAGCACCGCCTCCGCGAAGATCGTCGCCATTCCGAAGAAGGCCGCGATCCACATCCAGAAGATTGCTCCCGGGCCGCCTACGGCGATCGCCGTCGCCGCTCCGGCGAGGTTTCCCGTACCGACCTGCGCGGCGATCGCCGTCGCAAGGGCCTGGAAAGAGCTCATACCGTCCTTGTCGGCGCGCTTACCGAAAAGGGTCAGCTGCCCAAAGGTATACTTGAACGCCATGGCAAATTTGCGTATCTGGACAAAATTCAGCCTCAGCGTAAAGTAAAGCCCCGTGCCGCAGAGAAGCGGAATAAGACAATAAAGGCCCCAAATAAAACTATTGGCCTTCGACACCAGTACCGTTAACTGATCCATAATGAATCCTCTCCTGTTCTTCAGATAATTAAGACAAACTATACAGTTGCTTAAACATTATGAGCGCTTCGGACGATAGACAGGCATATATTAAATCATCAACCGCCCGATATTTGGATTATAGTATCGAAACGGAGAATTGTAAATTATTATCTGTATTTAAAATACATTTTGCTGTTTTCTTGTGATATTACACAAATATTTAGCCATTGCACGCAGCTCGATATCGCTAATTTGTCTATATGTACAAAAAAGCGTCCGGGAACTCAAAGGCCTCCCGGACGCCGAGATACAAAAAGGGGAGCTTATCTTCTCTCCGGCACTATTTCAATCCAATATCCGTCAGGATCTTCGATAAAATAGATCCCCATATCGTTGTTCTCATAACAGATGCAGCCCATCTCTTCGTGAAGTTTATGCGCCGCCTCGAAGTCTTTCACCTGCATCGCGAGGTGAAATTCCACTTCGCCGAGGTCATAGGGCTCTTTGCGGTCAAAGAGGCAGGTGAGCTCCAGCTCAAAGGAGGTAACGCCGTCGGTAAGATAGACGAGCGTAAAATTCTCGCTCTCCTTACGGTGCGCCTCCTTAAGCCCCAGCGCCTTTTCGTAGAAGGCGAGGCTCCGTCCAAGGTCTAATACATTGAAGTTAAAATGATTAAATGTGAATTTCATACCGGGCATCCTTTCTACAGCAGCGCCCTGTTAAGTATGAAGAGCACCGCCAGCACATACAGCATCCAGTTGACCTCTTTGCCGCGCCCCATGAGCAGCTTCAGTGCGACATAAGAGACGATGCCGAACTCGATGCCCGCCGCGATGCTATAGGCGAAGGGCATCATGAAAAAGGCGATGATCGCGGGGAAGAACTCCGTCCAGTCGCTGAAATCCATATCCTTGAATCCCATCATCATGTAGCCGCCGACCATTATCAGCGCCGGTGCGGTGGCACAGGCGGGGACTACCGCGATCAGCGGGCTGAAGAGGGTAGCAAGGAGAAAGAGCACGGCTACGGTAAGCGCCGTCAGCCCCGTGCGGCCGCCCTGTTCCACGCCGCTGGCGCTTTCAACGAAGGTCGTTACCGTTGAGGTGCCGAGCACCGCGCCAGCAGTCGTACCGACGGCGTCGGCCATCAAAGCCTGGCTTGCCTTCGGCAGGCGTCCGTTCTCATCTAGCATACCTGCACGGTTGGAGACTCCGACGAGCGTGCCCACCGTATCAAAGAAGTCCACAAAGAAGAAGGTGAATACGACCACCCAGAAGGAGGGGCTGGCGATCATCGAGAAATCCATCTTCATGAAGATCGGCGACAGCGACGGCGGCATTGAAACGATCCCTTCCGGCATCTTAGTGATGCCTAGAGGAATGCCGGCAATCGTAACGGCGATGATGCCTAGAAGAATCCCGCCAGTGACCTTGCGTGTCTCAAGCGTAACCATCAGCAGCAGCCCCGCGAGGGCCAGAAGCCCGCCGACATTCCCGCGCAGCGGTGAGAGCCCGACAAGGACCGCCTGATTGGCGACTATCAGTCCAGCGCTCTGGAGCCCGATGAAGGTGATGAAAATGCCGATACCGGCGGAGACGCCGATCTTAAGCGTCTTCGGAATCGAATTTACCACCTCTTCGCGCACCTTGGTGCATGTGAGCAGGATAAAGATGATACCCTCGATGAATATTGCCGCGAGCGCCACCTGCCAGGGGATCTTCATCCCCAGCACGACGGTGAAGGCGAAGAAGGCGTTGAGCCCCATGCCGGGAGCCAGCGCGAAGGGGTAGTTGGCAAGGAAAGCCATCAGAAAGGTGGCAAGCGACGCCCCAAGGCAGGTAGCGACGAGAAGCGCTCCAAAGGGCATGCCGGTCGCAGAGAGGATCCCGGGGTTTACAAAAATGATATAAGCCATCGTCATAAATGTCGTGATACCCGCAAGAATCTCGGTGCGTACGTTGGTGCCGTGCTCGGAGAGCTTAAACTGTTTCTCAAACCAAGCGTTCATAAAGTTTCCTCCTCAATAAGGTTATATTGATTATATTAAAAGGAAAGAGGGAATGCCGCGCTCCCCGCTCCCCCAATAACCTAATAGCCGGTGAAAGACCAGACGGCGCATATGGCGGCAAAAATTACCGCCACCGCGATACATACCGTCTTAAAGATATTCCTCTCCGCGCGTTCCTCTTTTTTCTTGTCCACACTAAACACCTCTCTAGGATATTATTATAAAACATTTTCTATATTTTAAATGCACGGAGAACGCTTTTCTTCCGTATTACTGCTAACCGCCGACTCCAGCCGCGTGCAGAAATCCCTCACCTCGGAGAGCGTCCGCTCCAGCTCGCGCGGCTCTACCGGCGCAAGCGCCGCCATCATCCAGCTGTGAAGTTCGTTTATCAGCAGATCGGCGATCTCCCGCCCGGCATCGGTAAACCTTATCACCTTGCGGCGGCGGTCTGTCGAGTGCGCCCGACGCTCTATTATGCCCCGTCTTTCGAGGCTGTCAAGCGTCGAGGTCATCGTCTGACGCGGCACGCCCAGATAGTCGGCGATCACCGCCGGCTCCATACCCTCTGGGCGTATGTGAAGCTCCTCCATCAGCGACATCGCGTTGGTGGAAAAGCCGCGGCTTTCGGCCCAGCGGGAATAGACCTGATCGTAACGCCGCATCAGGTCGGAAACTTCCAATATCGTCTTGAGATTTTTTTCTTCCATGACCATACCCCGCCTCTACAAAATATCCATAAGACCGCCGCCGGTCAGCGGCATCCGCCGGCTGCCGCTTCCCCGCCGCCACATTATAACGAAAATCGCCGCAAGGGTCATATTCGTAAAAAACATCGCGAGCCATACGCCGTCAAGCGCAAGGAACAGCGGCAGCGTCCAGAGAAAGAGCGGCTGCAGGATAAACGGGTCGCCGTAAGTCAGCACCGAAGCCATGTCGCTGCGTCCGACCGCCTGATAATAGGAGGCCCCGACCTTCGCAAGACCGAGAAAGGGAAAGACGGGAACGGAGAGGAATAGACCGCGCGCCGCCACCGAGGCGGCCTCTCCGTGCATAGAGAAAAAGGCCGGTACAATTCTGTCGCTGGCAAAAAGCAGCAGCGAACAGACAAGCCCCACCAGAACCGCCGCGGTAAAACCAAGCCGTGCCGTGAGCCGGCGGCGGGCGCGGAGATTAGCGCCGTGGTAATAGCTGATCAGCGGCTGGATGCCCTCGGCTACCCCCTCCTCAAGCATCACGCCGACTGGTACGATATAGCCGACCACCGCGTAGGCGGCTACGCCGATATCCCCGCCGTAGGCGAGAGCCTGCCAGTTATAGAGAATCATCGTCACCGCCGTCGCGATCTGCACGCCGAAGGGGGAGACACCCATGACGGCGATACGGCGGGCCAGCGGCCGCCAGAGGCGTATAAAGCGCGGGCGCAGCCGGACCTTCGACATCCCCAGCAGGAAATGCGCGGAGAGCAGGAGGGCGGAGACCGCCTGCGAAGCCACCGTAGCCCAAGCCGCGCCCGCGATGCCGAAGGGGAAGACGATCACCCACAGCCAGTCGAGCACGATATTCGTGCCAAAAGCCGCGATCATAATCGCCATCGCCTTGCGCGGAAAGCCGTCGTTGCGCACCGCGCCGAGCATCGCCATCGTTACGACCTGCGCGGGGGAGGATATGATCAATATCCACGCGTAATAGCGCGCCATCTCCGCGATATCGGGAGAGACCTTATAGAAGGTAAGCAGATACTCCGCCAGCGGCGTGAGCAGTAAACTGGAAACGGCGGAGGCGGCGATCATCAAAAACACCATCGCGCCGAGGATACGCTGCGCGAGCGCCTCCCTGCCGCGCCCCATGCTGATGGCGATGAGGGCGCCGCCGCCGACGCCGATGCCTGCGCCGATCGCCGTCACGATCACGGAAAAGGGAAAAGAGAGGCCGATCGCCGCGAGGCCGCCCTGACCTATCCCCCAGCCGACAAAATAGCCGTCAACGATCGTGTAGATACCGCTCAAAAGCTGCGAGCTGACCGCCGGTATCACAAACATAAAAAAGAGCCGGTTAAGCTCCCGGTAATTTTTTGTATGGAACATCTCCGACAACCTCCAAAATTCACCTTTTCCGGCGCGGGGCTGCGAAAAATTCCCGCGCCGTGACGCGCGCATACCAGCCCTATCCAGCAAACGGTAAAATAATCCGTACTAATTATAATCCGAATACGGATTATATTAACACGGATTTTATTTTAGTCAAGAGCCCTCCGCGGCGGGGCAAACACACAAGCCTGCCGGCGCAAATATTAAGCGCCCTGCGGTGTCTGGAGGCGGTATTTTTCCTAATATATACATAAGACAATTTTCCGCAGACGCTGCGGAAACAATAAAAATAGCGCTGTCATACGACACGGACACCGGCGGCCAACTCTCGTTTTTTTAGACTTCATATCATAAGCATATTTACAAAAATGCCAACTTATATGGCACATTTGCCGCGGCTCATCCGCTGTCGGATGTTGTGAAAATAAATAAATGGTGGTATTTTGTACTTGGACGATATATTTTTATAAAACTTACACCGGCCCCCGAGCTCCAGGCGGGCCGGTTGTGGAATGGGGGAGATATATATGAAGCTGTTCGTCGCGCCAAGCAAGAACTCGGCGGAACACCACTCACGCATGACGGAGGCTCCAGTCGGGCCTCTCATTATTTCGCTTGCCATTCCTACGATAATAAGCATGCTTGTCACAACGCTCTACAACACGGCCGACACCTACTTCGTCTCCCAGCTCGGGACCAGCGCGAGCGGCGCCGTGGGCGTCGTCTTCTCTTTAATGGCGATATTCCAGGCGATTGGCTTCACCCTCGGCATGGGTTCGGGAAGCATGATCGCGCGCGTGCTCGGCGCGGGAGAGAGCGGCACGGCGAGCGTCTACGGCTCGACCTCCTTTTTCAGCGCGATAACCATGGGCATCATCCTCTGTATGGGAGGGCTGCTATTCCTCGACCAGCTGATGACGCTGCTCGGATCGACGCCGACGATACTGCCCTACGCGCGCAGTTACGCAAGCTGGATACTGCTCGGCGCGCCGATAATGTGCGCCTCCTTCGTCATGAACAACATCCTGCGCTCCGAGGGACACGCCGCCTTCGCGATGTGCGGGCTTGTGACCGGCGGTCTGCTGAACATCGCGCTCGACCCGATCTTTATCTTCACCCTCGGCCTCGGCATCTCCGGCGCGGCGCTCGCGACGCTGCTCAGCCAGTGCATCAGCTTCTCGATTATGATATCCTTCTTCCTGCGCGGAAAGAGCCTCGTGAAACTCCACCTGAAAAACCTCTCGCACAAGCCGCGTACCTACTTTGACATCGTCCGCCTCGGCTGTCCCTCGCTCTCGAGGCAGGGGCTGGCCAGCATCTCCACCGCCGCGCTGAACGTGAACGCCGCCGCCTACGGAGACCCTGCCGTCGCCGCGATGTCCATCGTCGGCAGGATATTCCTCTTCATCCTCTCCGTGATGATCGGACTCGGACAGGGATTTTCCCCCGTCGTCGGCTACAACTACGGCTCGCGCCGCTACAGAAGGGTACGCGAGGCCTTCTGGTTCACCGTCAAGACCGGCATGGTGCTCATGGCCTTCATGACGCTCGCGGGCTGGATATTCGCCCCCGAGATAATCGCCCTTTTCCGTAAAGAGGACGCCGTCGTCATCGCTATCGGTACGCGCGCGATGCGCTTCCAGTGCTCCGTGCTGCTGCTTCAGCCGCTCTTCGTGACGACGAACATGATGCTCCAGGCCGCAGGCTTCGCCTGGCGCGCGACCTTCCTCGCCTGCACGAGACAGGGCATATACTTTATACCGCTCATCGCGCTGCTGCCCGGGCTCTTCGGCCTCACGGGCGTTGAGATGACGCAGACAGTATCCGATATCTTCAGCTTCACGACGAGCCTGCCCTTCCTCTACTATTTCATTATGATGTTAAAAGAAAAAGAAAGGTTCCAGCAGCGGTAATAAAAATGAACTTAAAAAAACTATTTTCCGGCATATTCACCTCCGGCGCGCAGTCGCTCACCGAGGGCAGCATCCCCCTCCTGCTGACGCGCTTCGCGATCCCCTACATGGTGGCGAACCTCCTGCAGGCGCTCTACGGCGCGGCAGACATGATAATCGTCGGCCAGTTCACAGACGCCGCCGGCCTCTCGGCCGTCTCGATCGGCAGCCAGTTCATCTTCATGATAAACAGCATCGTCATCGGCCTCTCCATGGGCGGCACCATCATGATCGGGCGCTTCTTCGGCGCGGGCGAGGAACACGAGATAGAGGACACCATCGGCACCATGCTCTCCCTCTTCGTCATCCTCAGCGTCGTCATCACGGCGCTGCTGCTCGTGATGATCGACCCGATCGTCGACCTGCTCGGGACCCCCGCGGATGCCTTTGAACAGACCAGGGGATACATCTTCATCAACGCCGCCGGAATCGCGACCATGTTCGCCTACAACGCGCTGGCGGCCATCTTCCGCGGCTTCGGCGATTCCACCTCGCCGCTCATCTTCGTCGCCGTCGCCTGCATCGCGAACGTCGTCGGCGACCTCGTGCTCGTCGGGCCTTTAGGCTGGGGCGCTCCGGGGGCCGCCCTAGCCACCGTCTGCGCCCAGGGGCTCTCCGCCGTCCTCGCCGTAATATACGCGCGCCGCGCCGACTATCGCTTCGACTTCCGCCTCAAAAGCCTCAGAATAAAAAAGCAAAAGCTCATCAACCTGCTGCGCATCGGCCTTCCGATGGCCGTCCAGTTCTCCCTGACCGGCATCTCCTTCATCTTCATCATGGCGACGGTCAGCAAAATGGGAGGCGTCGCCGCCTCCGCGGCGATCGGCATCACCAGCAAACTCAACGGCTTCACGATGCTGCCGCCGATGTCCTTCTCCGCTGCGATCGCCGCGATGGTCGCGCAGAACATGGGGGCGGGGAAGCCAAAACGCGCGCGCTCCACAATGTATTCGGGACTCTCGATTTCGTTATGCTTCGGAGTATTCACCTTCATCGGGCTATTCTTCTTCCCGCATAGCGTCATCAGGATATTCACCCCCGATCCGGCGCTAATCGCCGCGACGGCGCTCTACCTCAAATCATTCAGCTCTGACTGCATCCTCGTCTGCTTCGTCTTCTGCCTCAACGGCTTCTTTAACGGCTGCGGCAAGACGGCCTTCACCATGGCAAACAACATCTTCTCCGCCTTCGCCGTGCGCGTCCCCGCGACCTGGATACTGAGCGGCATCGAGGGCGCGAGCCTCTTCTCCGTCGGCTTCGCCGCGCCGCTCGCCTCGCTCCAGACGATCGCCTTCAGCCTCTGGTACCTGCGCAGCGGAAGATGGAAAAAGGGCAGATAAAGGCTAGAAAAAACGCGCCCAAACGCGTATCGTTAAAATATTTACCATACAAAAACGGCGTACGGATAACTAAGAGCTCTCCGTACGCCATTTAACATTTATATCAGCACCGATAATATTATCTTACAGCTCGAGCCTCATGTCTCCCTCTTTTATCAGCCCCGTCCGCCGCATCACCTCGGCGATTATCAGCGTCGTTACGGCGGGAAGTATGAAATGCATCAGGGCTATCTGCATCAGCACCGCGGACGAGCTTCCCATAGCGTCGATCGCGCCGAACTGCCCCACCAGGCCGCTCGTGCCCATACCGGCGCCGGATGGTACGTTAGTCATCTTAAAGAGAAGCGTCGAGAGCGGGCCAAGGATGAAACTCGCGAGCGTCGGCGGCACCCAGATCATCGGATGGCGCACGATATTGGGCATCTGCAGCATCGAAGTACCGAGCCCCTGTGAGAGAAGACCGGATACGCCGTTCTCGCGGAAAGACATCACCGCGAAGCCGATCATCTGCGTCGAACAGCCCACCGCCGCCGCGCCCGCGGCCAGCCCCGAGAGATTCAGAGCGACGGCGATCGCCGCGCTGGAAATCGGCAGTGTCAGTATCATGCCCATGATCGTGGAGACCACCGCCCCCATCGGTCCCGGCTGCAGCTCCGTCGCGCGCATTATCAGCAGGCCGAGCGCCGTCATCATCGCGCTGACGGGAGGGCCGATAAGCTTTGCCGCCGCCATGCCGGTGATGATCGTCACCGCGGGGGTGGCGATAATGTCGATCACCGTCTCCTTTGAGACCATCTTGCCGCACTCCGTACCGATTATCGCCGCGACAAAGGCGCCCACGGGGCCGCCCCAGGTGTTCCCCGCGAAGCCGACGGCGGCGCAGGAAAAGACCACCATCTGCGGCGCCTTAAGCGCCTGGGCGATAGCTACCGCAATCGCCGGCCCCACCATCTGTCCGGCCAGAGTGCCGAATTCCACCAATATCGGAATACCGCATTTCGAGCCGACGGTCTTTAATATGAGACCGGTGATAAGGGAGGCGAAGAGGCCGATGCCCATAGCGCCGAGCGCCTCGACAAAATAACGTGAGAAGGAAAATTTTACATCTTTGCGTTCAAGAAATGCCGCGAAAGAACCTTTTTCTGATGACAATGTAAACGCCTCATTTATATGAAAAATATTTTGCGTGATATTGTAGATTGTTAACATAAAACTGTCAAACATGAGAAAAATATATCAAACTCCGAATATTTATCCAAAAATACTTTAAAAAATTAACAATTAAGGCGCTAAATAACCACACTTTTTTTATCTCACGTAAATGTTTCCGCTCTAAACACGGCATGATAAGAAAGATATAAACCGTTGTTTATCATTTCACCTATTGAAGGTAAGTAGCGGTTTATCAAAGATTTTTGGCGCCCTCTCCGAGGGAGCTGGCTCGGCGGTGTTTTTCCGCCGAGACTGAGGGAGAGTTGACCTTAGGTTCTTCCACGGCTTTCGCCGCGGGCTTTGTTTGGCGCGGAAACCGCGCCAAACAGAACAACACTCCTTCCGTCAGCCGCCAAAAACAGGCGGCCGCCACCTCCCTCAGAGAGGGAGGCTACAAGGGCAAAGTCAAAAGCTAAAACGTAATTTATTGCCCCGGCCTCTCCTGGCGCGGTTGCCCCTGACGCTGTTTATCTGCGGTTGACTTTTCTGAACTATCGCCTATAATATGTAGGTTGCGCGGCATGAGGCCGCGTAACGGCATGAATTCTTTACACCGCGTACGATGTAACTTGGGAGTATTTCTTCTTACCGCCTGGCCGGATTGCGCGTCACAAGAATTTTGTGCATTGATGCAACGGGGCAGATACCGATATTGATTCGGTCTATTGTTTAAACTGCGTAAAGATATTTACCTGACAGACGTATGCCTTTTGGATTAACCGACTGTATCATCTATACAGCCGAGCGTTTTTCTGATGGCGGACGCCGATATAGCTGAACGCGATTTTCAACGCCCCCAATATATTTAGGAGGTAGTCTATAATGACACAGGAAATTCAGAAAAGATTTTCAGATTTTAATTTAAACCCCGCATTGCTCAAAGCGATAGAGCGTAAGGGTTTTGAACATCCAATGCCCGTCCAGACGGCGGTGCTTGAGGATGAAAGCGTAATGGACAATGACGTCATCGTCCAGGCAAAGACCGGTTCGGGCAAAACACTCGCCTTTGCGCTGCCGCTTCTGAACCAGATTGACGCGAGAGAGAAGATGCCGCAGATAATCGTCCTCTCGCCGACGCGCGAGCTGGCCCAGCAGACGGCCCGCGAATTCGCCTGGCTCGGAGCCGACCTTGGCGTGCGCGTGGCGACGCTCGTCGGCGGCCTGGACATGGAGCGCCAGATACGCGCGCTGCGCGACGGCGCCTCCGTGGTCGTGGGCACGCCGGGACGTATCCTCGACCATCTGCGCCGCGGCACCCTCAAGACCGCGGACATCAAGAGCGTCGTCCTCGACGAGGGCGACCACATGCTTGACATGGGCTTCCACGACGAGATGGAGGCCATTCTTGAGGCAATGGTCCATGTGGAGCGCACCTGGCTCTTCTCCGCCACGATGCCGCCCGAGGTGCTCTCGCTCACAAAGCAGTACCTCAACGCGCCGAAGAAGATCTCGCTCGTCTCCGACATCACCTCGCACAGCGAGATCACGCAGAAGGCCTATATAATCCCCTCGCGCAGACGCTTTGAGGGACTCACGAACGTGCTTATCTGGGAGAACCCCAGCAAGTCGCTGATCTTCTGCGGCACCCGCGCGGAGACGCAGGACATCGCGGACAAGCTCTGCGACATCGGCTTCCGCGCCACCGCGATACACGGCGACATGAGCCAGCGCGAGCGCAACAACGCCCTTTCGGCGCTGCGCGGCGGACGCGTGTCGATACTCGTCGCGACCGACGTCGCGGCGCGCGGTCTCGATATCGACGCGGTCAGCCATGTTCTCCAGTACGGACTGCCGCAGAACCTCGAGGCTTTCGTACACCGCAGCGGCCGTACCGGACGCGCGGGGCACGAGGGCAGCAACCTCATCCTCCTCACGGCGCGCGAGGCGCGTCAGTTCAAGGGGATGATAATGCACTCTGGATCGAAGCTCAAACTTGAATGGATTCCCGCTCCCGACGCCTCGGAGATCGAGGGGCAGGCGCGTATCCGCTTTGAGAACAATATTCTTGAGCACGCCCTCGAATCGAACGAATTCGAGTCATGGGCGATGGAGCTGCTGAAACGCGAAGAGGCCCCCACGCTCGTCTCGGGACTACTCGCGAAGGCCTACGGCGACCAGCCCTCGGGCTATTCGATACGCGACGACGTCCAGTTTGAGATGGACCGCGAGAAGGGCCGCCGTGACTCCGGCGCGCCGCGCGGCGACAAGGCTCCCGGACGCAAGGAACGTTTCCAGCGCCCGGATATGACGGGCGGCGTCGCCGTGCAGTTCGCCCAGGGACGCGACGACGGCTGGGAGGTCGGACCGCTCCTCGGCGCGCTCTGCCGCAACATCGGCATCGGCCGCGAGGACGTGGGAAATATCAAGCTTCGCGATACAAGCGCGACGGTAGAGCTGTCGCCGCGCGGCGCGGCGCTGCTTGACGCGCGCAAAGAACGCCTTGAAAGGGACGGGCTGACTGTCAGCTCCGTAAAGCCCTCGACCGGCGGAGAGCGCCGCGGCTCCTACCGCTCCGACTCCAAGCCGCCCCGCCGCGACGGCGGTTTCCGCAGAGACCGCGACAGGGAGAGGGACGGCGACCGCGCCGGAAGAAGACGCTTCTCCAAATAGAGCCGGCGGCACAGCAGCCAGCCGTACTTCAAGATACTTTGAACGCCCCGCCTTTTGGCGGGGTGTTCTTTGTCTTACGCCTTTCTGAGCTCGTCAAGCCTCATCTGCTCCTCGCCCCACCGGTATAGCTCTTTAAGCGTGGGAAACAGCGAACGCCCGCGCGGCGTCAGCGAATATTCCACCCGCGGCGGCACCGTCTCGTACTGCCGCCGTTCGACGAGGCCGTGCTCTTCAAGCTCGTGCAGCGACTTCGTCAGCATCATATTCGTAATTCCGCGCACGCTCCGCTTAAGCTCGTTATAGCGCGTCGCCTCGCGCGGGAAGAGATGCCAGAGAATCGGCAGCTTCCACTTCTGCCCGATTATCCCCAGCGCGTATGTTACGGGACAAGTCGAGACATACACGCCGTCGTCCGGCTGCTCCGAACGGCGGCAAAAAAATTCTTTTTCATCCATTGCCAGCGCCCCATTTCAATAGTATCTAATTTATACTCACACAGAAAAAACTGCATACTTGAAGATTTCTTCCCAACTGTTATCATCATACTACAAAATCTGAACTATGAGGTGATGCGAAAATGGATTTCATAAAGCTGGCAAAAGAGCGTTATTCCGTGAGGAAATTCGCCGCGAAAAAGGTCGAAGAGGAAAAGGTCGCGCAGATACTGGAGGCGGGCCGCTGCGCCCCCACGGCGGTAAATTACCAGCCCCAGAGGATACTGGTCATCGAGAGCGGCGACAGCCTCGCCAAACTGAGGGAGTGCACCCCCTATCATTTCAACGCGCCTCTTGCGCTGCTCGTCTGCTATGACAGGACGGCGAGCTGGAAACGCTCCTACGACGGCTGCGACATGGGCGTGGTCGACGCCTCGATAGTCGCCGCGCAGATGATGCTGGAGGCGGCGTCGCTCGGCCTCGGCACAACCTGGGTCGGACATTTCGACCCCGCCGCGGTGAGAACGGCCTTTGAACTGCCTGAATATATCGAGCCGGTGGCGCTCCTGCCGACCGGCTATCCGCATGATAGCGCGAAGCCGAGCCATCTGCACGAAGACCGCCTCCGCCTTGACGATACGGTCTTTTACAACAGCTTCGATGGTATCGCCCCCGGCGCGAAGGGCGCGGGCGCTCACGATTAGCGCGTGAGAGGCGGGATGATATGAAGATATATATTCTGGACGGCGGGCCGCGTAAAGACGGCAACACCGCCGCGATGTGCGAAAGCTTCGCCAGGGGGGCGGCCGAGGCGGGAGCGGAGAGCGAGAGAGTCCGCCTCTTCGATTACAGTTACACCGGCTGCCGCAGCTGCTTCGCCTGCAAGGCGAGGGGCGGCCCCTCCTACGGGCGCTGCGGCTGGCGCGACGGGATTTATGAACTGCTTGACTCCGTGGCGCACGCCGACGGGGTGGTATTCGCCTCGCCCGTCTACTTCGGCACGATAACGCCGCAGCTGCACGCCTTCATCGAGAGGCTGTTTTTCCCCTTCGTCGTCTACGACAAAAAATACAGCGTCATCGCGCCCAAGAGGCCGGAGACCGCCGTCATCTACACGATGAACGTCAAAGAGCCGGTGCTGACCAAGGACTATATCGGAGAGGCGAATAGCGGGCCGCTGGGATTTTTTGAACGATATGTGACAAGGGTCTATAAGAGGCCGGAACGCATCTGCGCCTTCAACACCTACCAGTTCAGCGACTACGGCAAGTTTGTCGCGGACGGCTGGGACGAACGCGAGAAGGCGGAGTGGCGGGAGCGCGAGCTGCCGCGCGAGCTGCGGGAGGCCTTCGAGGCGGGCAAACGCATGGCGGAAAAGATAAAAAAGGGATAACGGACAAAGCCGCCGGCTTTCGCCGGCGGCCTGCTGCCGTCAATTATCTTATCTATCCCTCAATGGCGATGAGGTTGTTTTTAGCGGGAAGTTTGTTTTGTTCTTCCTTCGGAAACGTGACGGTCAGGATACCGTCGGCGAATTTCGCCCTGATATCCTCCTGCTTCACCTCTTCGCCGACGAAAAACGTCCGCGAGCAGCTGCCGGAGAAACGTTCCCTTCTGATGAACTTGCCGTCCTCGGGTTTTTCTTCCCTCTCATAGCTGCGGTCGGCGCTGATCGTCAGATAGCCGTCGTTAAGCTCGGCCTTGATATCTTCCTTCCTGAACCCCGGCAGATCGATATCGAGGATATAGCTGCCGTCCTTCTCTTTCACGTCGGTCTTCATGAGGTTTTTCTCACGCCTGCCGTATATTCCGCCGCCCAGGGCCGGCATCTGCATCCTGCCCACGAAGGGGAAGTCGTCCATCAGCTCGTCAAATAGATTTTCTCCGAAAAGTTTTGGCATCATCATTGTGCATTCCTCCTTAAATTATTACTTAATGCGATACCCCGGCGGAGATTCCGCCGCTTCGAAGAGCATCCGCTGTTCTTCTTTTCAAAAAGAATTATAACACCTTTGTTAGCAGAGTCAATAGGTGAGTGCTAATTTTTGACTAAATTTGATATTAATTATTATCAGCGATAATATTTCAAAATAATAAGATTCGCCTGTCTCTAACAATACTATCATATAGAAGATATTTTACTATATTATATACTATTTATATATTATTATTTTATCCCTCTCAATATCAGGCAGGCTGTGATTTTTTATTTTTGAAAGCATCTATTTTTCAGCAAAACGCACAAAAAAAACGACGTCTCTATTTTCAAAAGACATCGGCGGCGCGCCCGCAGAAATATATAATTAACTGAATGCCCGACATTCCGCACGTCTGTTATGACAAGAGGGCTGGCTGGAAACGGTCCAGGGGCGGCTTCGATATGAGCGTGACAGAGACCGCGGTCTGTGGCATAAGAGATAGAGGGACAACAAACAGGCCGGATATCATGTCAGCCGCCGGCATTGCCGGTGGCTGACATTTTGAGTATCTTAAATTAAACTGCAGGCTTCGCCTATCTTACCTCTTTTTCCGATAGACGAGCGGCAGCATCGCGGCGCCCAGGAGCAGAAGCGCGCCAAATCCGCCGTTGCATCCGCTGCTCGAACCGCCAGAGGCCTTCTTCTCCGTCTGGACGACTGCCGGCGGGTCGGCCACAAATGCGTCAGCCTTGTCAAGGTCAAAGCGTCCGCCGTCTTTAATGAACAGCACAAGGTCATACTCCGTATCGGCGGCTATGCTATCCGCTATGGTACTTGTACCCTGCAGCATGACTGTGTAGCTCTCATCGGCAAAGTCTGCCGCCGCGGCGGCGTAGACAAAACGTGCGGCTTCGCCGCTGCCGAGGTATTTGATCACATTAATCTTCGAGGGATCGGTGGCGTAGAGGTCTTTGCCCTTTATCTTGTAGGCTACCGCCGCCGTCTGCGCCTTTGCCACTTCCGCGCTGAACACGGGAAGAGGTCCGACTTTGGTTATCGTTTCGTTGTATGCCACGAGAGAGGATGCCGCGTTACGCACCGTCTCCGCCTTCACGGTGATGGCTCCGCTGGCGTCCACAACGAGGTCTCCTGAGCTGATACCCTCCAGCTTCTCCGACGTATCGCGGATCACATTATTCTTTTCAGCGGGCGTGGCATCCGGCGCCACAGCATAGATCTTAGCCTCTACGGGTTTCACTTCGGCGGGGGTATCTTTCGGAAGCTGCGGTTTGACAGGTTCCGCCACACCGGAATCTCTGCCCATGACCATAAGGCTTCCGTTGTCCCATTTATACTCCTTCCAATTGTCGGCTGCGATGATAACATCTACCTTCGCTGCTATCGCGGCATTCTTGATGGTCAAGATATTGGTGGCGGGCATCTTGTTGAAATCGCCGGTAACCTTTATTGTTTTCGCGCCGCCGAGGTCATTTATCGTCACTTTGCTCCCACTGTCCACGACAAGGATATCCATGGAGGAGATCGTAAGAGCCGAGAGGTCGGCCTTTACTCTTGTAAACTTGAGGGTCGTGCCCTTCTCTGTTCCGGAGCCGTCGATCGTCACTCCCGCCATCACCGGCGTCTTCGGGATGTCGTACAGCTCTATTGTGGCTGAGCCTACGGGTGTAGCCTCTCCCGTTGCCGCCTCGCCGCCGGCCTTGACGTCTGAGACGGCTTTGAGACCTTCTTCTCCGATCAGCCTTATCTCCGCGACATCTACGCTGCTGACGGAGGCCGCTGTCTCAATACGGCCGCCGCCGCGCACATGGGCTACCGTTCCGCCCTTTATCTCGATGATAGCATTCTTAACATGGCTGATACCGCCCTCAGCGTTTCCGCCGCCGTAGACATAGCCCTTTTCCGTCAGCTTGTCGTCTTCTCCGTTACCTTTTATTGAATAGGTTCCCGGTATCGAGGCGCCTTTGTTCACGATAATGTGCGACTGCCCTACGGTGGAAATTGTGTCCGCCTTCCTCGACTCGCCGCCGCCATAGACGGAACGCACGACCTTCGCGCCGCTGTTTATATTCACCAGCGTCTTGTCTACGCTGACGCCGGTAGTGCCAGTGAGGATCACTGAGCCGCCGTATACGCTGTGGCCTACGATGGAGTCCTCAACGGCGACTGTCGCCGACGACAGATCTACTGCGGTGGTATTCCATACCAATACGCCGCCCACTATTTTAAACTGTTTGTCTCTCCAGTCTTTTCCTGTGGGATCATCCATTTTAACATTCTTTACGGTGAGGTCTGTGGAGGCACTCGCAACAGCCTCTTTTTTGGCGCCGATCGCCCACAGATAAGTAGGATCGGCTATCTTAAAGTTCTCAATAAGTTTGGCACCATAAATCTTAGCATTCGCCTTGTCACCTATATTAGCGTCGCCGCTCGTGCTGGTTACCGTGACGCCATCTCCACTTATCACTTCAGAACCAGAACCGAAAGTAAGCTTATATCCCTTAAGGTCTATCTTCACAGGCGATTTTGCCGCGTCACTTGTATCCCACGTATGATCGCCGGAAAGCACCGCCTCTGTGCCATTATCATTCCATACGATGCTCTCGTTTACTACTGTCCCCGTAGTGGCAAACGCCGTGCCTGCCAACGCGCATAAAGCAAAAAACAGCGCAAATATTCCATATTTCCCTGAGAATTTCAAACTTCTCACGCACCCTTTCTTCAAACACGATTACACCCCTGCCGTAATAACGGCCTTGACAACGACACATTTCACAAGCACCAGTGATATTTTTTTATCAACTCACCTCCACCGTGAACATAATCTTTCTCTAAAATAAAACCGATAAGACGAAAAGTCATATCAGCTCTATCTCCGCGGCAACAGACGGCGGCGCGGAGCACCAGCCGCTGGCAAAGCGTTATTTAATTCGATCCGACCCGCAAATATTGATTTCCTCCTGCGCCGGAGTGGAAACCATAAACCGCACGATATAGGTGTTTTCCTCTGTTCAGGCTATTCAGCACCCTTTTAAACGATAACGGTGCGGCTTTATTTGCTAAAAAATAACATTTAATCCGAACCTAGTATATATTATCACCCCCCCGTCAACATTAGTTAATTTTTTCTTTTTTAAAACAATTATTCTGACGTTAAAAATAATTTAGAGAAAATAATCATTAACTAAAGAAAAAAGTGGCCGCAGGATATCTCTCAGCCCAGGACAAACGCGTGAGAGCTAACCGCCAATACCGCCGTCCGGCAGCGCGGGGCGCTCTATGTTTCTGTTAACAGGCTTGATGCGTTAGCCCTGTATCTCCGCCCTTTTCAGAGGACAGCGGACCGCGCGAAATGTATAATTAAGCGGAAGGTAAGAAGGAGAGATGTTTTTGGATTCTTTTTTTGACCGGGTCTATAGGCTGGTAAAAAAGATACCCCGCGGCAAGGTCGCCTCTTACGGGCAGATCGCCTGGATGCTCGACAGCCCGCGCGCCGCGCGGCAGGTCGGCTGGGCGATGCGCCGCTCTCCGAAGGGGCTGCCGTGGCAGCGCGTAGTCAGGGCGGACGGTTCCATCGCCGTCGGTGTGGACGGCGGCGTCTGCCGTGCGCTGCTTGAGGCGGAGGGCGTCTTGTTCCTGCCCGACGGGCGCGTCGATATGCGCGCCTGCCGCTGGAACGGCAAAGGCTGACTCACGGACGCCGCGCAGGCCCCGCACCACCGCCGCGCCGCGTCATGTTGAATACATCCGCCTATTTATCTATAATCAACAGAGGAGATTCCGACCGCGCGGAGGCTGTTTTCGCGCGGCAGATGGCGGACCGCTGAGGGACAGGAGAGTCTCACCACCTTCGCCTGAAATTATTTATAAGAGATCTGCGGAAAGGAATAGTGCGCTGCCGGAGTCAGCGCCGCGAAACGACAATGAAAAGACATGAGAGGGTCTGCGCGTCCATCGATCTGGACGCCATTATGGAGAACCTTAACAGTATCGGCGGCAATCTCACGGAGGGCGTAAAGATTATCGCCATCGTGAAGGCCGACGCCTACGGGCACGGGGCCGTGCCGATATCACAGGCCATCGAGCGTGAGAGCCGCATCTGGGGATTCGCCGTCTCCACCACGGAGGAGGCGGTGGAGCTGCGGGAGGGCGGAATCACGAAACCGGTGCTGATACTGGGACATACTTTTCCCGAAGATTACGAAACGCTGGTGGAGAGGGATATCCGGCCGACGGTCTTCGGCCTCGCGGCGGCGCGCGAGCTGTCGGGCGCGGCGGCGAGGGCGGGGCGTATCCTGCCGGCGCATCTGGCGGTAGACACGGGGATGTCGCGGATCGGCCTCCGCGGGCCGCACGAAAGCCTCGCGGAGATCATCGCGATCAGCGAGCTGCCAAACCTGCGGCTTGAGGGTATTTTCACGCATTTCGCGCGCGCCGACGAGAGCGAGCCCTCTTTCACCGCCCGCCAGCTGGATATTTTTCATACTTTCCTGCGCCTCGTGGACGGCGCGGGGATCAGTATACCGATGCGCCACTGCAACAACAGCGCCGGGTCGCTGTGGCACCGCGACGGCGATATGGAGGCCGTGCGGCCTGGCATCGCCCTTTACGGCGTCTATCCCTCGGATGAAACGCTGAATACCGGCGTGCGGCTGAGACCGGCGATGGAGATAAAGAGCCACATCTCCCACGTAAAGGATGTGGAGGCCGGAGTGCCGGTGAGTTACGGCGGAACTTACGTCACCACGCGGGACAGCACCCGCATCGCGACGATACCGGTCGGCTACGCCGACGGCTACCCGCGCAGCCTCTCAAACAGGGGCAGCGTGCTGATAGGCGGACGGCGGGCCAGGATTATCGGACGCATCTGCATGGACCAGTTCATGGCCGACGTCACGGATATCCCCGGCGTCTGTCAGGGCGACGAGGTGACGCTGCTGGGAAGGGACGGCGGCGAATGTATCCCCGTCGAGGAGCTCTCGGAGCTTTCGGGGCGCTTCCCCTACGAATTTTTATGCTGCGTCGGCAAACGCGTCCCCCGGGTCTACCGGCGTTCAAATCAAGGAGAGGAGCTATAGCGGCCCGCGCTCACTATACATATATATCTGACAGGCGCTCTGTCGCGGACGCCTGTCATTTTTATGGCAGCGGCGGTTTTTGTCCTGTAATAATTTTGCCGCGCAAGTCAGTGTTTTATTACGCCCAAGTTCGTTTATGCTTAATTATCAAAGCATAAAAGGGGTTTATCTTTTTAATAATGTCTATATATCTCGTGTTCAGCCCCATAAGTTATTTATTTTAAAGGTTTGACATAAAGATAAATGAGTGTTATCATTCCCGCATTCTGTAAGAAGGAGGAAACGTTATGTTAAGAAGTACAGGCACTCAGAACATAATAATTATAATTATTAACGCGGCTCCTCCTCGCAGGATCGGCGTCTAGCGCCGTTTGTCAAGCGAGTAAAGGGGCCCTTTCGACTTAGAAAGGGTCCCTTTTTTATATCAAAAATTAAAAACAAAGGGTTCACATATCAAGGAGGAAAACAAAATGCAGAAGACAGTAGAGGTAAGATGGCACGGACGCGGCGGACAGGGAGCGAAGAGCGCTTCGGCGATACTCGCGGAGGTACTTTTTGAAGAGGGCAAGCACGTTCAGGCCTTCCCTGAATACGGCGCAGAGCGTCAGGGCGCGCCAATCCGCGCCTATAACAGGGTTTCCGACTCTCCGATACGCCGCCGTTGCGGCGTGCAGAATCCCAATATAGTGGTCGTCGTCGATCCGACGATGGTCGAGAGCGCCAATCCCACCGAGGGCTCGACAGAGGACGCCGTCTATCTCGTGAACAGCGCCGAGGACGCGAAGGTCCTCCGCGGCCGTCTCGGCGTGACCTCCAAGGCCCGCGTGCTCGTCGTCGACGCGACGAAGATCACGCTTGAGGAGCTCGGGCAGAACCGCCCCAACGCGCCGCTGCTCGGCGCTCTCTCGCACGTCTTCACCGACGTCCCCGTGGAGTCTTTCGTAAATCATTTCACCAGTAAGATGACGAAGCTGCCGAAGCCGGTGCTGGAGGCCAACCGCCGCGCGATACTCCGCGGCCGCACGGAGGCGGTGTTCGCATGAGCAAGCCGCAATGCTGGCAGGAGGTCCCGCTTGGCACGGTAGCCTTCGGAGCCTCCGCCCTTAAGGTGCAGACGGGGCTATGGCGTTCCATGCGCCCCATCATCGACGCCGATAAGTGCGTATCCTGCCTCAAATGCTGGATACAGTGCCCGGACGATTCGGTGGAGCTTAACGCTGACAACCGCGTATGCGGGATAAATTTATTTTTCTGCAAGGGCTGCGGCCTCTGCGAGAAGCTCTGCCCCACCAAGGCGATCACGATGCGTTCCGAGGCCTCGTTTGCCGGAGAGGCGATCCCCTCGGGAGAGAACCCGGGAGAGGTGGGCGCCCATGTCAAGTAAGATGAAGGTCATGACTTCGGGCAACCTCGCCTTTGCGGAGGCGATGCGCCAGATAAATCCCGACGTGGTCGCCGCCTATCCGATAACGCCCTCCACGGAGATCCCGATGCGCTTCGCCGATTTTGTCGCCAACGGCAAGGTCGATTCGGAGTATGTCGCCGTCGAGAGCGAACATTCCGCCATCTCGGCCTGCGTCGGCGCCTCGATCTCCGGCGGGCGCGTGATGACCGCCTCCTCCGCTAACGGCGTGGCGCTGATGCACGAGATATTCCCCATCGCCGCCGCCTTCCGCGCGCCGATCGTCTTCGGCCTCGTGAACCGCTCGCTCGGCGCGCCCGTCAATATCCACTGCGACCATTCGGACAGTATGCCGGAGCGCGACTCCGGCTGGATACAGATATACTGCGAGGACGCGCAGGAGGTCTATGACAGCGTGCTGCTCGCGACGCGCCTCGCGGAGGACCCGCGCGTGCTGACTCCCGTATTCGTCTGCCAGGACGGCTTTATCACCAGCCACTGCTATGAACCGGTGGAGCTGCTGGCGGATGAGACGGTGAAGAATTTCGTGGGGGAAAGAACGGCGGCCTATCCGCTGCTCGATACCGATAATCCCGTCTCATACGGCTCTTTCACCATGTCGGAATATTATTTTGAGATAAAGCGCAATCAGATGGAGGGGATGAACAACGTCCTCCCCGTCTACCGCGAACTCGCCGCGGAGCTGGAAAAGGAGACAGGACGCAATTACGCGCCGCTCGAAAGCTACCGCGCGGAGGACGCCGATTATCTGATCGTCATCATGTCCTCGGCGGCGGGCGTCGTCAAGGACGTCGTCGACGAACTGCGCGAGGAGGGCGTTAAGGCCGGCGCGCTGCGCGTGCGCTTCTTCCGCCCCTTCCCGGCGGAGGAGCTTACCGCGCTCGCACGCGGCAAAAAGGGGATCGCGATACTCGACCGCAGCGCGAGCATCGGCGGCACCGCCCCGCTCGCGGCGGAGGTAAAGTCCGTGCTCTATAACCTCGAGGAGCGCGTGCCGGCGCAGGAGTATATCTTCGGCCTCGGCGGACGCGACTTTTACGCGCAGGACGCGCGGGCGGTCTTTGAGAGGATGGCGGCGGGAGATTACAGCGCGCGGGCGCGCTTTATCGGGCTTCTTGAGCGAGGTGACGAAGATGTGCGCGCTTAATATAAAGGAACTTACTAAAAAGGCCAGCCCGCTGACTCAGGGACACCGCATGTGCCCCGGCTGCGGCGCGCCTACGGCGATACGTCAGGCGCTGATGGGCGTCGACGACCCGGTGGTCGTGGTCAGCGCGACGGGCTGCATGGAGGTCTCGACGACCGTGTATCCCTACAGCTCCTGGCGCATGCCCTTCATGCACATCGCCTTTGAGAACGCCGGAGCGGGCATTTCCGGCATCGAGGCGGCCTATAAGGTGCTCCGCAAAAGGGGCAGGATAGACAAGAATATCAAATTTGTCGCCTTCGGCGGCGACGGCGGCACCTATGACATCGGCCTCCAGTCTCTCTCAGGGGCGCTCGAACGCGGCCATGACTTCACCTATATCTGCTATAACAACCAGGGTTATATGAACACCGGCGCGCAGCGCTCGAGCGCGACGCCGCAGAGCGCGAACGCGACCACTTCGCCCGCCGGCAGCGCCGTTCCCGGCAAGCTGCAGCGCGCGAAGGATCTCACGGAGATCGTCGCGGCCCACGACATCCCTTATGTCGCGCAGACCTCTCTGCATAATCCCTTCGATCTCATAGCGAAGGTGAAGCGCGCCGTCGAAACGCCTGGCCCCGCCTTCGTCAATGTGCTGGTGCCCTGTCCGCTTTTCTGGAAGATAAACCCCGCCAACCAGATGGAGATATGTCAGCTGGCGGTGGACAGCAAATTCTGGCCCGTCTACGAGGTGGCGAATGGAGAGTATTCGCTCTCCTACGAGCCAAAGAACCCGCGCAGGCTGGAGGATTTCCTCCGCGCGCAGGGACGTTACGCGCACCTCTTCAAGAAGGGGGCCGAGCGGCTCGACCTTGTCGAGGCGGCTCAGCGCGACGCCGACGAGAGTTGGGCGAAGCTGCTGAAAAAGTGCGGCAGATAAAAATTTAAGGATAACGTCGGGGCCGGAGGCGGGAGTTACCCTCCGGCCCTTTTCTTTTGTAAAAATCATTTCGCCGCCGTTGACGCCTAATTTTCTCCGAAGTATATTACCTCTTGAGCCACAGCGGGCGGCGATAATCCCCCGCTGAAAGAGCATGAAATTTTGGCACTAAATTCGGAGGCGCGGCGTCATGAACAACATTGAACGAAGAGACAGAGAGCTGCCATATATCGCGGACCGCGAGGTTCTTGAAGAATATCGGGCCTGCCGGAAACTGTTACATAGGCTGAATCACACGGATCTGGCGGACTTCGCGGCGCTCAAAGCGATAGTGAAAGAGCTGCTCGGGAAATCGGAGAACGCCGTCATCAATCCGCCCTTTTTCTGCGATTACGGCTTTCATATAGAGGTGGGGAAGAATTTTTACGCAAACTACAACTGCACGATAATCGACGTGGCGAAGGTTGTTATCGGCGACAACTGCCTGATGGGGCCCAATGCCGCGATCTATACGGCGGGGCATCCTCTGCATCCCGAGGCGAGAAAATCACTCTATGAATATGGGATCGGCGTCACGATCGGCGACAATGTGTGGATCGGCGGCGGCGCGATCGTCCTCCCGGGCGTGCATATCGGCAGCGGCTCGGTGATCGGGGCCGGCAGCGTCGTGACGAAGGATATCCCCGCCATGTCGCTGGCCGCAGGCAATCCCTGCAGGGTGATCAGGGAGATAACCGCGGAGGATATGAGGTACTATTTCCGGGACCGCGAATTTGACGAAGAATCGGCGGCGGAGATAAAAAGGTTTATGGAAAAATAGGAACGCGGCAATACCGCCGGTATGCGTACCATAGAAAAAATTTTACATTTCTCCATTTTTTCTTTCCACAGGACTCTATTTTTGTTGTATATTAATTGTGAATGATAACAACACAAAATGAGGGGGGCTCTTTATGCAGGAAAAAATATGGGTCGTTGTTCAGCAGGACTGCAACGGTATCGCCTCGGTTCTCGCCTTCGACTACGAGGCTGACGCGCAGAACTTCGCGCAGGAGATGACGGCGATGGGCAAAGGTACCAACACCGTGATCGAGACGACGATAAACAGGCGCCGAGAGGCGGAAGAGGCTATCGCGCGCGTCGATCTGCCGGAGTTCAACACGGAATGTATCGAATGTATCATCGACATGTCCGGCGTTCCCGAAGATAAGCAGGACGCCGCGGCGAGATATCTTGAGGAACATCGCTGCGATCTGCAGAAGGACGCCCAGAAGATGGTCGATACATACATCAAGAAGGCGATCACCGACTTCTTCGCCGACGAGCGCACTATCCTAGGATAGACCGAATAGGGAAACGCCTAAAGGGTTCCGCGCCTGCAAAAGGGCGCCGGGCCCTTTTTTGATATACTTTTAGGAGATGATTTCACTGCCAAGCGGAGGGATGTTCATGTCACTGTCTGAGAGGTTAGAAAAAGAGCTTATCGAATTTGCGCGTCAGCTTGTCCGTCTGCAGAGCTATTCCGACAATGAGGGCGCGGTCGCGGAGGCGGTCGTCGCCAAGATGCGCGAGCTGGGCTACGACGAGGCCTTTATCGACTCGACGGGCAACGCCGTCGGCTTTATCGGCGGCGGGGAGAGGCTGATACATTTCGACTCCCACATGGACACCGTCGAGGTCAACGACGCGGAGGCGTGGCTGCTGCCGCCCTTCGCCGCGGAGATAAAGGAAGGGCGGCTCTACGGGCGCGGATCGGTGGACATGAAGTCCGCCCTCGCCGCCTCGGTATACGGCGCGGCCCTCGCGCGCGAACTGGGCTATGCCAAAGATAAAAGAATATGTGTGAGCGGCTCCGTCTGCGAAGAATACTGCGACGGCGAGAATATCAAAATGATGTACAAAGAGCTTTCGCTGCGCCCCGACTTCGTCGTGATCTGCGAACCCTCCGACAATGTGATAACGCTCGGCCACAAGGGCAAGGCGCAGATGCGCATAAGGACCCACGGGCTCTCCGCGCACGGCTCGGCGCCGGAAAAGGGCATAAACGCCGTCTACGAGATGGCGGAGATCATCGGGCGCGTGGAGGCCCTCAATAAGAGGCTCACGGATGAGGGCAGTCCCCACGGCACGATCGTGCTCTCCGATATCAGCTGCGTCACCGCCTCGCTGAACGCGGTGCCCAGCGAAGCGGAGATATACCTTGACCGCCGCCTCGTGCTCGGTGAAACGGAGGAGAAGGTGCGCGCGGAGATGGAGGAGCTTGTCCGCGGCAAGCGCGCCTCCTGGGAGACAGGCACGCTGCGCCGCACCAGCTGGAAGGGCGCGCCGCTGGTCTACGAGCCTCTGCACATGGCCTGGAAGCTGGACGAAGAGTCGCCGCTCTTTTCCGCGGCAAACGCGGCCTATGCGGAGACCTTCGGCAAAGCCCCCGAGAGATACGACTTCTGGGACTTCGGCACCAACGCCGTCACCCCCGTGAGCATGGGGATCGCCACGATCGGCTTCGGCCCCGGTGAATATAAGCTGGCCCACATGCGCGATGAAAACTGCGAAGTGGAAAAGATAACTGACGCCGCGAAATTTTACGCGGCGCTGATCGGCAGACTTTAAGGAGAAATAGCTTGACTGCTGATAGGGCCGTGAGCCGCGGCGCGGAGGAGATAATCTGTCACTGTTTTTCGTTTACTAGAGGCGATATCGAGAACGACTATATAAAAAACGGCCGCTCGACAGTCATGGAAAAGATCACGGCGGAGCTTGAGCGGGGCGGCTGCCGCTGCCACGAGAAAAATCCCCGCGGGACCTGATGTCTCGGCGACGTCCGCCGGGTCGTGGACGGTATCGCCGCACAAAGATAAAAGATAGAGACCGGTCCGCGGGACGCTATGGGCGTTTCGCGGACGGTCTTTTATTTACCCTGCGGGAAAAGCCTCTGCAGCTCCTCCATCACACAATCCACAAGCCTGCCCACGGAGAGGTCCGGCACGCCCGCAATGATGTTGTTGCAGCAGTTGACGGGGACGAGTATCCGCTTCGCGCCGCTGCGCGCGACGGCGGCCGCCATCACCGGCGTGATCTCGCCGAGCAGCGAGTCCGCGATCACGATCGCGACGGGGCCGATAATGACGTCAGCGTCGCGGCAGCAAACGACGACGGAATTTTCCCCCGTCGCGGCCCGGTTCGCCCCCGCCTTGAGCATCGCAGCCGCCGCGATGCTGTTGGTCCCCACCGCCGTCACCGAGGCCTCCGGCATCTTCGCCCTCACCGACTGCACGATCTGCCGCCCGATGCCGCCGCCCTGTCCGTCTATCACAAGTATGTTCATAGCTCGTCTACCTCTCAGCTCTATATTTTTCTGAGACAAGTATACAACATAGGGAATTGCTGATTGACCGCTTCCAATAAAAAAAAGGACCCCGGGTGTGCCGGCCGGGGCCCTCAGGCGGAAGGAAACTCTTGTCCTCTAAGGACAGCTGTTAGAACTCGTAGGTCGCGGAGAGTATGAATCTGCGCTCCGGGTTGATGTAGCCGTTATTGTTAAGATAGAACTCTTTGTCAAAGAGGTTGACGCAGGCGAGCTTAATAGTCGTGCGGTCCACCTTCCATGACACCGCGGCGTTGACGATGAAGATATCTTCGTCGTCGTATACAGCGTTTGTAAGCTGGCGGTCTCCGTAGTAATGGGCGGACAGCTCGGCGTTCCAGGGGTCTTTCTTGAAGTTCAGTATTCCAGAGATATCCCAGCGCGGCATATTCGAACGCGTCCAGTCAGAACTGCCTGTCTTTTCTTCCGCGTGCAGATACGATAGTCCCTGCCTGTAAGACCAGTTCTCATGGAAATTCCACTTGTACTGTCCCTCAAATCCCCAGGCGCGGTATTCGTCGACGTTGATGTATTGTGTATAGCTGTCGTTCATATTGATTTTATCTTCCATATCCATATAGAACACATTAAAACTCCATGGATTTATGGCTGTATTGTCTTTGACTCCGATATCATACGTCCAGCCTTTTTCCGGCTTTAGGTTGTGGTTCCCAATAACCCAGTTACTCTCGTCTCCAAATATCTGATAAAAGCTCGGCATTGAGAAATAGCGCCCAGCAGTAACATAATACAATAACCCGTTTTTGTTCGCCCAATTCAAAGAAAACCGTGGTATGAATTCATGCGCATCATCTCCACTATCGATATCCCAATATTCATATCGGAGGCCAATATCAAACGCCGCATCACCTATGGGAATTGAAGTTTCCATATAAGGCGCATATTCGCTTCTAGTTTTGTCATATATATCATCGATGAAATTGGAAACTGAGACGTTTCCATTTTCATGTCTGAAATCCATGCCAAAAACAAACGGAAGCGTACCAATTTCCTGTTTTCTATTGTAAGTCGCTCCGAAGACTTTATCTCTGTAATGTGTCATAGATGACATAGGATCTGTGTAATTATAGGTATAATCACGTTTATTGTCATAATAATAGAGGCGGCCAGTATTTACGCCATCAGCATAATTCAAAAGAAAACGCTTATACTCGTTTTTCTGCTTGTCATTCGCTGTACTCGCACCATAGGTGTTATCCCATTCAGATTTATAATCTCCAAGCTCAGCCTTGAACGCCCAAGGACCTTTAGTGAAACCGAAGGAATAATCATTTCCTCTAAATTCCCTCCCATAGTCATAAAGTCCTTTTGCTGGGTCAGCAAGCTTTATCTTTGTCTCACCCTCTTGAGTTCTCGTATATCCGGCAAAAACTCTAAGGTCATTGCTTAGCAACACTGTTCCGCGAACATTGCCACGGAACCATTCCTTGTTACCGCCTTCCAAGGTCATACTGCCAGCAGACTTATCTGTTGGCTTACGCGTGATTATATTAATGACACCACCAGCAGCGTTTGAGCCATAAATTGCGGAGCCCGCACCTTTTACTATCTCGATACGTTCTACATCTGTCAAAGATACGCTACGTAAATCAAAAGGGTTCCCCATCGCCCCTGTTCCATAATTAGTCCCCATGTAAGGGACACCATCAACAAGTAGCAAGACTTCCGACGTTAGCCCACGAACACTGACATACTTATCCTGCGCCATCGAAGCGCTGTTCAAAAGTCCGTTGACGCCCGGCACCTTCGACAGCACATCCTGTACGTCGCGCGCGGCGCTGTTGTCGATATCCTCGCGCGTGATGACGTAGGTCTGCGCCGGTACGTCCGCCGTCGATTCCGCAAGGCGCGAACCGGTGACCTCCACCGCGGCGACCTCCGCCACGTCGGCGCTGACTGCCTTCTCCGCCGCGAACGCCGGCAGGGCAAGCAATGACGAGAACAAGAAAACAGCCGCTGTTTTCCTCCACAGATGATACATAAAAACACTCCCTCTGTTAAATTTTTACAAACAAAAACAAAAAGGCAGAGGCCCCAAAGACGGAGCCTCTGCCATATACACCAAGCAGACGCTGCTACTCGCCCTCGCAAGCTGCAACTCATACGGATACGGCAGATATTCTGACTCCTGATCATCCTACCGGCGCGCCTTCCCGCCTTCGGCAGTGGCACGGTGCGCTTTCGTCCCAGTTACAGCAACGGGGTTGTTCCGGATTCTCACCGGATTCCCTGACTGTATTCCGTTACAATATTCTTTTGTCCTGTTATTCTACACTATGGCCGGTTGTTTTGTCAGCAATATATCCATATCCTGCGGATTATTTTGCTCCTTTCGCGGCGGCGGACGCTTACTATTCCATATCCCTGTCATGATACAATGATAGTGTATAAAAATTCACCGGCGGGAGTCCCCGCGGAGAGAAGGCGGCGGCCAATGTTTGAAAAAATACCCTCTGATGAAGAGCTGCGCGCCCTCGTCGGCGAAGGGCTCTTTGCAGTATGGAAAGGGCTCCGTTCCATGATAGAGGCCAGTTACGACATGACCGGAAGCTGGAACGGCGGCGGCCGGCTGTGGCTCTATGAATATAAATACCGCCGCGGCGGAAAGACTCTCTGCTCACTATACGCGAAAGAAAAGGCCGTCGGCTTCATGGTGATATTCGGCCGGACGGAGAGAGCGAAGTTCGAGTCTGAGAGGGAGACTTTCTCCCAAAAGACGCGGGAGATGTATGACGGCGCGAAAACCTATCACGACGGGAAATGGATGATGTTCGAACCGGCGGATGAGTCCCTCTTTCCCGATCTCATCAGGCTGCTGCAAATCAAAAGAAGACCCAACCGGCCGGACAAACAGGAGCCGTAAAAACAATGAAAAGCGATCTAAGAAAAATTCCCGGCATCGGGGAGAATATGGAGCGTCATCTTATGAACATCGGCATCAGCTCCGTCGAAGAGCTGATAGGCAAGGAGCCGGAGGCGCTCTTTGAGCGGGACTGCCTCTTTAAGGGTTTCCGCGACGATCCCTGCGTACTCTATGTCTTCCGGCTCGCCGTCTATTACGCGGAAAACAAAGAGCGTGACCCGGAAAAGCTAAAATGGTGGTACTGGAAGGATAAGGAGTATCATCCGCGGGGCGGCTAAGTTACGGCCATTCGCGCGTATGTCAGTATTCCACGTGTGCCGCGTACGGGAGCAGTTCTTTTGCGCCTATTTTGAAGGGGGCATCCTCTCCCATCAGGATGACCTGACACTCGGGCATGTAGTCCGAAAGTATCTGACGGCAGTTGCCGCATGGCGGGATTATCTCTTCACCGCGCTCACCGCGCACCGCGACTATCGTCTCAAACAGGCGCTCCCCCGCGGTTATCGCCGTACCGATAGCCACCTGTTCCGCGCAGGCGCCGTGCAGAGAATAGACGTTGACACCGACATATATCTTACCGTCAGGGCAGCGTACCGCCGCGCCGACGGTGTGGCGGTATCCGCCGTGGTCATAGTTTGCCGTTATCGCCTCGCGCGCCATTTTCAGGAGCTCAATATCCGCCTCGTTAAGTTTTATCATGCCATTCTCCGCCATCTTATGATTATGGATTTCTCTCAAAATGTATCTTAGTCGGAGGCGGAGAGATTCATCACCGTTATCTCCGCCGGCACTCCGAGACGCGTCAGGAAGCCGTTCCAGATACCCGTGCCAGGAGAGACGTAGAGCTTCATGCCGTCCACCTCGTACCAGCCGTTGACATAGCCGCCGTTGAATTTTTTCACGAGCTGCGAGAGGCCCGGAACCATGCCGCCGTGGGTATGGCCGGAGAGCTGAAGGTCGGCTCCCGCCGCCGCGTTTCTCTTCGCCGCGCCCGGCTGGTGGTCGAGAATTATTTTGGGCACCCCGGCAGCCACACCGGCAAGAGCCTTTTTCACATCGGGCGCCTCGGCGTTCGCAAAACGCAGCGCCGCGAGGTCGGCGACTCCCGCGACGGCGATATTTTTGCCGCCGCGCTCTATCAGGCGGTGCTCGTTGAGAAGTATCTTTATCCCCAGTGAGCCTTCGAGAAAATCCTTCCATTCTTTAGCGTTGAAGTAATATTCATGGTTCCCCAGTACGCCGCAGACGCCGTATGGCGCGGACAGCCCCGCGAGCGGCGCGATATCGGCGCTCCTTTCGCTGACCAGACCGTCGATAAAGTCTCCCGTTATGAGGATCAGGTCCGGCGAGAGAGCGTTAACTCTTTTCACAAGCGCCTCTGCATAATCGGCGCGGCGGGAGGCGCTTATGTGTATGTCGCTGAGCAGCACTGCCTTGAAGCCGCTGAACTCCGGCGGCAGCTTAGGCAGCGATACCTCCATCTCATGTATCCGCGGCAGCCTCTGCGCCTCGTATGTGCCGTAGACCGAGACCGAAACAGCGGCGGCGGCGAATATCAGGGCCATCCCCACCGTGAGGGAGATATGCGGCGCCGAGGGAGAAAATAGTCTCGCTGCGGCGAGAACTATCAGCAGAAGATCTTTCAGCAGCGTAAAGATAAAGAGCAGAAAGAGCGCGCCGAAGGCGACGCCGTAAAGCTCGATGAGCCACCGGGGCAGCTCAGGAGAAAAGAAATTGCCGCCGACAGCGGCAAAGAACTGCTGCTTGAGCGACGCCGCGCACAGCAGGGCCGCTAACGCCGCCTTGGTATAAACGCTGAGCGGAAGCGGCAAAACGAGGCGGAGCCAGACATATATAAACAGGATCAACGGTATCATTCTAAACATGTTGGCTAGTATATCGGTTAGAGTTTACTCTAGTCAACCGTATCTATTGTAAGTGCAGGGCAAACGCATAAGTAAAGCCGAAAAGGATATAAATAGCGATTTAACCTTTCTTTTGACTTTACCCTTACAGCCTCCCTCTCCGAGGGAGGTGTCGGCCGCCTGCTTTTTGCGGCTGACGGAAGGAGTGTTGCTCTGTTTGGCGCGGAAACCGCGTCAAACAGAGTCCGCGGCAAAGGCCGCGGGAGAACCGAAGGTCAACTCTCCCTCAGTCTCGGCGGAAAAACACCGCCGAGCCAGCTCCCTCACAGAGGGCGCCTTTAAGGGCAAAGTCAAAAGCTAAACCGCAATTTACCTCTTTTCCTATCCGAAGCTAAATCGGCGTTTAGAAGTGCGAGTTGCTAAATAAAATGGGGACCCAGATACCGGAGCCGTATCTTCATACGGTGAGGATTCGGGGGGCCCGTTTTATGACGCATACGGTGCTTATTCGCGCCGATTTGTTGTTTTAGCCTCCGACCTCTATTAACGCGTCCGCCTGCTTGTAAGCGGCGGCGTATTTACCTAAAATATAGTGGCGGCGCGCAGCGGAACCACTCGCCGCGGTAAAGAAATTTTGGAGGAGATACGATGGATTATAAACGATTGAAAAGCTCTCTGTTCGCCCTGTTGTTCCTGCTTGCCGTCGCTTTACCGGCGCCGGCGGCGGAAAAGAGCTTTCACATCCTGATGATAAACGATCCCCACAGTTACATCCTGCCCTACTATGAGGCGGCGGAGGCGGGGCTGCCCGCGGGAGCCGTCAAGGCTGAGGCCGTCGGCGGCCTCTCCCGCGCGCTGCGGCTCGTGGCCGATGAAAGAGCGGCTCTCAAAGAGACCTCCCAGTCCCCCATATTTCTCTTTGAGGGCGGCGATATCATGCTCGGCAAGAAGGGCAGCCTGCAAAACGGCCACGCCGAGTATGGCTCGCTGGCGGCGCTGGGATTCGACGCGGGGGTGCTCGGCAACCACGACTTCGACGGCGGCGTCCGGACGCTCGCGAAATTGGGACCGGAGCTTAAATTTCCCGTCCTCGCCTCGAATATCCTCTTTAGCGAGCCAGAGATTGACAGTTATTATCCAAAGCTAATGGTAATCAAAAAGGGTGATGTAAGCGTCGGGGTATTCGGCCTCGTAACACCGGACCTCAAGGCGATCATCTCCGACCCCGGCGGCTTCGATATTGAGAAGGATATTTTCAAAAAAGCGGCGGAGTGCGTGCGGGAACTCCGCGCACAGGGCGTCGACGCGGTGGTGGCGCTGAATCACATCGGCCTTGACTTGGACAAAAAGCTCGCGGCATCGGTGCCTGGCATCGACGTGATCGTCGGCGGCCACTCGCACGACGCCATAAAGGAGAGGCTTTTAGTAAAGAACCCTCAGGGCTCGCAGACGCTTATCGGACAGGCCGGGCTCGACGGACGCTATGCGGGCAGGTTTGACGTTACTGTGTACGACGGGACGCTCGTCGCCGAAAAGTCGTCATGGCGGCTGATGCCGGTGCTGCCCGGCACGGCGGCGGAGGAAACGAGCGAGGCGCTCGGCCTTGAGGCACAGAAAAAACTCGCCGCGACGCTTAATATCGCCGACCCAACGATGATCCTGGCCAAAAGCGTCGACGGACGCAAGGAGTCGATGCGCGGAGGAGAAAACGCGCTTGGCGATCTCGCAGCCGAGGCTCTGCGCTGGAACGGACAGGCGCGCATCGGCCTGATAAACGGCGGCGCGCTGCGCATCGGCCGCATAGTACCTCCGGGACCGTTCACGGCGGGCGACATGCTTGACCTGATGCCATTTGACAGCATTCCGGTGCGGCTGCTCGTGAGCGGCGCGGAGATCAGAAGGCAGCTGGAGGCGGCGGCCTCCGCGCTCAGGGGACGGAACGACGGTTACGACCCGGCGCGCCGCATGTCGACGGGAGAGTTCTTACAGGTGGCAGGGCTGCGCTTCGACATCGACCTCGGCGAACCGGCCGCCGTCGTGGAGAGCCGCCGTATGACCGCTGACGGCCGCCGCGTAAAAAACATCATGGTAGATTCGTCGCGGGGCTGGCTTCCGCTTGAGGACGGCAAAATATATTCCGTCGCGACTCTCGACTATACCGCGAAATACTGGAACGCGCTCTCGTCCGCCCCCATCGGTAAAGCGGCTCTCGCCTGCTTCGACGATTATCTGGAGAAAGTGCTGCGGCGGCAGGCCGATATAACGACGGACGGCAGGATAAACATTATAGGGCAGTGATTTTCCTAGATTTTTGAATATACTGTCTTCGCGCTCACTCCGGGGAACATGCCGAGTTTTCCCGAGAGGGCGCTTATTTTTTCGTTCGGCGCGTCGATTATCACGCTGATGATCGATATGTTGCGCTCCCTGTACGGCATCCCCATACGGCCGATGATACAGTCGCTGTATTCGTGCAGCAGCCGGTTGATGTTTTCCGCCGCCGCGGGGTCCTCCACGATTATTCCGATCTGCGCTATTCTCGTCTCCATCTCTATCAGCCTCTCCGTCTGTTTTATCTCGCTCTCGCCCAGGGGCAGGATGCTCGCGTAATCACGCTTCCCCACTTTGAAGCGGTGTATGTGTACCGGTATCTCAAAGGCGCGCCTGAGGTTTTCCTCAGTGAGCACGTTTACCGTGCCGCCGAAGACCGCGCTTTTGTCCGGCATCAGCAGCAGCGCGCGCTGCGATATGTCCATCGCGTGTTCCGGGTAGTGGGTGTTGATCACCGCCGCGATGCCGCGCTCTTTGCAGAGCGTCGAGATCGTCGAAAGCACCCGCCGCTGGTTCTTAAAGTCCAGATTCGACTCCGGCTCGTCGAGCACCAGAAGCGAGGGTTCCGCGGCGAGAGCGCGCGCGATGAGCGCCAACTGGTATTCGCCGCCGCTTATTTTACTGCACAGCTTGTCCCGCAGATGTGCGATACCAACCAGCGCAAGCGCCTCGTCCGCGGCGCGCTCGTCGCGCTCTTTCGGCATCGAAAGCTCGTTCATGTGCGCGCTGCGGCCCAGCAGCACCATTTCGCGCACGGTGTAGACAAAGGAGGAGAGTTTCGCCTGCGGCACATAGCCGACACGGCGCCAGAACTCCTTCGGCCGCAGCCTTTTTATATCGACGCCGTCGAGGTACGAGGCGCCCGCGCTCCACGGACGCAGTCCCAGCATGCATTTCATGAGCGTCGTCTTTCCCGCGCCGTTGGCCCCGAGGATACAGAGGATGTCCGGCTCACTGACGCTGAAATTTATGTCGCAGAGGTTTTCCTCTCCCGCGGAGTAGCTGAAGCAGCCGCCGCGCACCTCGAACTGCGCGGCGCTGTTGACCGCCTGCGCGGAATTTCCTCCGCGCGGGCATTCGGAGGCGCTGTACATCTTCATGCCCTTATTCCCCCCGTCTTTCGCAGCAGGACGATAAAGAACGGCGCGCCGATGACGGCAGTCAATATCGAAGCCGGTATCTCGGAGGCGGTAATGCTGCGCGCCGCGGTGTCTATCGCAAGCATAAAGAGCGCCCCCAGCGCCATGCTCGCGGGGACTACGCTGCGGTTGTCGTTTCCGAAGATCATACGCGCCGCGTGCGGGATGAGCAGCCCCACCCAGCCGATGAGGCCGCACATCGAGACGACGGAGGCCGTGATCATCGCCGCGCCAGTTATCACAAGCAGCCTGACGCGCTTTACGTTTATTCCCAGTGATGTCGCCTCATCCTCGCTGAGCGTCATCGCGTTGAGCTTCCAGCGGAAGAGCCAGATCAGCGCCATTCCGGCGGCGATCAGCGGCGCGCCCATCGCGAGGCTCGCGCGCGTCGTTCCCGACAGGCTGCCCATCAGCCAGAAGGTTATCGACGGCAGCACATCCTGCGGATCGGCGGCGTATTTCACAAGCGATACAAGCGCGGAAAAGAGCGCGCTGACGACCATGCCCGCCAGTATCATCATGATCACCGAGGAGGAGCCGCGCACGCGGCTCACAAAGACGACGAGCGCCACAGCGGCGATTCCCGCGGCAAGCGCAAAAAGCTGCACGAGGAACGAGGGCAGCCCCATCAATATGCCCAAAACCGCGCCGAAAGAGGCGCCAGTCGCGACACCCAGCGTATCGGGCGTCGCCAGCGGGTTGGAAAATAGCGCCTGAAAGGCGCCGCCCGCGACGCCGAGCCCCGCGCCGGCGAGCATGGCGAGCAGTATACGCGGCAGGCGGATATTGATTATCACGTCGCGCACCATCTGCGGCGGCTCTCCGGCGCCCAGCCAGGGGCAGAGCACGGAAAGGGTCTCTCCGATAGAGAGGGGAAATCTCCCGACGGTGACCGCTGCCAGCGGGGCGGCAACAAGAAGCGCCGCCGTAAATGCGATAAGCGCCGTTCTTCCCTTCATCGGCTACTTGGTGAAACCGGCGGCGGAGGCGCGTCCCTGGTTGTACATCTGTTTTATCTGCGTTTCGCTGAGCGTAATGCCGTAGAGCCTCTTA
Organism: Cloacibacillus porcorum; assembly: GCF_001701045.1. Lineage (GTDB taxonomy): Bacteria > Synergistota > Synergistia > Synergistales > Synergistaceae > Cloacibacillus > Cloacibacillus porcorum. Next base: position 2,649,385 of record NZ_CP016757.1, read on the forward strand.
TAGTAGTCACGGACCTCTTTTTTCATGTCGATATTCTTGAAGAGGGCCGGATAGACCTTCTGCGCCATCCACATCAGCGTCACGGGAGTGTCGGCGCCGGGAGTGTAGCTCCTGTACGTCCCCAGCGGCATCTTGTAGACGGCGCGCTCCTTCACCGCCTTCACGTTGTCCCAGTTGTGGCCGCCGATCCTGTTCTTATAGAGGTCGTCCGGCAGCGCGGGGGTAAAGTTGGTGATGAAGATGACGTCCGGGTTCCATTTGTAGACCTGCTCCATTGTGATCATGGCGTTGGAGTTGTCGGCCGGCACCTCCTCCGCGGCGTTCTTCGCCCCCACCGCATCGCACCAGTACTGGCCGAAGAAGCTCCGGCCCGAGGTCACCATACGCTTGTCGTCGTACTGGAAGAGGAAGAGCACCTTTTTACGCTCCTCCGGCTTTATTTTTTCAACTTTCTTCTGAATGTCGGCGTAGACCTTTTTACTGTAGGCAGAGACCTCTTTGCTCTTCGCGCTCTCGGGGAATATCTGGCTCAGCGTCTTTATCCATTCGTCATAGGTCCGCAGCACGTCGTAATTCCACTTCGTCGGCGAGATCGCCACCGCCGGTATTCCGGCGTTCTTTATCATCTTTCCCATCTCTTTGCTGCCAGCGAGGTAAAATACGAGGTCGGGGCGCAGCTTCATCAGCTCCTCGATGTTGAGGTCGAGCCCCGCGGTGTATTCCGTGCGCGCCTTCAATATTTCGGGAAAGAGCTCGCCGAGCAAGCCGGCCTTCGCAGCGCCCATCGACGCGGGGGGAATGCCCACCAGTTTCTCAGCCGAACCGAGAAAGACCGTCACCACCGATGGGAACGGCAGTATGCCGACCACCGCGATACGCTCGATCTTCTCCGGCAGCGCGACCCTGTCGCCGTTTTCATCCGTTATCACGCGCGCGGCCTCCGCACCGGCGCAGTTCGCCAGTATCATCGCGCCCATCAGCAGCGCGGCAAAGATTTTCATAACGCAAGCTCCCTCTCTATCCACCTGTTAAACTCTCCGCCCATTATGAGCGGGATATTATCTCTGAATATGCGCCCCGAATAGCCCTCGTGCGGCAGCGCGATGAAGCGGCAGTAGTGCTTCGGCAGCGCCGGTTTATAGAGCGGATCGGCGATCACGAGCCGCGCCTCGCGCAGCGCGCGAAAGACCTCGTCCTCGTCAGGGGAATCGAGCGGCGCGAGCATACGGACGTTGCGCATCGCGTAGTCGCGTTCCAGCGCGCGGGCAATAGAGGCGCTCTGCACCGGCTCCCCGATCACGAAGACCTTGCCGCCCGGCTCCGTTATCGGCAGCGGCAGCGATAACCCGCCGCCCCTTTGCGCCGCCTCATCTATGAGCGAAAAGAGCTCGCGCGCCACCGAATCGCCTACCGGCAGGCCGGTGACCGAGGGGGTGCCGTATATCTCGCGCAGCGCCTCGGCCAAAGGCGCGCCGCAGGATGAGACGACGACGTTGACGTGGGCGCGGCCCGCGTTCATAAGTTCCTCCCACGGACTGCCCATCGCCCAGCAACTGTTGACATGAAAACCGGCATCCTCAAATACCATTTTCATAGCCTCGACATTGCCGCACACGGCAGACGCACCCGCAGGCTTGCCCCCTTGGGAAATCTTTAATGTCCCGGCTTCGCCGGAACGGGGGGCAGCGCGCACGGAAAAGTCGAGCGGCGTCACGCCGAGCAGATTGACCGAGGGGCGTTCGCCCTCCGCCAGCGGCGGCGGCGTCAGCCCGGGATCGCAAAAGCGGCGCGCGACGGCGGCGAGGGCCATCCCCGCGCCGACATTATATGAGTTCATTCCATTGGTGGCGAAGCCAAAGGTCGGAATGCCGGTGCGTTCCTCGATGACGCGGGCGATTCCCTTGAAATCGGTGCCCATCATCATCGGTATCGGCGTTCCTGCAAGCGCGATGAAGCGCGGCCGCAGCTCTTCCGCGGCGCGGCAGACGTCGCCGATCAACTTTTCCTCGTCGCCCATCAGCGCCTCAACCTCGGCGAGCGCCGAGATGAATACCAACGAAGGTATGTCATACCAGCGCGGCTCGTCGTGCGTGTTATAGGTCGAATTGCAGCCGGAGGCGTCGTGCATCACCGTCATGCCGCCCATCTCATAGAGCGCCGAACAGACGCCCGAAACGTCGGCGGTATAGGTGGAGAGAATCGCGCATGTCTGCCTCAACAGCAGCACCCCCATCCCTTTATCTGGATTATCTTTTTAGTGTCCTTTTCATTGATCACCGCGTCGCAGACAGCCTCCGCGAGATGGACGATCCCGTCGAACCCCCAAAAGCCGCCGCCCTCAAGCATATTGACAAAATAGGGGGTATCGCAGAAATAGGCCGCCTTCTGACCGATGGCGACGACCTTTTCCGGCTCACCGCCGGCCTCCGCCGCGGCAGCGCGCGCGCCGCCGGCGCGCAGCACCATCTTCGGATGCACCGTCGCGCAGAGCTCAAGCTCGGGATACCTCTCCCGCAGCCGCTCAAAGACCGGACGCTCTTCCGGTATGAAGACGTCGGCGTAGACGGTGCGCACTCTGACGCCGTGCTCAAGCAGCAGCTCCGCAAGTCCCAGGGGGCGCGGCGTCGCCGTATAGTCTATCGTCACCGGTGTCTCGCCGAGAAGCCTCGCGGCGGTCGATACCGCGCGTTCCGCCTCCGCCTCGAGCAGCGCCGTATCTATCATCGGGATGTCAAGGCAGTCGGCAAGCCTTTCGAGGTTCTCCCTGATCTCTTTATAATCGTAACTCAGCGGCAGATAGAGGTAATCAATCGCCGCCCTTTCTTTCAGGTCGCGCACCGCGGGGATCGCGGGCGGCATGTAGGCAATATTAAGCCTGCTGTGCGCCATCCTCTGATATTCACGGAAGGAGCGGCAGCGTGTAATATCGCGCAGCTCAAAGCCCGCGCCGCGCAGCATGCGCACGAAATCCGCGGAATCCTCCGTCGGGTAGTTGTTGCCGATTATGTTGACGCACTTCTCGTCGCAGATGTTCTGCCGCGTGAGAAAACTGTAAAGACGCATGCGCACCATCGGGTCCGGCGGCGTCTTCGTCTTACGCATTATCGGGTACATATAGCAATCGGTGAAAAAGAGCTGCGGGAAACGCTCGCGCAGCTTCGCGTAGACATAATCGAGGTCACAGCCCATAAAGTGGTGCACACAGCTCGTAAAGACAAGCACCGCCTTCGGCAGCTTCGGCAGTTTGCGGAGCACGTCGGTCACCCCGTCGATGATCAGGGCCTCCATATCGCCGTCAAGGACGTTGTTCTCGCAGACGGCGATCGTCGAAAAGCGGTCCTGCGCCCCCATTTCCGCCGCCGTCAGCACTACGCCGCGCAGGCAGCCCTGAGCGCAGACGAATATCTGGTGGCTCTCCGGCAACAGCATTCCCGTGTGAACGATGTTCCACAGGCCGCGCGCCGGCGAGCCGTATTCGACGCCATACTCATAGGGAGTAAGGGAGGCCGCGTCTTTTATCTTTACAGAGGCCCCGCTCCAGTCGGTATTGTGAAGGTCTATCATCTTTACTCGCCGCAGGCGGCGAAAACACGCCGCGCAAGCTCTCGGTACTCTTCCGCCATCGGACTGTCCGGAAAGGCCTCCAGCACCGTCTGACAGCGTTCCTCCGCCTGCTGGACGACGGGGCTGAAGCTGAGCGCGCCAACCACCCGCGACTCGACGTCGGCGGCAAGCTCCGCCACCTTCTCCTCCTCGCGCGGCACATTGCGGCGGTTGAGGATCACGCCGCCGAGAGTCGCGTAACCGCGTGAACGGAAGTTCGCCACCGCCGCGGCTATGTTGGCCGCCGCGTGGATCGCCATATTCTCGCCGGAGGTGACGACGAATACCTTTTCCGCGTAGCCCTCGCGGATCGGTATCGCGAAACCGCCGCAGACCACGTCGCCAAGTACATCATAGATCACCGCGTCGGGCTGATAGATCTCAAAGGCGCGCCTCTCCTTCAGCTTTTCCATCGCGGCGATGATACCGCGCCCGGCACAGCCCAGCCCCGGCGCGGGGCCGCCAGCTTCGGCGCAGAGCACGCCCGCGAAACCCGGAGTCACCATCTCCTCCAGCGTGAGGGCCTCCCCTTTTTTCTTGATCAGCTCAAGCACCGTCGGCACCGCCCCGCCGCCGCGCAGATTCACCGTCGAATCGGCCTTCGGATCACAGCCGATCTGCATCACGCGCATGCCGGACTGCGCAAAGGCCGCCGCTATATTCGAAGCCGTCGTAGACTTCCCGATGCCGCCCTTGCCGTAAATCGCGATCTTTATCATCTTCCACACCCCTCAGAATAAAAAAACCCTCCGCCCGCCGGACGAAAGGAGACAATGGCGACCTCTGGGGACCCCATCTCTTTTTATGCTACGCCTTCCGACTCCGAACGAATCATCGTCAATTCAGAACGATTTTTATTTAAAATTCAGCCACAGGTGAATCTTAGCACAATAGAGAGACAGCGGCAAGAGGCCAGGGATAGTGTTTACAACACCATTGACTCCCGCCGCCGATTTAGGCGATTTTGCCTATAACTTTAGGCACGGCAGAAAAGAGATAAAATGGCGGCGAGGCAGCGGTAAAAGCTACGCCTCCTGTTCCCGTTTCCTGGAGATCATCTCCATAAGCAGGGATGCTGTAATGCCCATAAAGAGCCCCAACAGTCCGGCCAGGCAAAGTATCTTCAATCCGCCGCGCGATACGGGCTTGCGGGACAGGATCGGCTTTTCCACGATTTTGATCGGGTCGGTCGCCTCCACGGTGGTAATGCGCGAGAGCTGGTATTTCTTAGAGAGGTCTACATACGATTCCTGCAGCGTCGTTTTTTCGCGCTGCAGGCGCGCGACCTCTGTCTCCATCCCAAGTAACTTCGCATACATCGCAGCGTGTTCTTTTTTCAGACTGGAAGTCTTCGCTTTCAAGTCTTTTATTGAGGCGTTAAGCGATGATATCTCCAGCTGGGTATTCGCTAAAACTGTCTTGAGATATGAATACTGATTATTCAGAAGCTCTTCCTCTATATTTAGCTCCCGCAGACTCTTAAGTTCGGAATCGCTGAGGCTCTTAGAGAGAAAATTCCAAAGCGCCTCCTTGCTCATCCCTTTGGATAAAGATTTGGTTTCACTCTCCAAAGAGAGCAGCTTCTCCGCGGCCTTTGCCTTCGCCACAAGCGGCGGAAGCGCGACTACGTCTTTGTTGTATTGGGAGAGAAATTCGGAATAGAGCTTTTCCGTCGTCTGCAGCTGAGCTTTGAGCATGGGGATGGAGTCGGCCCTCTGGGCGGCGAGCAGCCTGTCTTCGGTCTTTTCCAGATCAGTTTTTACAGTCTTTACCGATTCGCCGATGAATTCAAAAGAAGAACCGGCACGGTCGACAAAGTGCTGGGCGTTGCGTTTGATAAAGAGCGAACTCCAGATGTTCAGCGCATTCATCGCCTTTTTAGGGTCTTTATCTTTTAAGGATACTGTCATGGTCATCTGATTGGGTATTTCCTTGGCGGATTCCGCAGATTTCGCCAGCTGGACCTTCATTTTACGGCGCATGTCGTCCGTCGTAGGCCGGTATTCCGTCTTTTCGTCGGCGTAGGCCAAGTTTATCACGTCGTCCAGCAGATCCTCCGCCGTCGCAAGCGTAATATAGGTATCGGGGGTGAGCATGACGCCGCCGCGGCCCTCCGTATCTATCTCGGAGGGTATAGGAGGCAGAAAGAGCAGGGTCGTGCGGCTTTCATAGGATCGCGGCGTCACCGTCAGGTAGGCGGAAGCACAGATGAGACAGACCGCCACAAAGGCCGCGATCAGCTTTTTATGCTTCCACAAAGAATCGATGATATCGACCAAATCTATCTCCGAGTCATCGCGCCAGCCGTCAAAATCATTGCGCATGACTGGATATGTTTCCTTGTCCATGAAAATACGCCCCTTTTTAAAGAACAACTTATTATTCAAGCAATATTACCGATGTGCCTACCATCATATATTAATCTGCATTATCAGATAAATCCTGCCTTTTGTCAATAATTTACTACATTATTTTGTAGGTATTATATTACAGACAGCGAAGACTCCTCTCTGTAAGGTATTTCTTACATAGAGGTGAGAAGCTTTTGACAATAGGAGACAGGATAAGGGAAGTACGTAAACTCAATAGGATCACTCAGGAAAAACTCGCTGAATTGCTTGGCGTTTCGCGAGTCACAATTTCTTCGTGGGAAAATGACGAAAATGCACCTACCGTCGACAATATCATTTACCTATCCGAAACGTTCCATGTGTCGACGGATTATCTCTTAATTGGATTGACTGACCCCGACGATAAAACACAAGTAAAGACGGCGCAGGCTAAAATGGATGATATTTTTCTCAATCTCTTCAACTCGCTCGATCCAGCCAAACGCGATGAAGTGATAAAGTTCATGCGTTACCAGGAATTTCTGTCTAAGGAGAAACCGTGACAAAGCAGAAGCCTAGGCAAACATCCAATGGGGCCGGCCTTGATACGCCATATTATATAAGGAATAAAGAAGGGAAAGAAATTAGCCCGCTGCCACATAATGTCTAGTTAAACGATATTAGGGGCTTTGCGATAACCATACAAAAACCCTGACGAAATATACAACCGGCAGAGGCAGAATGAGATTACCTGCAACATTAGCGAAGAACCGACAACAGGCAGTTAGTGTTGATAGAATTGCAGACACAGTTGTGAAAAACTACTGGCCGGCGATAATTTTATCGTATAACCGCCTGTAAGGCATCACGGTCGGACAAAAACAGCGGGGCCAGGATACTCTCCGGCCCCGCTGTCATCTATTCCACATACTTCTTAAATTCGCCGTATCCCTCTTTGTCCATATCTTCGTAGGGAATGAAACGCAGGGCGGCGCTGTTTATGCAGTAGCGCGTGCCGTTCGGCGACTCGCGGTCACCGGTAAAGACGTGGCCAAGGTGTGAATCTCCCGCGCGGCTGCGCACCTCGGTACGGCGCATGCCGAATGAGCCGTCCTCTTTATAGATCATCGCGCCGTCGTCGATGCCCTTCGTAAAGGCCGGCCAGCCGCAGGAGCTGCCGTACTTGTCCTTTGAGGAGAAGAGCGGCTCTCCCGTCACGACGTCAACATAGATGCCGCGCTCTTCGTTATTATAATACTCGTTGTCGAAGGGCGGTTCGGTGGCGCTTTTCTGGGTGACCGCGTACTGCCTCTCCGTCAGCCTGTTTTTCAGCTCGTCGTCCGACGGCTTACGGTACGGGGCAGCGTCGACTTTGATATCCTTCGCCTCATCCATCTCCTCACGCGTGATGTGGCAGTACCCGCCGGGATTTTTCGTAAGATAGTCCTGATGATACTCCTCCGCCCGGTGAAAGATCCGCAGCGGCTCGATAAGCACATAGAAACCCTCCTCCGCGCGTCCTTTCTCGATATCGGCGACACGCCGGACGACGGCCTCCGAGGCGTCGTCCGCATAGAAGACACCCGTCTGGTACTGCGTGCCGACGTCGTTTCCCTGGCTGTCCCGAACGCTGGGGTCGATTATCTTAAAGAAGGCGAAGAGCAGCGTCTCAAGCGATACCCTCTTCGGGTCGTAAACGACGCGCACCGTCTCCTTATAGCCGGTCGTGCCGGTGCAGACCTGCCTGTAATTCACCTCGTCGTCCGTCCTGCCGTTCGCGTATCCGGATACGGCGTCGATCACTCCTGGTATGCCCTCCATGTATTTCTCAAGCCCCCAGAAGCATCCTCCCGCGAGGTAGATAACCTCTTCTCCCGCCTTTTTCGTATATGTTGGATCTTTTACCACTGTCATCCGCGCCTCCTTTGAATGAGTCTTTCCATTATCTTCCCTGGATTCAGCCGCGCGCAGCGTAAAAACCGCCGCGCCGACGACCAATATCAACGAAAATACCAAAAGCTGAAATATACTCTTTCTCATTGGCCCTCCCTAAATCGTAATAATTATTGTTTCATAACTATTGTAACACTAATTATTACATTTAAAAAGAGCCGAAGGCGAATGATATGGCGGAATTTTTACAGTATGGATATTACCTAAGCAAAGGCAGGTCGCCGGTCAGTCTGTTGACGAGTTTTTTCGCGCCGCATATCCCGATCCCGAAATAATGGAGTTCGTCCTCCTCCACGGCGGCGGATTTCTCGATGTATTCTTCGTAATTTTTGCAGCTCTGAGCGACGTCGGAAAAATCCACCGTCAGCAGCGCGGAAAATTCCGGTTCGTATAGTCTGGCTCTTATGGCGCGCAGTTTTTCCTTACCGGCGCGCAGTATCGGCACGGGAAACTCAATCACGCCAAGGTGCGCCCGACCGCTCTTATCGAGCACATCTGGGCCGACGGTCTCAGGCCGGTGTCTTCCCAGCGTGATGCCGATGATCCCCGCGGTGTTTGCGATGAGCCCCAGAGGCAGCTCCTCGTCTATCACCATCACGCATTTTTCATTCTGAACTTCCATAGTTGAGTCACGCATCTCCCTTTGACGGGGCGACGCCGGAACAAAATATCCGCTGATATTGTTTTGGCGTCACGCCGGTAAATTCTTTAAAAAAATTGGTAAAATGGCTCTGATCGGCAAAGCCCGCCAGGTCGGCGGCCTCGACGGGCGGCACGCCGCTTTCGAGAAAACGCTTAGCCCTGCCGAGCCGTACGGTCTGGAGGTAGCGGTATGGAGAGAGTCCCGTCTCCTTAGTAAACGAACGTATGAGGTAAGACTTGCCGTATCCGGTCAGCGCCGTGAGGTCGCCGAGGGCGACATTTTCAGCGAAATGCTCTTCCAGATAGCCACAGGCCAGCCTTATCCGCTCATCGCCGCCGCTTTCGCTTCGCGGCGCGGCGCACTCATCGATAAGCTGTTCAAGCAGAAAAAAGAGCGCCTCCTCGCGCTCCATTTTCGGAGCGCGCTCCGCCACGGCGTCGTAGAGAGCCGCCAGCGGCTGGGCAATATCGCTCTGAAAGAGCACGTTTTTCGCAAAACAGAGCTCCTCAGCGCCAAGCCCCGTTTCTCGCAGCAGCCGTGAAAGCACCTGCGGCCCGATATTCACGGCACGGTAATCGAGAGCCTCCCCGCCAATCGGCGAGCAGCAATGGTTGTCGCGCGGGTTAAAGAGGACGATATCCCCCGCCGACAGGTCGTACTCGGCGCCGCGGCACCAGAGATGGCGTCTGCCGCCAATCATCAGCCCGATCACATAACAGTCGTGAAAGTGATTCGGAAACTTCTGCACTATCCCGCTGAGCCTGTACGCCTCGATCTCTAAATCGCCGTCGTAATAGACGCGGCGCTCTTCTCCCTCGGCCGCCATGATACGCATCCCTCCCTGCCGCTGTCATACTACCACACGCGCCGCCGCCTTTCTTGAACGATATTGCACCCGCCGCGCGCGGACAAAAAAAAGAGAGGAAAAATCCCCCTCTTAAACTTTTACCTACCAACCACGCGGTCCGTCAGTCGATGATCTTCGCGATCTCGCTGACATCCTTGCGTTTCTTCTGACGCACGGACTCGTCCGCCGCATATCCGAGCGCCACGACCGCGCGCACGGTGTCGCCCTCCGGCAGCCCCAGCAGAGCTTTAACATCGGCGTCGTTGAAGGTGCCGATGATGCAGCAGCCAAGCCCCTGTTCCGCCGCCTCAAGAATGAGATAGGCCGTCGCCATGCCAACGTCTCCCTCGGAGTAGCGCTTCGAGTCGTAATGTTCGACGACGATCGGCATCAGTACCGGCGCCGCCTCTTCGGCGACGACGATAAATGCCGGAGCCGCCTCCGCCCATTTATTGAGTCCGATCTCCTGCACCAGCTTCGCGAGCGCGCCCTTTTTCTCATCGTTCGTAACGATGACGAACTTCCAGGGCTGGCTGTTGCAGGCCGAGGGAGCAAGCGAGGCCGCTTTCACGCAGCGCACCAATAGTTCGCCGTCTACCGCCTTATCCTTAAAGTTGCGGCAGCTCTGACGGCGCTGTGCCAGTTCGTAAAAATCCTTCATTGGTATGCCTCCTTATAATCAAACGATCCGCCGCGGCAAAACCTGACGCGTTTATTTCGCCGATCAGATCCGCCGGCGGCGGCTAAAACTCGAGCGTCTGGCCGGGAGCCAGAATCACAATCTCCGTCCCCAGCAGGTCGGCCTCGGCGACGGCCATTGAAAAGTCCTCGGGATTGGCCTTTATCTTCGGGAAGGTATCATAGTGCATCGGGATCGCCTTGATCGGATGAATAAAGTCGACGGCGCGCGCCGCGTCCGTGATATCCATCGTAAAATAGCCGCCGATCGGCAGGCAGGCGACGTCTATTTTCTCCGCCTCAAGTAGCTTCATCTCCATCGTCAGCCCCGTGTCGCCCGCGTGATAGACCCTTTTGCCGTCCACCTCAATGACGAAGCCGCAGGCGATGCCGCCGTAACGCGTCTCGCCGTCCTCAATAATAGGATCGCCGTGCCAGGCGGGGGTGAGCTTCACCCTGCCGAAGGGAAACCGCGCGCGTCCGCCGATATGCATCCCCTCGGTCTTGACGCCTTTGGAGGTGAGCCAGGCCGCAGTCTCGTTGCAGGTATAGACGGTCGCGCCCGTGCGCAGGGCTATCTCGACGGTGTCGCCCAGGTGGTCGCCGTGCGTGTGGGTGAGGAAGATCGCGTTGATATCGGTGAAATCGGCCGCTTTAGCCGCCGCTTTGGGATTGCCTGTAAGAAATGGGTCGATGAGCCCCTTGAGCCCCGTACCCTCAATGTAAAATGCGCTGTGTCCAAGATAACGAAGTTTCGGCATAAATTATACCTCCATGCACTAAATTTATTTTTATCCGTTACTACTTAATTATTATAATGTATCCCAATAAAAAATAAATATGGTATATTTACCGAAGAAGAATTTTTACAAACCTGTGGCCTTTACGTAACTTTGGCCAGGACTCCGGAGAAAAACCATCGCGGGGAAACGCCAGGGGAAATGCAATTTGACACCAACCGCGCCGGACAGGGTTCCGGCTTAATTCCATTTTATAATCTGTCACCTCGGCAGCGATGCACAGCGGCGACAGTAAGAAGCCGTACAAACACAATCAAGCCGCCGCATCTCTGCGGCGGCTTGATTGTTTCTTATCTTCTATCGCTCTTAAACCAGCGGTTCGATCGTCTTGATCGAGAGCTCATCAAGCTGCTTAGCCTCGACCTCGGAGGGGGCCTCCGTCATCGGGCACTGGGCCTTCTGATTCTTCGGGAAGGCCATTACGTCACGGATCGACTTGCTGCCCGTCATCAGCATTACGAGGCGGTCAAGGCCGATGGCCAGTCCGCCGTGCGGCGGCGTGCCGTAGCTGAGGCCGTCGAGCAGGAAGCCGAAACGCTCCCTGGCCGCCTCCGGCGTGAAGTTCAGCGCCTGGAAGGCCTTCTGCTGCATCTCGGGGTTATGTATCCTTATCGAACCGCCGCCCAGCTCCGTTCCGTTGAGAACCACGTCATAGGCGCGGGAGCGCACACGGCCCGGTTCGCTGAGCAGATACTCCATATCCTCGTTCATCGGCGCGGTAAAGGGGTGGTGGACGGCGGTATAGCGGCCCGTCTCATCGTCCCATTCAAAGAGCGGGAACTCCGTCACCCAAAGGAAGCGGAAGCCCTCCTCCACCAGCCCGCGCTCGCGTCCGAGCTCAAGGCGGATCTGCCCCAAAATCTCGCAGGCCCTGCGCCAGCTCTCGTCGGCCATGATAAAGAGCGCGTCGCCGTTTTCGATCCCCGAAAGCTCCTTGAGCTTCGCGATACGGCCCTCGTCAAGGAACTTCACGAGCGGCCCCTTGAGCTCGCCCTCCTTGACCTGGAAATTCGCCATACCCTTCGCGCCCAGCGCCTTCGCGCGTCCCTCGAGATCCGAGAGCTCCTTGCGCGAGAGCGCCGCGCCGCCGGGCAGGCGCAGCCCCTTGATCGTGCCGCCGCCGGCAACCAGCGCCGCGAAGGGATTCTCGCCGCCGGCGAAAACCTCCTCAAGCGGCACCATCTCCAGCGGGATACGCATATCGGGCTTGTCGATGCCGTACTTGTTCATCGCTTCGTCCCAGGTCATGCGCAGGAAGGGCGTCTTTACCTCCACGCCCTTGATCTCCTTGAAAAGCCCCGCGAGATAATTCTCGACGAGCGTCATAATGTCCTCTTCGGTGATAAAGCTCATCTCAAGGTCTATCTGCGTGAACTCCGGCTGCCGGTCGGCGCGCAGATCCTCATCGCGGAAACACTTGACGATCTGCATATAGCGGTCACAGCCGCTGACCATCAGCAGCTGCTTGAAAAGCTGCGGCGACTGCGGCAGCGCGTAGAACTTGCCGGGGTTGACGCGGCTCGGCACAAGATAATCGCGCGCGCCCTCCGGCGTAGACTTCGTAAGCATCGGCGTCTCAACCTCGATAAAACCGTTATCGCCGAAATAATTGCGCGTGTAGCGCGTCACCTCGTGGCGCGTCCTGAGATTCGCCTGCATCGACTCGCGGCGCAGATCAAGATAGCGGTACTTCATGCGCAGATCTTCGTTGACGCTGTCTGCGTTATCCAGCTCGAAGGGTATCAGCTTCGCCGGCGCGAGCACGATAAAGTCGTCGACCAACAGCTCGACGGCTCCCGTAGCAAGCTCGGGATTCTCCGTACCCTCGGGACGGCGGCGCAGCCTGCCCTTCACGGCAAGCACATACTCGCTGCGCAGCGCGCCCGCGCGTTCGTGCGCCTCGGCGTTCAGCTCGGGGTTAAAAACAACCTGCGTCACACCCGTCTTGTCCCACAGCTCGATAAAAATTATCCCACCAAGGTCGCGGCGGCACCTGAGCCAGCCGTTAAGTACAGTCTCTTTTCCTGCGTCCTCAAGGCGCGGAGCCCCGCAATACATGGTTCTTTGCCAGGAGGCGTCATAATGTCGGTCCATCGGTCATCCCTCTTTATCTGAAAATATTCTCTATGATTATTTAAGCTTATTGACGATCTGCTCCACCGTCAGCTCTTCCTGCACGCCCTCTTTAAGATCCTTCAGAGTGACGACGCCCCTCTCCACCTCGCTCATGCCGAGGATACAGGCATACTCCGCGGAGGCGCCAGCCGTCTTCATCTGACCCTTCATCGCCCTGCCCATATAATCCATATCGGCGGAGATGCGGTTCATGCGCAGCGTACGCATCAGGCTCATCGCATCAAGACGCGCGTCGGGCTCGGCGGCCACCACATAGACCTTATTCTCCGGCTTCCTGCCGAAAGAGCAGCCCTGCGCCTCCATCGTGAGAATGACGCGCTCGATGCCGGAGGCGAAGCCGACGCCCGGCACATGCGGACCGCCGATCGCCTCGGCGAGATTGTCATAACGCCCGCCGCCGCAGACCGCGTTCTGCGAGCCGAGATCGCCGGAAAGAATCTCATAGGCCGTCTTCGTATAATAATCCAGGCCGCGCACAAGTCGCTTGTCATGCTTGACCACCGCGCCGATCTTATCCAGGCCGCGCTGCAGCTGCTCAAAGTGCTCTTTGCACTCGTCGCAGAGGTGATCCATAACCGAGGGCGCACCCTCCGTGATCTCCTTGCATATCGGGCTCTTACAGTCCAGAATGCGCAGCGGATTACGGTCAAAGCGGCTCTTGCAGGAATCGCAGAGCTCGTCAAAGCGCGGCCGCAGATACTCCTGCAACGCCTTGCGGTAAACGGGACGGCACTTGGGACAGCCGACCGAATTAAGCACCACCTGCAAATTCGAGAGACCGAGACGGCGGTAAAGCTCCATCGAAAAATCGATCACCTCGAGATCCACAAAGGCGTCCTGCGCGCCGAGCGCCTCGATGTCGAGCTGCACAAACTGGCGGTAACGCCCCTTCTGCGGACGCTCATAACGGAACATCGGGCCAATGCTCCAGAGCTTCGCGGGCTGCGTGCCCTTATTCATTTCATTTTCCAGATAAGAGCGCACCATCGAAGCGGTCAGCTCCGGGCGCAGGGTAATGCTGCGGCCGCCCTTGTCCGTGAAGGTGTACATCTCCTTCTCGACGACGTCAGTCGTCTCGCCGACTCCGCGGCAGAAAAGCTCCGTATGCTCGAAGATGGGAAGATGTACCTCTCTATATCCATAATCATCCGCAACATTGCGGCACATCTGCGTTACATAGGCCCACTTCCAAGACTCGTCGCCAAGTATGTCCCTTGTTCCACGCGGCGCCTTGACTGCTTCCATCCCAACCGCCTCCCGGTAAGTTTTTGATTGACCAGCGGGGCTCATCCTCGCGGCCATAAAAGCCGCCGGGCCGCCCCTCGGAAAAAATAATTCCCGTTATTCAAATGAATATAATACTTCATAAGTACATAGCAAGACAAGACAAAAGAGAAAAAATTTTTACCCTTTATCGGCTCTCTTATGCAGGCAGTGCTTCACCCTCTCCGAAGCGGAGTTGATCGTAGCAAAGTGCGCCGCGCACGCTATGCACAACGCCGAGATACCCCCGCCCTATAAACGTCGATTTCCTATGGACGGGGAAAAGAGATAAATAACGATTTAGCTTTTGATAGGGTAAAAAATAAATAGCGGTTTAACCTTTCTTTTGACTTTGCCCTTACAGCCTCCCTCTCCGAGGCGGCCAGAGAGCCGAAATCTTTGATTTCGTGCGATTCGGCTGGTAGTTACATCAGAGGTGTCGGCCGCCTGCTTTTGGCGGCTGACGGAAGAAGTGTTGCTCTGTTTGGCGCGGTTCCCGTGCCAAACAGAGCCCACGGCAAAAGCCGCGGGAGAACCTAAGGTCAACTCTCCCTCAGTCTCGGCGAAAAACATCGCCGAGCCAGCTCCCTCACAGAGGGCGCCAAAATCTTTGGTAAACCGCTATTTATCTTTTACTCCCCCGAAGCTAAACCGCTATTGATCGTTTCCCCCATCGGGGCTAAACCGCTTTTTTCCATCCCAAGGAAATCTCCCGGATACGGGAGACGCCGTAAACTCTGCGTATTTTACTGATATCACAGATGGAATATCTTTATTTTAAACAGGAATATGCTTTTTTTATTAAAATATGATAATCTATTAGTGGTAAAGGAGGCGGTCTCATGGAATATATTTGCGGTTTACACAAAAGATATAGCTGCGCCATGATGGTGACGGCCTTTTATATCATTGTGCAGGCCTTTTTATTACTCGCCTGCGAAGGTCCGTCGGCCTCCTGTCTCCAGGACCGTGGCAGCATCTACGTCATGGAGGCGATGAAAAGCATCTCTTCCACAACGCTCTCGCAGCGCACGACGGAGACGCGCCTCTCATCTTTATCGGTAATGACCGCCCCGGCGCCCAGGGCCATCTCCGAAGCCTTTTCGGACGGGTTGAATCTTGCCGCGGAACGTACAAGAAGCTGGGCTCTCTGGGATATTTTTATCGGCAGCGAACAGGAATCACACCCTTCCTCCGACATGGTCGCGAGGAAATAATCCCCCTTTTTCTCTGAATACCGCAGACTTTTTTAAACCGCGCCCTTAAGAGGCGCGGCGGACAGTGTCGTCAAAACGTAGCGGCCGCCGGAGGGTGGTCCGCTGACGCGGCGTCTTTATCCATAATGATCAGGGGGGAGCAGCGATGGAACTTCTTCACGCGGGGCTCGACATAGGTTCGACTACGGCGAAGGCAGTCGTCCTCGATGAATATGACAAAATTATATTTTACCGGTACAGCCGGCATTTTGCCGATATCCGCACAGCTGTGGAGCGGCTTGTCGGCGACATAAAGGATAGTTTTTCCGGCGCGAAGCTCACGCTCGCGATGGCGGGCTCCGGCGCGCTGGAGATCGCGCGGGGCATGAACGTGCCCTTCACACAGGAACAGATTGCCTGCACGGCAAGCATCACGCGCTTTCTGTCGGGTGTCGACGTGTGTATAGAGCTGGGCGGCGAGGACTCGAAGATAACTTTTTTCGACGAGTCAGGAGCCGAACAGCGCATGAACGAGACCTGCGCCGGCGGCACGGGGGCCTTTCTCGACCAGATGGCCTCCCTCTTCGGCACGGACGCCGCGGGGCTCAATGAGCTCGCCAAGGGGCATAAGACGATCTACCCCGTCGCCTCGCGCTGCGGCGTATTCGCCAAGACGGACGTGCAGGCGCTGCTGAACGACGGCGCTTCGCGCGAGGATGTCGCGGCCTCGATCTTCCAGGCTATCGTCAATCAGACGATCAGCGGCCTCGCCTGCGGCAGGAAGATCGCGGGACGGGTCGCCTTCCTCGGAGGCCCGCTTTATTTCCTCTCGGAGCTGCGGAGACGCTTCACGGAGACGCTGCGCCTGCCGCCTGAACAGTCTATCTTCCCGCAGAATCCGCACCTCTTCGTCGCGATGGGCGCGGCGATCAGCGCGAAGATGCAGGGCGCTGTGGATGCCGACATCCTGCAGCGGCGCGCGGAGAATTTCTTCGTCTCCCACCGCGAGGAGCGCGGCTCAAAGCTGCGCCCGCTCTTCCGGGACAGGGGCGAGCTCGCGGCCTTCCGTGAGAGGCATTCCGCCTGCCACGCAGAGCGCGTCGATATACGGGACTATCAGGGCGAGGCGTACCTCGGAATAGACGTGGGCTCCACGACGACAAAGATGGTCCTCATCGGCGGCGGCGGCGAGCTGCTGTTTTCAAGATATCGCCTGACGGGCGTCGGCGACCCCCTTGAGACGGTGCGCGAGACGCTCTCGGAGCTCTATTCGCTGATGCCGGAGGGTATAACGATCAGAGGCAGCGGCGTCACGGGATACGGCGAAAAGCTGATAAAGGCCGCCTTCGGCGTGGACGTCGGCGAGGTGGAGACGGTTGCGCACGCGAAGGCCGCCGACTTCGTCCTTCCGGGGACGGATTTCGTGATCGATATCGGCGGGCAGGATATGAAGTGCCTGCGCATCAAGGACGGCGTGATCAGCGGCGTGTTTCTCAACGAGGCCTGTTCCTCAGGCTGCGGCTCTTTCCTCCAGAGTTTCGCGAAGTCGCTTAATATGGAGATGGACGAGTTCGCCCGCGCCGCCGAGGAGTCGGATTCGCCCGTGGATCTCGGTTCGCGCTGCACGGTATTTATGAATTCGCGCGTGCGCCAGGCACAGAAGGAGGGGGCCCCGGTGCGCGACATCTCCGCAGGGCTCGTCTATTCCGTCGTTAAGAATGCGCTCTATAAGGTGCTGAAGATCAAGGACCCCGCGGAGCTGGGCAGCCGCATCGTCGTGCAGGGCGGAACCTTCAGGAACGACGCGCTGCTGCGTGCCTTCGAGCTGGTGACGGGGCGCGAGGTGGTACGCCCCGATATTTCGGAGCTGATGGGAGCCTTCGGCGCGGCGCTGATCGCTAAGGAGCGCCGCGGGGCGAAGAGTTCGCTGCTCGGTGCGGCGGCGCTGGACAAATTCAAGACGACGGTGACGACGCGGAACTGCGGCGGCTGCGGCAACCGCTGCCTGCTGACGCTTACGCGCTTTCCCGACGGGCACGGCTATATATCCGGCAACCGCTGCGAACGCGGCGGCGCCGAGGAGGACAGGGGGCCGCTGCCGCCGAACCTCTTTGAAAAGAAGTACCGGCGGCTTTTCGACTACTATAGGCCGCTGGCCGCCGCCGAAGCGCCGCGCGGCACGCTGGGCATTCCGCGCGTGCTCAATATTTATGAAAATTATCCCTTCTGGTTCACCCTCTTTACGGAGCTTGGCTTCCGCGTGGAGTTATCTTCAAAGTCGCCGGACGAGAACCTCGGCATCGAGACGATCCCCTCGCAGACGGTATGCTATCCCGCAAAGCTGGTGCACCGCCATATCACGGAGCTGCTGGAGCGCGGCGTGAAGAATATCTTCTATCCCATGATCCTCCACGAGAGGCGGGAGTTCGCCGGGGCGCAGAACGATTACAACTGCCCCATCATCACCGGTTATCCCGACGTGGCGCGGCTCAATATCGACCGCCTGCGCGGCGAAGGGGTGAATTTCATCCAGCCGGCGCTCGCCATTGAGGACGAGGCGGCGCTGGTAAAGACGCTCTCCGGCGCGCTCGCAGCCTTCGGCGTCACGAAAGACGAGCTGCGACGCGCCGCCAAACTCGCAGAAGAGGCGCGCGCCGCTTACAGGGCGGACGTGGAAAAACTCGGGCAAGAGGCGCTCGCCTATCTGAACGAGCACGGCGGCATCGGCATCGTCCTCGCTGGACACCCCTATCACCTGTCGCCGGAGGTCAATCACGGCATCCCGGAGCTTATCGGCAGCTACGGCGTGACGCTCTTCACGGAGGATTCGATCTGCGGCCTCGCAGACGGCCTTGAGGAGGCGGGTGAGGTCGGGGCAGTGGATCAGTGGGTATATCATTCGCGCCTCTACCGCGCCGCGATGGTGACGGCGAAGCACCCTGGGTTCAGGAATGTGGAGCTCGTGCAGTTCAACTCTTTCGGCTGCGGGCTGGACGCCATCAGCGCGGAACAGACGGCGGATATCCTCACGCGCCACGGCAAGCTCCATACGCTGATAAAGATCGACGAGGGGAAGAACAACGGCGCCGTCAAGATCAGGATACGTTCGCTGCTCGCGGCGATGAAGACGGAGAGGAACGGCGCTGGAGCCTATACGGAGCCGCCGCTCAAAATGGGACGTCCCGCCGTCCGCCCCGAGGGACGGACGCTGCTATGTCCGCCCCTCTCGCCCTTCCATTTCCAGTTCCTGGAGACCGCCTTTGAGGGCAGCGGCACGAATTTCAAGGTGCTGCCGGAGGGGACGCGCGAGACGGTGGAGCTGGGGCTGCGCTATGTCAACAACGACGTCTGTTATCCGGCGATGATGGTCGTCGGCCAGTTTATCGAGGCGCTGAAGAGCGGCCTCTACGACCCGGGACGCACGGACTGCCTCTACGCCCAGACGGGCGGGGCCTGCCGCGCGAGCAACTATATACATCTCCTGCGCGGCGCTCTCGACGCCGCGGGGTTCCCGCAGGTGCGCGTGATGGCGCTCAACCGCCAGAAGGAGGGCGAGGCGGAGAGGTTCGAACTGCCGCCGCGCGTCGGCTGGCGCGCGCTGCTCGGCCTCTTTTACGGCGACCTGCTGATGCGCCTGCTGCTGCGCACGCGCCCTTACGAGCGCGAGAGGGGCGCGGCGATGAGGCTTCACGACCTGTGGGCGGAGCACATTAAGGACAATATACGCGCGGGAAGCTGGTTCCGTTTCCGCCGGGACGTCATGGAGATGACGCGGGACTTCGCCGCCGTGCCGATCGATAATATCAAGCGCCCGCGCGTCGGCATCACGGGAGAGATACTCGTCAAGTATCACGCGAACGCCAACGAACGCCTCATCGAACTTATTGAGGAGGAGGGCGGTGAGGCGGTGGTGCCGGACATGGGCAACTTCCTCTCCTATTGTCTTTTCGATCCGGTATATGCCAACAAGCACCTCGCGGGAGGCTTCTGGCCCCGCGCCGCCGGCGAAGCCGGCATGTGGGTGCTCGACAGGATAAAGGCCCCGATCGTCAGGGCTCTGAAGGGGACGCGCTTCGGCGAGCTGCATAATATTAAGGAGCTCGCGAAGCTCAGCGGCGATGTCGTCTCGCAGGCAAACCAGGCCGGAGAGGGCTGGCTGCTCACCGCGGAGATGATAGCGCTCATCGAGGGCGGGGTGGGGAATGTGCTCTGCGTCCAGCCCTTCGCCTGCCTGCCGAACCATATCACGGGCAAGGGGGTCATCAAGGAGCTCAAGCGCCGTTTCAAGGGCGCGAATATCCTGCCGCTGGACTATGACGCAAGCGTGAGCACAACGAACCAGCTGAACAGGATTAAACTTTTGATGGCTACCGCCCGGTAAATCGGCGTAAATCGGCGTTTATAAGCACGACTAACTTCATAACTGAGGGTTTGTCAATGCTGCGGCAGACGCATCCGCATGTAGCGGCAATATGGATAATTTGAAAATGTCCCCGCCCAGCGGCGGGAACGTTGCCTTGCGGTCACCGCACTTTAGTGCGCCTCCGCTTGCCAAGCCCCCAGTCATTTCGTTATTCGCACTTCTGATGAAGAAACTAAGCGAATCACACAAAACGCAAAATCAGCGTTTTGGTTCTCTGCTTATAAACGCCGATTTCCTTTGGGTGGGAAAAGAGGTAAATAGCGATTTATCTTTTGACTTTGCCCTTAAAGGCGCCCTCTGTGAGGGAGCTGGCTCGGCGGTGTTTTTCCGCCGAGACTGAGGGAGAGTTGACCTTCGGTTCTCCCGCGGCCTTTGCCGCGGGCTCTGTTTGCGCGGTTTCCGCGCCAAACAGAGCAACACTCCTTCCGTCAGCCGCCAAAAGCAGGCGGCCGACACCTCCCTCGGAGAGGGAGGCTGTAAGGGCAAAGTCAGAAGCTAAATCGGCGTTTAGACGTGCTGGATGCTAAATAACTTGCTCTCTGAGTACCGGAGCCGTATCTTCATACGGCGATTGCAAGGCAATGTCCCCGCCATAGAGCGGGGGCATTTTCAAATTATCCATATTGCCGCGGCATGCGGATGCGCCTGCCGCAGGACGCTCAGGGGGTAAGTTATGACGCAGACGGCGCGTATAAACGCCGATTTAGCTCCTGCCTCAGTAGACGCTGCCAGCTGCGACTGTCAGTTCTTCCAGCAGAGCCTCGATCCTGCCCGTCACGGGATAGTCTTCGAGGCCGTAGGCCGAGGCCAGGAGCTCCATACGCGGGAAGGCGAGCCAGATGCAGCCCTTTTCATCCTCCCATATTGAGATACGCAGGGGAAGGTCGAGCGAGATGCTTTGATCGGCGAGCATGAGGTTCGTCCCGACCTTCGGCGAGCCAAAGACGAGTACCGTGGTGGGACGCAGCTCCATACCGACCTCTTCCGCGTTCTTCCGGTGGTCGAACTTCGCAAAAAGCGGGATGCCGCGTTTTTTGAGCTCTCTCTCGAGCCGCGCGGCGCTCTCTTCCACAGAGAACTGCCCCTCGTAAAGGAAGAGCCTGCCGTCGTCATAGTTTGTGGCGATGGTTCCGCCGAAGGCCGCCGCGATCCTGCGCCCCAGATTTGTGAAATCAACTCCTTCACGGTTGGCCATCAGGGTGACGCAGACAAGCTCCGAGGCGTCCGTGAAACGGCTCAGGAATGAGCTGTAGCCCGGCACCGATCCCTTGATATCCATAAGGCCGCGGTGTCCGTAGAAGTGCCAGCCAGCCACCGCCGGTACAATCTCCCCACCCGGCAGTTTCCACGGCGAGTAGACCAGCGCCTTATTCTCCGCGCGGCCAATCAGCGCCGTACCGGCAAGCCCGATATCCCAGAAGGAGATATCCTGCGCGCTGGCCCATACGTCGGAAAAACCTCTCAAAGAAGACACGACCTCCGGCGCGATCTTTTCTCCATCTGCGCCATAACTGGCGGCGGTCTCCGCCGGGTCTATGCGGAGAGGGTCTTTTTTGAATCTCTCGTGCACGTTTCCCGTGAGGCTCACATCCTCCTGCGGGAATTTATCAAGCTCTTCGGCAAAGGCCGTGCGGCGCAGGCCGAGGAAATCTATCTGGTTCTTCTTGACGAAGGCGTGGTAACCCATACCGCTCACACGCTCTATGACCTCCGTCAAGATCGCGAAATTTGTCGCGCTCAGCTCCACGCCGGAGCCGGGCGCGAAGGCAAGCGGAATATCTTTGACAAGCGTAACGGCCTTAGTGAAATCAAAACCCTCCGCGGCGTTCCACCCCTGCCGCTTATGGTAGTCCGCGATGCCCGAGGCGTGGCGCAGCAGCTCAAGCAGGGTGATGCCGTTCCATGCCGCAGGAAGTTCCGGCATATACTTCGCCGCCCTCTCCTCTACATTCAGAGCTCCCCGTTCGTGCAGCTGCATCAGGGCCACCGCCGCGAATGCCTGCGAGATCGGCCCGGCGGGCCACATCGTGTTTACCGAGGCGAGGCGGCGCTCCTTCGCCGATGAGAAGCCATACCCCGCCACGCGCGGGATATATGGCGCCTGCACAATGGCAAGGGTAAGTCCGGGAATATCCCTCTTTTCCATAAATTCCCAGATCATTTCGTCCACATATCGTCCGAGGTATGATATATCCGCGCTTCCCCTGGTCTTTAGCCCTTTGCGTCCTTCCGTATTCATTGCCTGCCTCATTTTCTTTCTCCGTCCCGTCTGTCGCGCGGCACGGCATACGATACAGCGTGCTGTACCGCCAATAGAACAACCGTGATTTTTGTCTTATAAACTGTGTACCGCCAGCCTGACGGCAACTATCTCGGACGTCATGAGCTTGGCGCGCCGACGGCGTACTGCGGCTCATCATAGCTGCAGCTTGGCGCGTATCTTGATATAAAGGAAATATAGAACGCCCATCCGGCAAGTATCAGTACGCCAGCGATTATTTTTTTCATCTCCCCGCAACTCCCTTCAGCGAAAATTTCTTTTTTCTTTCTTATGCTAATTGTAATTATAAAAGTTTCAGTTAATATGTCAAGCAAAATGATTATCAAATTCAGCGCAAGTAACATCCTGCAAAAAAAGTAAATTTATATCTCATCGCGTCCCGCGTCTCCGGCAAACGGAGGGCGTCTTTGAAAAAAACTCTGAGCGCGGCATATACCGGCGCAAAATAGTACGGCCCGGCCTCCCTGTTTCGGGAGCCGGGCCATACAAAACTATCTTAATTTTTTTTGTAACGCGGAGGTGCGCCGCGCGTTATCTTATCTCAAACAGGCGGGACATCGGCCCCGCCGTCCGGCGGCGGTTAGAATTCCACGTTCTGCCCAAGCCCCTTGCGCGCCGCCTTTTCGCAGAGATAGTCCGCCGCAGCGATGTCAAAGAGCGCCATGCCGACGGATTTGAAAAAGGTGGTCTCACTCTCTTTTTTACGTTTGCCGCCGATCAGCTCCGCGAGCGTGTGGATATCGCCGCGCCGCAGCGCGCCGTTTTCCAGCGGCGTTATCAGGTCGCCCGTCTCGTCCAGCGCGTGAGGGGTGTCCACGTAGACGTCGCCGCCCGTGAGTTTAAAGAGTCCGTCCGGGAATTCCCGCATGTCGGGCATGTAGGAGCCGATGCCGGAGAAGGCGTGTCCCGCGAGCAGCTTTTCGTCGTCGGGAAAGAGCGGGCTCTTGGAGGGGGTGGCCGTCATCACCGCCTCCGTCTTTTCGAGCAGCTCCACGGCGCTAGCGGCGATCTTTACCTCCACGCCCGGCAGCACTGCCTGCAGTTGTTTCGCGAACGCGGGAAGTTTTTCCGTTATCGCGTCGTATATCCAGACCTCTTTGACGCCTTTGCGCGCCGCGCAGCCGAACTGCGCCTGCCAGTAGCCCTGCGCCCCCGTACCGACAAGCCCTAAGGAACGGATATCGGCGCGCGCCGTGTTTTTGATGCCCGCGCCGCCGACGGCCCCGGTACGGAGCGCCGTCACCATTTTACCCTCGAGCAGCGCCTTCGGCTCTCCCGTCTTCGCGTCAAAGAGCATCACCGCGCCGTTGATGAAGGGCAGCCCCTTTTGCGGATTACCGGGGCGCAGCGTGAGGAGCTTGCAGCCCCAGGCCTCGGGCGTGACGCAGGGCATGAGCATCAGGGAGTCGCTTCCGTTAAGCGAAATGTTCGAGCGCAGCGGCATCGCGAAGTTTCCCTCGTCCGCGAAGAGCATCGTCTGCTCTATCTTTTCAATCAATTCGTCGAAGTCCACCGTCTCAACGAGGGTCTTTTCATTAAGTATCAGCACTTGTATCCGCTCCTTTTCTAAGAAAGTATTATTTTGCCGCTGAAAAAATTTGTCTGTTCCGCAGCTTGCCTGTAAGAGGCGGCTTTCTCAAACTTCGGCAAGAGAGAGGCAAGAGCAGGGTAAATCTCACAAATCCGCCGCGTCAAGGCCTCTTCCCGGCGCTTGGCGCTGCGGCCCGGTGCGTACATAGGAGCGCCGTTTCAAAGTCCATCTCCCGTTATTCCGGGGAGTGAACGGAGCGCAGATAGGCGTAGAGCGTAAACTTGCTCTTTTTCATCTCTTCGGAGAGGCGTTCCATCGCCCCCTTGACGAGGAAAAACCCCATCTCGTCGAGGCGGGCCACCACCTTGACCTTGTCTGAGCGCGGCAGCGCGGATAGGTCACCGCCCCACTCCTTTTTAACCGACGTAATCGAGTTGGAGACGACGTCGCCGACCTCCTTCGAGAAGTGTTCGCAGTAGTCCTCCGCACCCTCCCCAGTGGCGTCCGCACGAAAAAACTCGTCAAGCGCCTCCCGCGCGGCGGCAATCTTTGTGACATCCATGTTGATGCAGAGGAAGCCAACGATGCGCCCGGCGGCATCCCTGATAAAACAGACGCCGCATTTGAGGAGCCGCCCGTCTCCGGTCCTGGCCTGGTAGTTGTAGACCCCCGTCATCTTCTGATACTTGGGGTCCTTCAGCATCCGCAGGCCGAAATCCGTCATCGGCGAGCCGACGCCGCGGCCACTCACCTGGGCGTTGGCGCAGGCGATGATCGAATGTTCGGGGTTTGAGACGTCATGCAGCAATATTTCACAGTCACTGCCGAGTATCTCCCCAAGCCCCTTCACCAGGTCTATGTAGGACAGCAGCTCCGTTGGTATCTTGCGTTTATTCATCCTCCGCAGCCCTCCTGATTTCGCTGGCCTTATTTTATCATAAATAAATTGTCGATAACAATATTTTTTAATTTTTCGCAAAAATAATGTCGATAGCTGACGGTATCTTGCTTTTTCTATATTTATTAGTTTTGTTCCCTGAATGAAAATCTTCTTTTTTCTGCTTTCATACGATATAATTAACAAAATATTGTTGATACATATATAATTATCAAGAGGCTTGTGAAGGGAGAAATTACCGTCATGATGAATTTTACAAGGACGATCGACGCCATCGACGCCCACACCGCGGGGGAGCCGATTCGCGTCGTCACCGCGGGCATCCCGAAGGTGGAGGGGCGGACGATGCTCGAGAAGATGGAATATTTTGGCGGGCGTTACGACAATATCCGCTGTATGCTGCTCAAGGAGCCGCGCGGCCACAAGGATATGTTCGGCGCGGTGCTGGTACCGCCGGTAACCGACGACGCCGACCTTGGCATCCTCTTTATGCATAACGAGGGGATGAGCACGATGTGCGGCCACGGGACGATCGGCGCGGTGAAGGCCGCCGCGGAGACGGGGCTTCTTGAGCTGCGCGAGGGAGAGAACACGATAAAGATCGACGCTCCCGCCGGGCGTATCACGGCGGAGGCGGCGGTAAAGGAGGGGCGCGTGGAGCGCGTCGCCTTCACCAACGTTCCGGCCTTCGTCTATAAAGAGAATGTAAAGATACCTGTCGCGGGGATCGGCGAGGTGGAGGCAGCGATCGTCTACGGCGGCGCCTTTTATATATTCGTCGAGGAGGAGAAGCTGGGGCTGCGCGTGCTGCCGGAGCAGACGGCGGCGCTCGTCGCGCGCGCGATGGAGATGAAACGCTGGGTGAACGCCAATCTCGACATCCGCCACCCGGAGAAGCCGCAGATCAGCGGCATTTACGGCGTGCTTATCACCTCCCCCGTCGAACGGACGGAGTACGGCTGCCGCAGCCGCCACATCTGCGTATTCGCAGAGGGTGCGGTGGACCGCTCGCCATGCGGTACGGGAACCTCCGCGCGGATGGCGCTGCTGGTATCGCGCGGCGAGCTGAAGGTGGGCGAAAAATTCCAGGCGGCTAGCATCATCGACACAAAGTTCGAGGGAACGCCGCTTGCCGCCGTCACCGAGAGCGGATACGAGGCAATCATCCCCAAGGTCGCGGGCCCCGCCTGGATCACGGGCTTCAACAAGTTCGTCCTCGACCCAAGCGACCCGCTGCCAGAGGGTTTCCTGCTCTGAGCCGCCGATTATTCGCCCCACGGCTGCCGCGGACGAAAAATGGCAGCTCACAGGGGAACAATGATTTCGCCTCATCGCCACAAGCGGCGGAATATACGAGCGACCGATAAAACTTACGAAATATAGAAGGGACTGAGCGCAAATGACATACCGCTCCAAAGAACTCGGACTTTTTTCCGGCAAGGGATCGTCCTCGCGCCGCGCGATCTATAAGGGCTGCGGCTACGACGACGGCGACCTCTCCAAGCCGCTGATCGGCATTGTAAACACCGCGAACGACGCGGGGCTCGGCCATGTGCACCTTGACCGCCTCGCGGCGCGGGTGCGCGCGGGCATTTTACAGGCGGGCGGCACGCCGTTTGAATTCGGAACCATCGCCACCTGCGGTGCGGTGCCCATCGGGATGCCGCACTTCCGCTATGAGCTGGTCATCCGCGACGTCATCGCCTCCTCCGTCGAGATAATGACCGGCGTGCAGCTGCTGGACGGCCTTGTGCTGCTCGCCTCTTGCGACAGCATCATCCCCGGCGTCCTTATGGGCGGCATCCGCGCCGACGTCCCATGCATCGTGCTGACGGGCGGCCCGCAGGAGGTCTGCAAGAGCGGCGGACGCAGCGTCGTGATGAGCGAGCTGGACCAGCTCGTATTCGGCGCGGATTACGCAAGCGACGAGGCGCGCGAGAAGATACGTTACCTCGAGGATCACGTCTGCCCCGGCCCTGGCGCCTGTTCGCTGATGGGCACGGCGAATACGATGCAGATTTTGATGGAGGGGCTGGGAATGGCGCTGCCTGGCTCGTCCACGGTCCCCGCCGTCTACGCGGAGAAGGAACGCTTCGCGACACAGACGGGACGCCGCATCGTGGAGCTCGTCAAGGAGGGAGTGAAGCCTAAGGATATCCTCACGCGCGAGACGCTCTTGAACGGTGTCATTCTCACGATGGCCCTCGCGGGCTCGACCAACGCAGTGCTGCATCTGCTCTCCTTCGCGCGCGAGGTGGGCGTGGGGCTGACGCTCGACGATTTTGACAAATTATCGGAGACGATACCCGTCATCAGCCGCGTCATCCCGACGGGAAAGGCGACGGTCATCGACCTCTACAACGCGGGCGGCGTCCCCGCCGTCCTCGGCGAGATGAGGGACTTCCTACACCAGGAATGCCTCACCGTCTCCGGACACACAATCGGCGAGATAGCGGCGCTGCGCCGCTCCTCCGACCACGATACGCTGACGACCGTCGACGCCCCTGTCTTTAAAAACGGCGGCATCGCTGTGATGAAGGGCAACATCACGCCCAACGGCGCGATCTGCCGCACGACGACCATCTCCGAGAAGATACGCAGGTTCGCGGGACCGGCGCGCGTCTTCAACTCCGACGAGGAGGCGCACCACGCGGTGGTGACGGGCGATATCAAAAGGGGCGACGTCGTCGTCATCCGTTATGAGGGGCCGCGCGGCGCGCCCGGCATGCGCGAGATGATGATGACGACCGACGCGCTGGTCGGCATCGGCATGGGGCAGGAGGTATTCGTACTCACCGACGGACGCTTCTCAGGCTTTACCGAAGGGGCGGCGATCGGCCATATCTCCCCCGAGGCAGCGGTCGGCGGCGTGATCGCGGTCGTTGAGGACGGGGACATCATCGAGATAGACATCCCCGGGCGCACGGTGAACCTCGACCTGCCCGAAGAGGTGATCGCGGCCCGCCTCGCGAAGTGGAAGCTGCCCCTCAAAAGGGAGCGCGGCATCCTCGGCATCTACGCGAAGAGCGCCCTCCAGGCCCACCTGGGCGCGATGATCGACGACCGCGTAACCGAAGAAGAACAGGTGCGCCGGGAGTTTTAGGCGGCCTCAATCATCTGAGACTCATTAAGAATATACGGGCGGATTCGTCTACGCGAACCGCCCGTTGTTTATTCCGGTTTTTCCGTTGACTGGGCGGCAGGCTTTCGGATGTTATTTTTGGACAAGCGATTGCCAGTTCCGCTTTATTTCGCTTTTCCACATTTACTTTTTATATAAATGACATATTCAACCTCTAATAGCGCTTATTCCCCGCTTAATCAATTTCAAAAACATAGTTTAATTTAATAATTAATTATTGACAAAAATTAATATTAAATTTATGATTTAATAGATTTTAATTTTATATTTTAATATGTATTTTTGTTCACACCCAACACTGCGCGAAAAATATATGCAGCCAATGAGACGACTGTCCGGCTTCCGGCACTGGGCAAATATAGATATTCGCTTCAGCGGATACAAGACCAAGCAGAGTGAGGTGAGGCAGGATGAAAGATAAAACTCTTTGGGGGCTGAACCTCTCCGCCTTTTTAATGATGATCGGGGTGGGGATGATCGTCGCCCTGCTGCCGCAAAAGATCATAGAGTTAGACGGCAATGGCAATAATGTCGGTTATTTGGCCTCGACGTTTGCCGCCGCATATATCGTATTGCAGCTTCCCGTCGGGGCTATGGCGGACAAATTCGGCTTCAAGCGTTTTTTAGCTTTGGGATATTTTCTATGTTTTCTGACCGGGCTATGCTACTATTTTTCCTCCGGCTCGGCCATGATATTTCTCTCACGCCTGCTGCAGGGCACGGGCGAGGCTCCCGTATGGGCGCTCGCGCCCGCGCTGCTGTCGTTAAAGTACGCCTCCTCCAAAGGAACCGCGGTAGGCTCATATAATGCGGTAATACATATA
Source organism: Cloacibacillus porcorum (assembly GCF_001701045.1). Classification (GTDB taxonomy): domain Bacteria; phylum Synergistota; class Synergistia; order Synergistales; family Synergistaceae; genus Cloacibacillus; species Cloacibacillus porcorum. The sequence continues at coordinate 2,677,933 of NZ_CP016757.1, forward strand.
GGACTCACCATCGGGCCAATACTCGGCGTGCTCCTTATCAGGGTGCTGGCGCCGGAAAATCTTTTTCTCCTCTACGCCTTTGCCTGCCTCGCCGGAGCGGTTCTGACCATCTGGCTGGTTGACGATGTCCGCGCTGAAGAAAACATGGGAGATACCTTCAATATATCCAATATCGCGGCAATGATCAAAGAATCGTCTGTGTTTATCGCCCTTGCCGGTATTACCCTGTACGGTTCCGGATACGGGATATTCCTCACGACCATGCCGGCCTACCTTATTGAAGAAAGAGGGTTCAGCCCCGCCTATATCGGTATCTTTTTCTCTCTGTTTTATATCGCGATCAGTATCTCACAGCTGATAACGGGGAGGCTCTGCGACCGCTTCGGGGCAAAGGTATTTATGATCTTCGGACTCTTTCTCGCGTCACTGGGGCTTGGAGCCTCGCAGCTCTCCCCCACGGCAGCAGGGATGTTATCCGCACTCACTATTTCAACTATCGGCCTCGGCATATTTTATCTCGCCTCAATGATATTCTTGAACGACACCGTTGACGAGAGATATAAAGGGACGATTTCAGGAGCCTATTATCTGTTTTGGGGAGTCGGGATGTTTTTTGGTCCGCCGCTGCTTTCATTATCATCGGCAAGAGGCGGCGCCGATTTTTCTTTAAGATGTTACGCGGCGTTATATTTGGCGCTTTCGGCTGTAATGGCCATAAGGTTTTATCGAAAACAGGGGAGATAATATTTTGTCATAGTAAACCGGGGAGAAAAACTTGTATCTGCCAAGCCAGCTATAAAAGGGCGCTCCGCCGTTTTCATACTGACGGAACGCCCTTATTTTTCGCCGCCTAGCGAGGGCGCAGTGATTTTTTACTTACAGCTTCATCAATTCAAGCGCGAGCGCCGCGGTATCCTCGAGGTTTTTCACCGTGATGCGCTCCGCGGTGGTGTGGACCTTGTCCATGCCGGTGCCGAGGACCACGGCCTTTATGCCGTTGGCGTTCATGGTGTTCGCGTCGCTGCCGCCGCCGGTGGAGCCGATGACGGGCGTCAGGCCGATTTTCCTGCAGGCCTCCGCGACGGAGACGACAAGCGGATCGTCGTCGGACTGCGTGTATCCCGTGTAGCTGGTCGTCGCTTTGCAGTCGAGCTCCGCGCCAAAATCGCGGCAGGCCTTTTCAAGGCATTCCACTATGTGTTTAGTCTGCGCCTCAAGTTTCGCGTTGTCGCGGCTTCTCACCTCGGCCTCGATGTAGGCGCTGGGGCTGACGATGTTTGTCGCGCCGACGGCTTTGAAGGTGCCGATGTTCGCCGTCGTCTCCTCGTCGATGCGCAGCAGTTTCATCGCGGCGACTGCGGCGGCTCCGACCTGTATGGCGCTGACGCCCTTTTCGGGGGCGAGGCCGGCGTGCGCCGCGACGCCCTTTATTTCGGCGCGTATCTTCGTCTGTCCCGGCGCGGCGGTGATTATCTTGCCCGCGTCGCCGCTGGAGTCAAAGACGACGGCCTCTTTCGCGGAGAGTTTGGAGTAGTCGAGGGCCTTGGAGCCGATCATGCCGACCTCTTCCCCAACGGTGAGGACCACCTCAACCGCGCGGTGGGCAAGCTTCTGTTCGCGCGCCGAGGCGACCGCCTCGATGATCGCCGCGACGCCGGATTTGTCGTCGCCGCCGAGTATCGTGCTGCCGTCGGTATGTATCACGCCGTCCGTGATGATGGGGCGGATGCCTTTGCCGGGGGTCACGGTATCGATATGGGCGCTCATGAGAAGCGCCGGAGCCTCTCCCGCGAAGAGCGCTATGACGCTGCCGGCCTCGTCTATACGGACATCACAGCCAAGCGCCTTGAGGTCAGCTGAGACGCGGGCGGCCATCGCCGCCTCGTTTCCGCTTTCGCTGTCAATCGCGATGTATTCAAGAAAATTTTTCAGGAGACGTTCTTTGTTTATCATCTTTTCATCCTCTTTCATCTTTCGTTGGACTTTACCCTATAAATTATACTCTACAGAAAGACAATACCTAAAAATTCAGTGCAGAGACACAGGTACGCTGATTGGAAGTGCCGGAGGCTGAATTACTTGGCACCGGCCAGCCTAAAACGCACTTTTAGCGCTGAGGGCCAGCCGATGCCAGGCAAAAACGCGTATAGTCGATGGATATTATTTACATGAACAGTCCGGCTCCGGGACCCAGCGGCAGGCCGAAGAACATCCAGACGACGAGCAGCAGCGACCAGCCGATGAGGAAGAAGATCGAGTAGGGCAGCATCGTCGAGATGAGCGTGCCGATACCGGAGTTTTCGTCGTATTCTTTCGCAAAGACGATTATCATCGCGAAGTAGGACATAAGCGGCGTGATGATGTTCGTCGTGGAGTCTCCGATCCTGTAGGCGACCTGGGTCAGCTCCGGCGAGTAGCCGAGGAGCATGAACATCGGGATGAAGACCGGCGCGAGGATGGTCCACTTCGCGGAGGCCGAGCCCATGAAGAGGTTGATGAAGGCGCTGAAGAGGATGAAGAGGATCATCAGCGGGATGCCGCCGATGCCCGTCGATTCGATGAACTGCGCGCCTTTCAGGGCGATAATAGTGCCGAGTTTGGTGTAGCTGAAGTAGCTGATGAACTGCGCCGCCACGAACGCAAGGGCGATGTAGGCGCCCATCGAGGACATCGCCTTGCCCATCGCGCCGCAGACGTCTTTATTATCTTTGAATTTGCCGGATACGTAGCCAAATACCACCGACGGGATAAGGAAGAAGAACATGATGAGCACGATGATGCTCTGCATGAGCGGCGCGCCGGCGATGAGGCTTCCCGTCTTGGGGTTGCGCATGAAGGAATCGGCGGGCAGGCAGACCAGCACCACAAGCAGGGTCATCACGAGCAAGGTGATATTCGCCATCCGCAGGGCCTTCTGTTCCTTCGCCGTGATCTGGTTGGACTCGAAGGCGCCCTCAAGGAATTTGCCGTTGTATTTGCCGAGACGCGGCTCTACGATGTAGTCGGTGACGATCGTGCCGATGATCGTGATGAGGAAGGTGGAGGCGATCATGAAGTACCAGTTGGAGGTGGGCTCGACGGAGCGCGCCGCGTCGAGGATGTGTACGGCCTCCGTCGAGATGCCGGAGAGGAGCGGGTCGGTGGTACCGATGACGAGGTTAGCCGAGAAACCGCCGGAGACGCCCGCGAAGGCGGCGGCCAGTCCGGCCATCGGGTGGCGTCCGTAGGCCATAAACATCAGCGCGCCGATCGGGATGAGCACGACATAGCCCGCGTCGGAGGCGATGTTGGACATGATGCCGAGAAAGACGACGACCGGCGTGATGAGGCTGCGCGGGGTGACCGCCACGGTGCGCTTGAGGATCGTCGGAATGTAACCGCTGGTTTCCGCGACGCCGACGCCAAGCATCGCAACGAGCACAACGCCGAGGGGCGCGAAGCCGGTGAAGTTCTTTACGGCCGAGGTGAGCATATAGATGACGCCCTTCTGGTTGAGCAGGCTGACGGCGGTGATCGTCTGCATTTCAACCGTGTTTGTGGCACGGTTGATAAGTTCGCCGGAGGCGGAGACGCCCATAGCCGCGAATATCGCGGAGAGAAGCGCCGTCACGGCGGCGAAGATCGCAAAGAGCGCGATCGGGTGCGGCAGTTTGTTGCCGACGCGCTCAACTCCATTGAGAAAACGGTCGAACAGAGAAACCTTCTTCTTTGTTTCGGCTGTCATTACAAAAATTCCCCCTGAATATATTTTATGAATAAACTGTATAGAGCCACAGTTGATCCCACGTACGATTACGTTACCTGCGTATATAAATTTACAATAGAGTCTATTGCTTGTTAAATAAAATAATTAATTATAAAATACTTGAATATTTAAAAATTGTCAATATTTTTTTATAATATGCTCACATCATAAAGGATAACAGTTTTTATACAATGATTAATAAACATTACTGAATGAACTTTACAACTTGCACGATACTGTTTAGAATACTTGCAAAGAGCGGAAGACTTTTCCGCCGCAGTTACGGGGAGCCTGAACTTTCAGGCTGAGAGGAGGCTGGCCCTCGACCCGATGAACCTGATGTGGGTAATGCCACCGTAGGGAGAATAGCTTGGATCAGATGACGGCTGTCCTTCTTGGAGGGGCCGTCATTATTTTTAAGGGGTGTTTTCGGTGAACGAAGAGAAGAGAACGACAACTGCTAACGCGCTGATCTGGTTCGGCGCGGCGGTCTCCATCGCGGAGATATATACTGGCACGCTGATGGCGCCGCTGGGGATGGCACGCGGCATGGGGGCGGTAGTCGCGGGGCATCTGATCGGCGGCTTCCTCATGTATCTCGCGGCTTTGATCGGCGGCCTGTCGGGACACGGCGCGATGGAGAGCGTCAAGCTCTCCTTCGGCGAGCAGGGGGCAAAGTTTTTCGCGGCGCTTAACGTGCTGCAGCTTGTGGGCTGGACGGCGGTGATGATCGCAGGCGGCGCGATCTCGCTCGGCATCATCCTCAATCCGATGTACGGCACGGAGAATACCCTTTGGTGCGGCGTGATCGGCATCATGATCGCCATCTGGATAATGCTCGATATGAAGAACTTCGAGCGCGTCAACAAGCTCGCGATGGCGGCGCTCTTCATCCTCACGCTGGTACTCTCCTTCATCGTCTTCAAGCGCGGCGCGACGGAGGCGCCCCGCGGCGTGATGAGCTTTGCCGACGCGATGGAGCTATCGGTGGCGATGCCCCTTTCTTGGCTGCCGCTGATCTCCGATTATATGCGCGACGCGGAGGAGCCAAAAAAGAGCGCCGCCGTGAGCACCGTCATCTATTCGCTGGCCAGCTGCTGGATGTATTTCATCGGCCTTGGCGTCGCGATCTACACGGGAGGTTCGGATATCGCGAAGATTATGCTTGAGGCCGGACTCGGCATCGCGGGCGTGGTCATCGTCGCCTTCTCCACCGTGACGACGACCTTTCTCGACGCCTATTCGGCGGGCATCAGTTTCCACGTAGTATTCAGCGGGATAAAGGAGAAGGCCGCGGGAGTCGCCGTCTGCGCGATCGGCACGATGACCGCCATTTTTGCGCGCTCCGACAGCTACGAAAACCTGCTCTATCTCATCTCCTCCGTCTTCGCGCCGATGGCGGCGGTGATGGTGACGGACTTTTTCATCCTGAAGAGGAACCGCGCGGCAAAGCAGATCTCGCTGCGGAACATCATCTTGTGGGCCGTCGGTTTCGCCCTCTACCGCTATCTCATGACCGTCGGCAGCCCAATAGGCGCGACGCTGCCGGTGATCGCCGCGACCGTCGGACTTACCTGGCTGGCGGGCGTGGCCTTACCGGAGAAATCGTAACAAAGATAAATAATTCACTTTATGATATTGCGGCAATTCCTTTGCAATATCACACTATAAGGGCTACAATTAGGCTATAAGCACCTAATTATAGAAATTTCTCAGGGGGAGATTCCAATGGATGTAAAGAGCAAAGCATATCAGGAGCTGCTGAAGAAGCGTCCGCTGAACGTGCAGGCACGTTTCGGCGAGACGGAGATGGGGCTTGTCAGCGGGCGTGATATCGCGGCGGCGGCCAGGGAAGTCGATTCCATCGTGCTTGCGGCAAATGCGCGTCATCCGCTCGTGATAAAGGCCGTACTTCAGGCGGCAAAGAAGAAGAACGCGGCGGTGCTCATCGAGCTCGCTAAATCAGAGGCGACCTACTGCGGCGCAACCTACGACAACATTCCCGAATACGCCCTGAAGTATTCAGAGGAGATAGGACACGGGGCGGTATTCGGGCTTCATGTAGACCATTACGCCATCAAGAGCCAGGCCGACGTGCTGAAGGGTGTGGGACATCTCACAAAGATCCTCAACAACGGCTTCACATCGGTGGCCATCGACGCCTCGCACCTTGACGACTATGACAACTTCGCCGCCACCCGCGCGCTCGCGGACTGGCTGCCTTCGGAGCTCGGCCTTGAGGTCGAGGTGGGTGAGATCAAGGGTCCCGGAGAACTTTCGACCGTCGAAGAGGCTCTCTATTATATTGGCGGCCTCAACGCTTGGCAGGTCTTCCCCGATTATCTCGCGATATCGAACGGCAGCCTCCACGGCACCTATGACCCAACGGCGGGACAGATGGAGGGCATCGACCTCACACGCACGAAGGAGATCGCCGATGCAATCGCGCCCTACGGCGTGGCGATAGCGCAGCACGGTATCTCCGGCACGCCGCTCGACAAGGTATCGACCTTCCGTAAGTACGGCATCCGCAAGGGCAATGTCGCGACGCTCTTCCAGAACGTCTATTACGGAATCAAGATGGATCCGAACACCGGCAACGCGATCACCGAGGGCGGCACATATACGAAAGAGGCCGACCGCGGCATTTCGATGGAGCTCTGGGAGAAGATCGTCGCCGCCGGGGACGAAAAGGGAATGAGCCGCAAGAGCGGAGATTACAAGAAACTCAACCTGCCCTTCTGCGATATGATCCTCGCGGAACCCAAACCGATCATCGACAGGATCGTCGATGAGATGGCCTGGTGGGCGGAGCGGTTCATCGTCGCCTTTGGAGCTGAGGGCAGCGCCGACGCCGTGGCCGAGGTCATGGCGAAGCGCGTCGACCAGAACGCCTCCCCCGACCGCAAGGTCCTCGGTGAGAGGAAGAATTACACCAAGGATAACGCACCAGGCAAGGGCGGGAACGACGGCAAGAATTACGACGATTAAATAGCCGCAGAGGCGCGTGCCGTCTGTTCCACAGATGCGCGCACGCGGCAGATCTGATACAAAAATTTAAGTTATCGCATAAAAAACAGGTCCGCGAGGAAAAATTCCTCGCGGACCTGTTTTTTATTCTTTTTCATTTATCCTATTGTTTTTCGATCTTCATCTTACGCAGCTCGCGGCGCAGTACCTTACCAGCGGGAGAGATCGGATATTCGCTGACGAAGCCGATCTTGCGAGGCACTTTGTAGTGCGCCAGCCTCTCACGGCAATAGCTCATCAGCTCTTTAGCCGATACTTCGGCGCCTTCGTTGAGGACAATGAAAGCCTTCACAAGCTCTCCCGCGACATTGTTCTTCTCCCCCACGGCGACGGCGGCATGCACCGCCGGGTGGGCGCAGAGGACCGCCTCCACCTCCTGGGGATAGACGTTGAAGCCGCTGACGATAATGATGTCCGTCGCGCGGTCGACAATCTTAATGTAGCCGTCGGCGTCTATCTGGACGACGTCGCCGGTGTTGAACCAGCCGTCGCGAAAGCGTTCTTCTGTATTCTTTTCGTCACGGAAGTAACCGGGAACGACGGAGGGCCCCTTCACCCACAGCACGCCTTCCTGATGGAGGTCAAGCATATTCCCCTCGCGGTCACGTATTTCTATCTGGTAATCGGGGTAGGGGCGGCCAACGGTACCGAGCTTCTTATCAGCCTCCGTGGAGTTGACGGCGACTACCGGCGAGCATTCCGTCAGGCCGTAGCCCTCAAGGATGCCGACGCCAAGGTATTCGCGGCAGCGCGCCTCCATCTGCACATTGAGACGGTCGCCGCCAGTGATGACGTGCGTAACGCCCTTTATGTGATGGTCTTTCTTCGCCAGAGCCCCGAGCAGGAAGGCCATGATCGTCGGTACCGCGATCACCCGGTTGACGCCGGCCTCCTCTATCGCCTTTATCGTGTTTTCCACCGGTACAAAGCTTGGAACCACCGCCTGACGCACCCCGAAGGCCAGCGGCAGCATACCGGCAACGTTGTAGCCAAAGGTGTGAAAGTTGGGCAGCACGTTGAGGAATACCGCGTCTTCGTCCAGCAGTCCAGGAACATGCTTTTTTATCGGCGCGAGGTTGCCGAGCATGTTCGAGTGCAGGCATACCACCGCCTTCGGCAGTCCCGAGGTCCCGGAGGTGGAAAATATCACGGAAGTTTCCGCGCACTCCGGCCTGCCCTGTCTGCTCCGCCACAGCGGCAGAGGCCCTTCGAGCGGCGATGGAACAAGCGGTATATCCGACGGAAAGCCCTCGCCCGCTGCCTTTTTATGGCCCTCGTCCGTGAGGACGACGGCGTTTACGTCAAGCATCTTTATAGTATCTATCAGGTTTACGGCGCCGGTGCGCGCGTTCAGGGGAGCTATAGCCCCGCCGAGCCGCCAGCAGGCGACGGAGAGCGCCAGAACCATCGGCGAGTTTGGAAGCAGTACGGCGATACGCTGTCCCATTCCAAAGCCCGAGGCCCGCAGCTTCTCTTCACAGTCGGTGATAAGCGCCTCCAAGCGCTCCCAGCTCCACCATTCGCCCTGCCACCAGATACAGTCAGATTTTTCCTTTCCCTGCCAGGCCGCTTTCAGTGCATCCTCAAGCCGGTCTGTGTTGAACCTCTTTACCATCCCTATGCCACCCCACTACGCTTTATATAACATTATTATCACAGATTTTTCTGAGTTTATCCACTAAAAAGCGGCTATTGCGGACAACTTTGACAAACGTTCATCTATTTGAATGCACGGCCGCCGTCAGGGCGATTCCTCCTCAGTACGGCGGTCAGTCTTTATTTACCCTGATGCGCCGCTGGAATATACCCTTATCGTGAGCACAGTATACGACCGCCATAGCCTTGTTGAGCGGCATGTGGCTGCGCGGGTCGATGGTGAGGGTCGCGTGCGTGAGCGGCAGGTTCTTCGTCGCCAGCAGCGTATGACGTATAGCCTCGCCGCGGAAACCTGGAGTGCTTTGGAGAGCCGCCGCGATCCAGCGTACGCCATCGTAGGCCAGTATAGCCGCCATAACATCCTCCGGCGGGCAGTTCTCGTTATAGAGGCTGCGGTACTCCTTCAGGACGGAGCGGATCGGCGGATCGAGCGCCGAGACCTCGTTAACCCACCAGCTGCCCTTAAGGGCCTCCCCCGCGTCGGCATAGGTCTTATCGGTATAGCCCTCGCCGAGGATGGTATCCTGAAATCCCGCCGCACGCGCCTCAGAAACGATCTTCGCTGAGTCCTTTCCCGTCCCCGGGATTATCAGAAGGTCCGCCCCGCTCTCGAATATCGCCCGCATCGCCGCCGTGTGGCCGCTCTCTTTTTTACCGTTATATGAGAGCTCCGCGACGGTCTTGGCGCCAAAACCCACGGCCCATTTGCGCGCCGAGAGGTAGGTCTCTTCTGATAACTTGTCGGACGAGTCGTAATAGAGGGCGATCTTTTTCTTATGCAGCGCCTGCGTGGCAAAGTAGGATAGCACCTTGCCGCGCGCCTTCGCGTCGTTCACGAGGCTGAAGGTGTAGAGATAGGGCAGAGCGGCGTCCATAAGCTCCTCCTCACCAGGCGGCGTCGGTGAGATAACGATGAGCGGCGCCTCGATGCTCTCGGCGAGCCGCGCTATCTCCGCGACATTTCCGTTGTTGGCGCCAAGCATCATCACCAGGAAGCTCTTGTCCTTCATCGCCTTTTTGACCGAGGCGACCGCCTTCGCGGGGTCTTTCGGCAGATCGAAACCTACCACCTTGAGCTTATATTCCTCGCGCAGCGGCCCCTGAAAGTTTATGCGCTCGACCGCCAGCTGTGCCGCCCTCAGCTGCACATGTGAAAGGCGCGCCTCAGGACCGGACATCGGGGCAAAAAAGGCGATACGCAGCTCGTCGCCGACAGGAGTACGCTGGCTGCCGATCTGGAAGAAGAGTACGCCCAGCACCAGCATCGCTGCGAGCAGAATGACGCCGTTATAGAGAGATTTTTTACGCATCCGCATCGTGCGGGGCCGGTTTGAGATCCCGCCGGATATCCTCCGAAGGTTGCCAGGCGTGGCGACGAACCCCTCGCCCGAGGGACGCTCGTCTTCATATTTATCAGCGACGGCGCCGTTTATCAGGGCCGCGACCTCTTTCGACTGTCCCGCCGTAAATCCAAGCTGCTGGCACAGACGTTCTTCCTGTTCCTCATCCAGAACCGCTCTTGCGGAATTGACACGCCAGCCGCACTTTAGAAGATACCTGAGGGCAAAGGTGAGATGAAAGGCCTCCTCGGCCTGCAGCGCACAGCGGTCTTCAAGAAACTGCGACAGCCTGTCTGGGTCTTCCAGTATGTTTATCCCATAGCTATCTATCAATTCGGACAGTACATCACGAATATTTTCGGACATTATTCCACTCCTTGTCTTAATATAAGTAGTATACAGCATTAGAGTTCATAAATGAATTTCATAAATTGTAAAAACGGCCCCTTGGTGATAAGGTATAGCTGAAATGAGGTGGAATAAAGACATGTGTAAACGTATCCCGGTGGCTGTTCTGTTTTTTTTGCTGCTTCCAGCTGCTTTTTTCATCACCGCCATGGGCTGGCGCGTAGATTCTCTTGAGCTCCTAGACGACAGCCAGAGGGTGCTTTTTTCCGTACCCGTGGCGCTGGGACAGCGTTTTACGACGACATATATCCACTCCGTAGAGCTGACGCCGGTGGAAGACGAGTATATCGTGCTCGGAGGGAAGATATGGACGTGGCAGGAGCGCGTGAAATCGTCAAACGCGGGAATGCCCTGCTTCAAGCCCGACAACGGATGCTATATCAACACGAAAGACTGGCTGATCTTCCAGGGCGGCCGCCAATCTTGGGACCATTACTACCTTCGCGTCGGCAACAAAACCTTCGGCCTCAATAAAATGGAGCTGGCGCCGTTCGGCACGACGTGCCTATTCAAAATTTTCCCCGGGAAACGTATTACGGTAGCAGTAAAAAGCGGTCCTATGCTCTTTGCAGAACTCTATCAGACAGAAGTTCTATACAAACCACTTCCGCAGCAACGAATATTCTCAGCTTACAAGTAGAGGTTAGCAAGAAAAAATGCGACTCCGCTATAGGAAAGAAAAAGATATGGGGAAGATTTCCAGCCAAGCGGCAAGCGCTCCTTCATCCCCAGGTAGGCCGCCCTTATCGGCGGTATCACCGCTATTTGTACTATAAGGACCTTAAGCCAATAAAAGACGAAATCAGCAGCGTACATAGGAATTCCGGCAAGTCCGAACAGCAGTCCGATGTTTACAGGGACAAAGATTGCAGTTATTATCGCCGGACATAACGTCGAACGAACAGCGTCATAAACCTCAAGCAGCGACGTATACTCCGTAAGCTCCGCTCGTCTCACCTTACGACAGGGAGAGACTACAACAAGAGAAAAGAAAAAGAATACCAGCCCGATACGCCCCCAAAAATTTGTTACACCCGCAAGTGGCATCGCAGCATAGGTGTTAAGGCAGAAGATACTTCCCGGTACACCGATATTTATTACAAACCAGGCTAGCGTGATGAGAACAAGCAACAGTGCCACCGTGAATTTGAAAAGAATATTTATCAGATTCCTGTCTATGGAAAAATATATCTCTTTTGAATATTGCTTGAGCCCACGGATATAAAAATTCTGCGCCAGGACAAGCAGCGACACGGCGATAAGGAAACCGCCTCTAACCGAGAAGAACTGCGGCAGCGAACCCATAGGGATAAAAAAGTAAACAGCTATGAGAAAAAGAGACGACATATATAGTGCACGGGGAGCTTTTTTCCCCTCACGGTGTATCTTTCCCTCGATAAACCGTTTAAAAGGGGAGAATATCGACTCCGTTGCATTGCCGCTGATATTGAACACAGCATTTTCTATACCTATAAATAAAAGAGTGATGCTGATGATGAGATAGATGAAGGCGACCGCAGAAAACGGCATAATGATGAAGTTTATCAAGATGTCTATTCGCTCCTTGATTCAATTTATATAGAAATTACGCAAAAATGTTATAATTTCAATATATTTACGATAAAGCTACTCATAACCTCCGAACATATATCATATTACTTTGCATAGTCACAAAAAATAATCTAAAAAAACAACAACTTATCCTATCTATAATTATATTACAAAAATAAAGAACAAAAATCATCAATAAGGCCCAATTAAAAAATGTAAAAAAAGAGCCGCCCCAAGGGCGGCTCCGAGAACCTTAAAATTTCAATCTTACTTAATGAGTCCCTTTTCTTTGTAGAACTTCTCAGCGCCGGGGTGCAGAGGAGCTGTAAGTCCGTCGAGCGCGCCCTTAAGGGTGATCTCTTTACCCTTCGCGTGGACCGCTGCGATATCCTTGAGGTTGTCAAACATAGCTGTCAGGAATTCATAGACCTGGTCGGCGGGAACCGCATCGTTGGTGATGAGGATCGCCATGACGGCCGGGGTCTTGGTTACTTTGTCAATTCCCTTGTATGTGTTCGCGGGGATTGTGCTTGCCACGAAATAGGGATACACCTTGTGCAGCTTCGCGAGGAAAGCATCGTCAAAACTCAGGAGGTCAACGTCTTTCGTCGTGGTAAGGTCCATGATCGAAGCGGTCGGATAACCGGCGACGACGAATCCGGCGTCAATCTGGTTGTCCTTGAAGCGGCTGGTCGTAGCTGCGAAGTCGAGGAAGTCGGCCTTTTTGAGGTCTTTGTAGGTGAGTCCGGCAACCTTGAATATCGCCTGTACGTCGCCTTCAACGCCTGAACCGGGGGCTCCGACGCCTACGCGCTTGCCCTTGAGGTCGGCGATGCTCTTGATACCGGCATCTTTAGCGACAACGACCTGGATGTGCTCGGGGTAAAGCGAGGCTACGGCGCGGATATTCTTAAGGGGCTTGCCCTGGAACATCAGCTCTCCGTTGTACGCCCAGTAGGTGATGTCGTTCTGTACGAACGCGATTTCGATACCCTTTGTGGCGATGAGGTTTACGTTGGCGACGGAAGCATTTCCGGTCTCAGCTGTGCACTGAATCTTCCCGCCCTTGGTAACGGCCGCCGCGAGGGCTCCGCCGACTGCGTAGTAGGTACCGGTCGTGCCGCCTGTCGCGATCGACATATAGGTGGGCGCCGCCATAGCGACGGTGGTAAGGGAAAGCGCTGCAAGAAGTGCTACAAGTGTTACGATGATGCCTTTCTTCATTTTTGTTTCCTCCCCAAAAAATTTTTTTTGCAATGCGGACTTCCAAAAGAAGTCTGCTTATCGCTAATTATAATACTCTTTTTTCCCACGAGACTCAACACAAAACCATGATTCCGGCGGGAAAGCGCAGCGTGAAGAAGAAATTACTCAGCCCTCGCCGCGTTTTTTTTGGCCTTCGCGGTCTGTACGATGTAAATCACGGCCAGCACTGCCAGCCCCGCCAGGTCGGAGGTCGTTCCAGGGATCAGAAGTCCGATCGCTCCGCCAAAAGCCAGGATACGCATATACCAGGCAAGATGGGCTTTGAAGAAGCCGATCGAGAACATCGCGAGCAGGAATACGCCAATCAATGCCGTGCAGATCGCCTGTACCATTACCATCGGCACAACGTCGATGAAGAGCAGCATCGGATTATATACGTAAATATACGGTACAAGGAAGCCCGCCAGCGCAAGCTTAAAGGCCGTGACGCCAGTCTTCATCGGGTCGGAGCCCGCTATGCCGGATCCGGCATAGGCAGCTAAAGCTACAGGCGGCGTCAAGTCAGCCGCGATACCGAAGTAAAAGACGAACATATAGGCCGCCATAGCGGGAACACCAAGCTGGAAGAGCGCCGGAGCCGCCATGGTACTGGTTACGATGAAGTTAGCCGTCGTCGGAAGTCCAGTGCCGAGGATGATGCTCGCGCACATCGTGAAGATGAGCGTCAGTATCTTACTGCCGCCTGCCGCCGTAACGATCGCGCCGGCGATACGCAGGGCAAGCCCCGTAAGCGTACCCATACCGACGACCATACCAACCGTGGCGCAGGCACAGGCCACGCCGATCGCGCCGCGCGCTCCGGCCTGGAAAGCTTCATATATTCTCACCGGCGTCAGGCGCGTCTCTTTGTTGAGCCAGGAGAGCACGAAGCTGACCAGAATACCGTTGAAGGCCGCCTTAAGCGGCGTGTAGCCGGCAAGCAGGAAGTAGATGATCGCGATAAGCGGGATGAGCAGGAAGCCCTTTGACTTAAGAAGCGGCCATATCGGAGGCAGCTGTGACCAGGGAATACCTTTGAGTCCGAGACGGCAGGCCTCAAAGTGCACCTGGACCATGACCGCAAAGTAGTAAAGCAGGGCGGGGACTATCGCCGCGACGGCAACCTGTATATACGGCACGCCGAGGAACTGAGCCATGATGAAGGCCCCCGCGCCCATGACAGGGGGCATGATCTGGCCGCCCGTAGAGGCAACCGCCTCAACGGCGCCGGCGAAGTGAGGTTCGTAGCCAACGCTCTTCATGAGCGGGATCGTAAACATACCGGTGGTGCAGACGTTGGCGACGGAGGAGCCGGAAACGGTCCCCATCAAACCGGAGCTAACTATGGCGACCTTCGCTGGGCCGCCTGTCGACCAGCCGGCGAGAGCCATCGACAGGTCAATGATGAACTTCCCAAGGCCTGTTTTTTCAAGCACTGCTCCAAAGAGGATGAACATGAAGACAAACGTCGATGACACCTCAAGAGGCGTACCGAATATCCCCTCTGTGCCGAGATACATGTGGTTTACAATACGCGCCACGGAGAAGCCTCTGTGCGCGAGCATCTGCGGCATATAGCGTCCAAAATAACAGTAAAGCAGCGCGATAATCGCGAGACAGGGAAGGACGGGATTGGATATCCGCCGCGTCGCCTCCAACAGCGTCGCAATGAGGATGAATCCCATCACAAGGTCCGTCGTGGTCGGCAGACCGGCCCTCGTAACGAGATCGTTAAAAAAGAACACGAGATACAGCGCACTTGCGACACCGAGCGCGGCAAGGATAAAATCATAGAAGGGAATGCCGCTGGTCTTGGATTGTTTCGACGTGGCCGGATAGAGAAGAAATACCAGCGCCAGCGTAAATGCCAGATGGACGGCGCCCTGCATCTGGGCCAGCAGCAGTCCAAAACCCGAGGTATAGAAGTGGAAGCAGGACATCGCGACGGCAAGCAGAGCCACCAGCTGTCCCTGCCAGCCGGTAAGCGCTCGGAACCGCGCCTCCGTGTCGTACTTGCGCATAAGATCTTCAAGATCGATCTTCGCGTTTTCCTCCACTTGATCAATGATTTTTACTTCTGTTTCACTCACCAAAAATTCCTCCTCCGTGGAGAGTCTGAGACATATAAATGGTTACACGGACACGATAAGTATTTACATTCCAGACAATAAAATAAATTCTTGATTAATCAAGATTCTATACTTTTTTATGCAAATAGCTGTCGTTCCGGTAAATAATAAAAAGTCTCGTTAATTATTATATACTTTTATTAGACAAGTATCAACAATCAGCTTTCTAATTATTCTCAAAAGAGATGCGGCTGTACCGCCGCTAAAACAACAAACAGAAAAATACAGATATACCGGAATGTCTTTCTTCAGCCCCTTCTTTGCCAGCCGACGCGAAGAGAGTTATATCCTATATTTTATTCGATAATGTAAATAAAATATAACGATAGCGGCTGATTATATATAAATCGCATTGCCGCATTGGTATCTGAGTTCACAACAACTATAATTCGGCAAAAAAGCCCCTATCGCCTGCATAAGTTGGCAGACGATAGGGCAGATATCAACTTTTGTTATACCACGTAATAACTACCGCTTCTTTTTGACGTAGAAAAACAAGGGCATGGCAAGAAGAGCCATCAGTCCTGCGGCCGCTCCGGCGTTGCATCCAGATGAGGATGACGAGTGGGAGGCGGGGCCGTCCGCGTGAGTTCCGGCATATTTAACCAGAGCGCCAAGCACGGCGTTGCACAGATCCTGATCGACATCCACGCCGCGGGTATCTTTCAGCGCGTCACGTTCAGGGTGCCACTGCACCGCAAGGGCGAACAGGCTGTCGCGATGCTCTATTGCCTCTACGATACCGTCGGAAGAATAGGCCGCTATCGTCAGCCCCTTGCCCAGCTTTTGCGGATCTATGGCCTGGTGGTGCGCCGTAGCAACCAGATCGATCGAGGTGTCTCCGATGATATCGTACAGCCATTTCGAACCGGTGAGTATGCCAATGTTATCTCCTGATTTAAGGTTATGATATCCTGTGCCGCCGCTGTGGATCAGGCCGTCTATCTGGACACGGTAATGCGGCTCGTCCTCGCAGCTAACTTTATCATATGTCTGCGTCGCCTCATTCCATTTTCTGTATCCGGTATCTTTAAGCACACCGGTAACACGGCTGGCGTCAATTTCACCGGCAAGGACCTTCTGTCCCAGATAGTAGGGGACATCCTGGATCAAACCGCCTCCCATCGCCACATTAAATCCCTGTTCGCCGCGGCAGACCGCCAGCAGAGGAACGTCCATGGCGACAGCCTGCTGCATCAGACTGATATCCGAAGTATCGCGGGCGTCATTCCATCCGCTTGATCCGTGCGGCGTCTGCTTTTCACCGTACAGCGCGGGGTTCCAGTCTTCCCCACCGGTCTCGAAGAGGCCGTTAATTTTGGATAAAACCTCTTTAGCCTCTTCCGCGCTCTTAACCTGCGGCAGGAAGACGGCGAAGGCTCCGTTACGCTCAAAGGCCTCGGCAAATCCTTTGTAATCCGACCCTATTTTATCGCTTTTCCAGGAGATACCGACCACTGGACGGGTACGGACCTTCGTGACGATGATATTTGCGATCTTACCGCTGTCATCGATGGTAAGATCGGCGATGACAGCTTTACCCAGCGTGCGCTCGCCGATGTCGGTGCTTAAAACCGCCGCCGGAGCATCAGGCACACCCATAATATCCTTCAGTTTTGCTACCGTGTCGATACCATTGCCGGTCTTATCAACAATTTTAGCTTCACTGACATCGGCAGAGTGGACGACATTGTATTCAAGCATGGCGCTTTCATTAATTGAATAAAGCTTCGCGCCGCTCAGCGTTTCCGCCGCCAACGCCGCTAATGGCAGCACAGACAACATCATCAATGCCACAAAAACAGACAGGAACCGTCTTCTCATTCTCCATAACACTCCTTTTCTTTTGTTAGGACCAAGCTTACCAAGAACCTCGCCACACAAAATCAGCATCGAGAGCTCCCCCGCCGATAACGGCTTGCCACCAAAAAGACAGGTATGAATAGGGTTAACACTCTCGCTGCTGAACCGAACGCCTTTACCACCTCCTTATATATTCAGGTTTCTAAAGTATGTTCCTGCTTTTAAGAACAGGCGACAAACAACACGGGCAGGGAAAAAAGCGTATAACCGCATTTCTTCGATTGCACACTAATGATGAATACAGACTGTCCACTCGCAGACATCAATGCACAGCACAACAGCAATGGCAAAAATATTCACACAGCTTAGCTGACGGTATTTCTTCTGCGCGCTTTTACCATTATTTGCATCCCGTTGTTACAATTACATGGTCATATTTTCTAACAATAATTTCTTTTACATTACAGTTAGTATTTATTGCCGGATTCTACTTAGCAATAATACTGGTTATTTTAATCATTGTCAATGATATTATGAATAGTTATTACCAATATAACTAATTAGTTATTTGCGAAAATTGTAAGTATATTATTAGATATGGACACTAAAGAATTCGGCAGAAGGTTAAAAAAATACAGAGGGAAGACATCACAAGAAAAACTTGGAGAGTTGTTGGGTTATGGCCAGACTTACATCAGCAGCTTGGAGAAAGGCCTGTCCAACCCATCGATTGAATTGCTGGATAAACTTGTAAAAACAACAAAAATCACCTCTTCTTACTGGCTCGGAGAAATAGATGAAGCTATTTCCATCAAGGATCTGCCCGGCATCTCTGAAAACACCGTGAAAAAGCCCCCGTCTCAATCTAGCATCACAGGTGATAAGTTTTCCGCCTTTGACATGGAGCTTGATTCTCTGTCATCATTTTTCCGTGACCGCGTAAAACACGAAATCGGCACGGTCAAAGATTCAACCTTCAAACGGGTACGGGAGGACATAGAAGAGCTGCACATCATGCTCAAATATGAGCAGGATAAGAACGACAGATAAGGATACAGACGGTCCTCTCTTATTTTCTTGCGCGGGATCTCTCGCCTAAAGACACAGCGGCCTGACAGTATGCGGCGATCTGTTACATTTCTGTGTTCAATATAAAATGCGGACTCATGTGAGCCCGCATTTTGTATTTTGAGAATTCACCTACAAGGCAGTTTCCGTGGAAATTTTCTTCTCCTTAATTCGCTGAACGACATAGATCAGCGCCAGAACTGCGAGACCGGCGAGGTCGGAGGCTGTGCCGGGGATCATCAGCCCTAAGGCGCCTCCAAAGGCCAGCAGCCGCATATACCAGGCAAGCGGCGCCTTGAAGTATCCGATCGTGAACATCGCGAGCAGGAACACTCCGATGAGCGCCGTACAGATCGCCTGTATCATCTCAAGCGGCACCACGTCGATGAAGAGCAGCATCGGACTATAGACATAGATGTACGGAACGAGGAATCCGGCCAGCGCAAGTTTGAAGGCCGTGACACCGGTCTTCATCGGGTCCGCCCCCGCGATCCCCGCGCCGGCGTAGGCCGCAAGCGCGACCGGCGGCGTCAGGTCGGCCGCGATGCCGAAGTAGAAGACGAACATGTAGGCAGCCATCGGCGGCACGCCCAGCTGGAAGAGCGCGGGAGCCGCCATCGTACTGGTGACGATAAAGTTAGCCGTCGTCGGCAGCCCGGTCCCGAGAACGATGCTCGCGCACATCGTGAAGATGAGCGTCAGTATCTTGCTGCCGCCCGCCGCCGCGACTATCGCTCCGGCGATGCGCAGCGCAAGTCCGGTAAGCGTCCCCATTCCGACGACCATGCCGACGGTGGCGCAGGCGCAGGCCACGCCGATCGCGCCGCGCGCTCCGGCTTCAAAGGCCTGGAATATCCGGTCTGGGGTCAGGCGAGTCTCTTTATTGAGCCAGGAGAGCACGAAGCTGACTAGGATGCCGTTGAAGGCAGCCTTAAGCGGCGTGTAGCCGGCAAGCAGGAAGTAAATGATCGCCACGAGCGGGATGAGCAGGAAACCCTTTGACTTAAGCAGCGGCCATATAGGAGGCAGCTGCGACCAGGGGATACCCTTAAGTCCGAGGCGGCAGGCCTCAAAGTGCACCTGCACCATGACTGCAAAGTAGTAAAGGAGCGCGGGGACGATAGCCGCAATGGCGACCTGTATATAAGGGACGCCGAGGAACTGCGCCATGATGAAGGCGCCGGCGCCCATGACGGGAGGCATTATCTGCCCGCCAGTTGAGGCCACCGCCTCGACCGCGCCCGCAAAGTAGGGCTGGTAGCCAACGCTTTTCATGAGCGGAATGGTGAACATACCTGTCGTGCAGACATTGGCGACCGAAGAGCCGGAGACCGTCCCCATCAGTCCGGAGCTGACGACCGCGACCTTCGCGGGGCCGCCAGTCGACCAGCCGGCGATGGCCATTGAGAGGTCGATGATGAAGCGCCCAAGCCCCGTCTTCTCAAGCACCGCTCCAAAGAGGATGAACATGAAGACAAAGGTCGAGGAGACTTCAAGCGGGGTGCCAAAGATTCCCTCCGTACCAAGGTACATGTGGTTTACGATACGTGCTACCGAGAAACCGCGGTGCGCGAGCATCTGAGGCATGTAGCGTCCGAAATAGCAATAGAGCAGCGCGGCGATCGCAAGACACGGAAGTATCGGGTTGGATATCCGCCGCGTCGCCTCCAGCAGTGTCGCGATGAGGATGAATCCCATCACTAGGTCAGTGGTGGTCGGCAGGCCGGCCCGCATCACCAGGTCGTTGAAGAAGAATACCAGATAGAGGGAGCTTGCCACTCCCAGCCCGGCCAATATGTAGTCATAGAAAGGTATGCCGCTGGTCTTGGATTGTTTCGAGTTAGCCGGATAGAGAAGAAAGACCAGCGCCAGCGTGAATGCGAGGTGAACGGCGCCCTGCATCTGGGCAAGCAGCAGCCCAAACCCTGATGTATAGAAGTGGAAGCAGGACATCGCGACGGCGAGCAAAGCTACCATCTTTCCCTGCCAGCCGCTCAGCAGCCTGAAACGCGATTCAGTGTCATACCGGCGCATAAGGTCGTCAAGGTCGAGCTTCGCGCTTTCCTCCATAACCATGGTTGTCTTTGCCTCTGTTTCACTCATAACGATTCCTCCTTATTGTGGAGACTTTAGGATACAGAACATCATATATAATGCACGCAGCGGATGCCGTGACATTATATATTTCTGTCTGCGACTGAAAAACAGGCAGTTTTAGATATTTACCTTTACAGGTTTTACTGGTGGACGCGCGGAAAGCATATATCCAGCCATGCCGCCCGACAGCGAGATGGCAAATACCTACCGCACCTCTATTAAGAGGAAACTATGGGAATCTTAGCTTCATTTACTGCGCGTCTCAGAGGCCGGAAGCGCGGTGCGTGGTTAGATTTACAGCCTCAGTACGCCGAGGATCAGCTCTGCAGCCTGCCGCCGCACATCTCTACCGATTTGGAGGCGCCTATCCGGTCCGCGCCGGCTGCTATTAGGCGCGCGGCAAAATCCGCGCTGCGTATGCCGCCAGAGGCCTTGATCTTAAGAGTCTCCCCCACCGTCTCCCGCATCAGCCTGACGTCTTCCTCCGTCGCCCCGGCGGTGGAAAAGCCGGTGGAGGTCTTTACGAAGTGCGCGCCCGCCGTCATTGCGGCGCGGCAGGCGCGTATCTTTTCCTCTTCCGTAAGGAGACAGGTTTCTATTATCACCTTGACGACGCACAGGGGGACCGCTTCGACTACGGCCTTGATGTCCTTTATTACATCTTCATCTGCGCCGTCTTTTATTAACCCTATATTTATCACCATATCGATCTCCGAGGCGCCGTCCTCCGCGGCCTTTTTCGCCTCAAAGGCCTTGGAGGCGCTGCTCGCCGCTCCAAGCGGAAACCCTACGACGGTACAGACGGAGACAGAGGTTCCCTTAAGCAACTCAGCCGCCAGAGGTACGCGCGAAGAGTTAACACAGACAGAGGCAAAACCAAAGCAGCGTGCTTCGGCACAGAGTTTTTTTATGTCTTCGGCCGTAGCCTCGGGTTTGAGATTAGTATGGTCTATATAGGGCGCCAGATTCATCTATTACTTCTCCCTTTCCTTACCCAATTCCGTTATCCGCTGTTTCAGAACCTCGTCAAATATTGTCAGTCCCGGTATTGAACTCGATTTCGGATACCTGTGGGTCAGCTTATAATATACAATATCCGGAGGGGAGTCGTAAACCTTTTGAAATACCGCATTTGGAGACTCTTTCTTGAACTGCCCTGCGGCAGATTCCGGAATCATACACCACTGCCCCGGATGTTTCATCAGGGAGGTCACGAGATTCACCGAATCGAGCTTCACCTTAAAAGACTTCATCGGGTCCCATATATGGTCATGCCATAAACGGTATCCTCCGCTCCATTCGATATAGAACTCGTCCTCCTGTTTCAAATCATCAGGTTTTATAAATTCTCCTTGGACCTCTCCATCATAGGGAATGCGCGCCGCGATAAATCCTTCTTTATAGAAGGGCTCTATCTGAACATAACGCGTATTTTCCTCGTGCAGGGTGATCGCCACGTCAAGCGCGCGGCTTTCTACGGCCTGGTACATCTGGTCGGAAGGGTCGGTCAATATACGCAGATATACCGGAGGTTCATGTTCAAGCAGTATGTTGTATATCTCAGGAAGCAGGCGGCAGTTGACACTCTCTGAGCCTCCTATGGTGAGAGAATAGGCAGAACCGGGACTGCGTGCGTTTCCAATCTCTCTGCTGACCTCCTGCCATTTGAGCGCGAGCGGAAGGAATCCCTCGCCGGCGGGCGTCAGACGAATAGATTTCATACCCTTCTGGCGGTCTACCAGTATCATGCCCATCTCGCTCTCCAGCTCGCTGAGATTATAGCTTATCGTCGACTGAGTGACGTTAAGAAGCTCGGCCGCTTTTCCGAGAGTACGCGACATGGCGACTGCAAGAAAGGTCTCTATCCCCTTTTCGTGCATTCTCATCACCTCCCTAAATTATTCTATTCTATTTCTATCTTTTTATCAGCTTATTTTAACAAAGTAAGCATCGCTCCCGCGGCGACCGCCGTTCCTATAACGCCTGCGACGTTTGGCCCCATGGCGTGCATCAGGATATACTGTCCTGGGAATTCCTTAGATACGACCTTCTGACATACGCGTGCCGCCATCGGTACGGCTGAAACTCCGGCCGCGCCGATGATAGGATTGATCCTGCCGCCGGACAGCACCTTCATAACCTGGCCAAAGACAACACCGCCTGCGGTGCTGAAGATGAAGGCGACAAGTCCCAGACAGATTATCTTAATAGTCGCAATCGTCAGAAAGGTTTCGGCACTCATCGTCGCGCCAACGGAGATTCCGAGGAATATCGTCGTGGCGTTTAGCACCTCGTTCTGCGCGGCGAGCGAAAGACGCTCCGTACAACCGCATTCACGCATAAGGTTCCCAAACATCAGCATCCCAATAAGGGGGACAGCCGCGGGAAGAACGAGACCGCAGGCCAGTGTCGATACTATTGGGAATAGGATGCGTTCGGTACGCGAGACAGGGCGCAGCTGCTCCATCTTTATCGAACGGTCGGCTTTAGTTGTAAGCAGCTTGATGACCGGCGGCTGAATAAGAGGGACAAGCGACATGTAGCTATAGGCGGCCACAGCCACAGCCGGCAAGATCGCCGGGGCCAGTTTCGCGCAGAGATAGATCGCCGTCGGTCCGTCCGCCCCGCCGATGATTCCAATACCGGCGGCCTCCTGGATAGTAAATCCCATCAGCATCGCGCCGATAACGGCGACAAAGACACCAAGCTGTGCGGCGGCGCCAAGCAGGAAGGTGACTGGATTCGCCAGCAGCGGGCCAAAGTCGGTGAGCGCGCCGATACCCATGAATATTATGATGGGGTATATCTCATGGTTTATACCAAACATAACATAATATAAAAATCCTCCCTCGTCGATGATCCCAGAAAGAGGAAGATTCACGAGCAGGCAGCCAAAGGCTATCGGCATGAGCAGCAGCGGCTCAAAATCCTTGGCGATCGCAAGGTATAGCAGGACGAACGAAACACAGAGCATCAACAGATTGCCGGTCGTAAGGGCGACAAAACCCGACTGGTCGACAACCCCTTTTAGAGCGGTCATATATAGTTCCATCGTTATTTACCCTCTGCGGTCTTTTTGTCAAACGACGCAGCCAGCTTGCCGGTGGCCTTCATTACCAGCATGAGTCCTATTATTACAAGAAAAACGATACTCATGGAGATGAAGGACATGATAAGCGCCCCCATCGGTCCGACAAAATATGAACTAAGAGAAGACGTAATAGGCATCGCAAATTGCCTCCTAATTTTTTGGCATGGAATATTATTCCATTGTACAGAATTAATTTGGAACAGCACTATCAGTATAAAAAAATTTTAGAGGTGGGTATTCCGGGGAGATACTATTCTCTCTTCTGGACTGTTTTAGGGTTGCTGATGCCGCAGTAACGGGCATTAGCCATATAGATATCGGTAAGCAGATAGGTGGTGATACTTGGCTCCGCCCCTATTTCCAGCAAAAGCGGAAGGTTAGCACGGAAAGATTCAAATGGACTCTCGTCTCGGTTA
Organism: Cloacibacillus porcorum; assembly: GCF_001701045.1. Taxonomy (GTDB): domain Bacteria; phylum Synergistota; class Synergistia; order Synergistales; family Synergistaceae; genus Cloacibacillus; species Cloacibacillus porcorum. Next base: position 2,701,512 of record NZ_CP016757.1, read on the forward strand.
CGAAGGCTCTTTACCACCCCGGCGGGGACAGAATCCGCGGGGACGGAGATGGTGCCAAAGGATATATCATTTGCGCTGACGGAAAGGTACATGATATCGGCGTCGGCGTTGGCATAACCCGGAGAGGCGACAGACATAGGCAGCCCTGCCGCAAAGAGCATGACGATAAGCGCAAACAACGCCAGCGTTATCTTTTCTTTGGTCCGTATAGAAGAGATAATCATCATTCATGCCCCCTCTCTTTTAGCTAATAGCTTCACATAGATTAAATACCATTTAACTTAATATTTCAACTACATTCTACTATTTAAATATTTAACCCATGAATTTTTTCATAAGATATGTGCAGATTATTACCACAGCGCACATCACGATAATCCCGAGAGTCCCCGAACCGCTGATTATTTCAGCAGACGCCTCGGCCGGAAGCGCCGCGAAGGTGAGGAAGGTGAACAACAACAAAAGCAGAAAAGTTTTATTTTTCATCGAACAGCCGCCTTTCTAAGGGCACAAAAAAGAACCTATCAGAATAACGCCTCTGATAAGTGCTGTTCACTATTTTTATATCATAAAATGAGAGGAAGTCAACAATAAAATCAGTAAGATTTATCGAAAAGCAGACTACTTTCCGAGATTTTCACAAAAATTTGCATTATTTCAATACTAAAATTGCCGTCATCCCCATAACACGGCATCTCTATACATCAAGTACCACATAAACAACGAAGGGGCGGCCGCCACATGGACGGCCGCCTTTACGAAGAAAGAGTTTATTAGATGAACGCAGGTTCGAAGAAGAGATCGTTCTCGGCAAACCTTGCAAGGCGGAAGCGGTGCAGGTCGACAAATGGCGTCTCTCCCATAAGCATCTCCTTGCAGACACGCCCGCCGGAGGGACCGAACTGAAGGCCGTGACCGCTCCAGCCGCAGTTAACGAGAAGCCCCTCTACCGGGGTCCAGTCGATGATCGCGTTATGGTCCGGCGTATTGTCATATGGGCCCGACCACTGGCGCACGACGCGGACGCCTCTGAGGGCCGGTATTCTCTTGAGCACGCTCTTGGTGACGCCTTCGAGGAACTTGGCGCTGTTTCCGGCCTCTACCGTATGCGGCTCGCCGGGGTCGTCCCGTCCGAACATGAAGGTACCGTTCGGGCACTGCTTAAAGTAGGCTCCGTCGTCGAGGCAGAGAACCATCGGGCAGTCGAAAACCTCCACAGGCTCCGTGATGAGGATGTTGTGGCGCTCGGGATAGACGGGAAGCTCCACGCCGACGGTCGCCGCCAGCGGCGTAGACCAGGGGCCGGCGGTAAGGAGCACCTTGGGCGCGTGCCACTCTTCACCGCTCTCCGTCACGACGCCCTTTATCCTGCCGTTTTCCGCGAGCAGCTTCGCGACGGGAGTGTATGTCTTTATCTCCGCCCCGAGACGGCGCGCGGCATGTCCGTAGGCCAGCGTCAGCGTCTGCGGATTGATATGTCCGTCGTCGCCGCAGAAGGCGGCGCCCAGGATGCCGTCAAGATTCAGATAGGGCCAGCGCTCATGTATTTCGGCGGGCGTCATCATCACAGAGGGGATGTCGAGGCTCTTCTGAAGCGTGACGTTCTTGTTAAGCTGCTCCATGCACGAATCCGAGTAGGCAACCCACATATAGCCCCACTGCGTGAATTCAAGCTTCATCCCCGTGTCGAGCTCCTCCTCAAGCGTCGGGAAGACGGAGAGGTTGTACTTCGCCATACGGAGGTTGACCTCGGTGCCGAAGTGCTGGCGAAGGCCGGCCGCGGAACGGCCCGAACCGCCCGATGAGAGATATTCTTTTTCAAAGAGGACCGTTTTCACTCCGGCCTTCGCAAGTTCATAGGCGGTAGCTGCTCCATGCACACCGCCGCCAACAATTATTACATCAGCAGTTTTTATCGTCATGGCACATTACCTCCCTAGTCTTCGTCGGCCAAGAGCATGGCCTTTACCGGCTTCACGGGAGGACGGATGACTCCCGCCCTCACCTCGGCGATGGGTTTGCCGGTGGCGCGCGCAAGCTCGCGTATGATGATGTCGCGGCATCCGCGTCCCTGGCATGGCCCCATACCGACGCGAAGGATGCGCTTCAATTCGTCAAATTCGGTGTAGCCCGCCGCGATCCACTTGCGGATCTCGTCGATCTCTATCTCTTCACAGCGGCATATCACATTTACTTTCGCCATTTCAGCACACCACCTTTATCGCGCGTATTTGATCGGCCATCTCTTTCGGAATGACGACGCTGACCACGTAGGTGCGGTCTTTCGAGGGTTCGGTGACCGCTATGACTTCTCCATCCGCTACGGCCTCTCCTGTACGGTCGAGGCATTTGACGGTTTTGCCTTTTTCCGGCAGCGGCAGCATTTCATAGGGGAGTTTGATCACGGCTTTGTCCGCCGCGTAGGTCATGTCTATTACGAAGCAGGCCAGCCCAGGGCATCTGGAGACGCAGATTCCGCACCCCGTGCATTTGGCGTAGTCTATCTGCGGCACGTCGTTTATGTCTTCAAAGGGGAGGACGGCTCCCGTTGGGCAGCTGGTGTAGCAGGGGTTGCAGGGGATGCGTTTCGGGCATTCGATTACCACGTAGCCGCCTTTTTTGGTTTCCCACGCCTCCTGCGGCGGCAGTACCGCACCTTCGGTGTGTTCCACGAGGATTCCGCTGTTGAATAGTTTTTCTTTATCGCATGTGCAGCCCATTGTCTACGCCTCCCATCTTTCTACGAGGACCTGACCTATTCCGGCGAGGATTTTTTCTCCCACTTCTCCGGCGCGGAGGTGGTGGAGTCTGGTCCAGTATTCTTCGAATTTTTTGTCTTCTACTTTGTGGCCGAGGGCTTTGGCCGCCGCGTGGCCCGCTATGCGCCCCTCTACCATGGCCGCCGAGGCCTCTTCTATGCCGGAGGCGTCTCCCGCAACCCAGATGTCAGGGTTGCTGGTGCGCATGGTTTTGTCTCTGAAGGGTACGTAGCCGCAGAGCTGCGGTACGAACTGCATTTTGCAGCCCGCCTGCCAGAAGAGTTCGGTGGTCGGCGTGAGGCCTACGGCCATGCAGATGATGTCGCAGTCTATTTTACGGGGCTCGCCTATGAGCTGGAATTTGTCGTCGAGTTCCTGGATGACTGCTCCCTCGAGGACTTTGTCGCCTATGGCCTCGACTATGGTGTGTCTCAGGAGGATGGGGATGCCGAGTCTTCTTATTTTCGCCGCGTGGACCCAGTAGCCGCCGATTTTAGGCATGGCTTCTACTACCGCCGCCACTTCGACTCCCGCCTGGGTGAGCTGGTAGCTGACTATGAGGCCGATGTTCCCCGCTCCCACCATGACGACTTTTTTGCCCGGCACGACTCCGTAGACGTTCATGAGGGTCTGTACCGCTCCCGCTCCGTAGACTCCCGGAAGGTCGTTGTTGGGGAAGGGGATCATTCTCTCCTGCGCTCCCGTCGCCACGACCGCCTTTTTGGCTTTCACGCGGTAGTAGTTCTCTTCTCCCTCCATGACGGTGTAGACTCCGTCTTCGGGATAGCAGCCCGTCACGGTGGAGTTGCAGTTGATTTTTACTTTGTCTCCCAGCGACGATATTTCGTCGAGCAGGATGTCGGCTATCTTGTAGCCGCGCGTTCCCGCGTATTCGTCTCTGGAACCGAAGAATTTATGGGTCTGTTTGACGAGCTGGCCGCCGGGATGGAGGTCGCTCTCGATAACCGTGACGCTGGCTCCCGCAGTCGCCGCTTCCGCCGCCGCGCAGAGGCCCGCCGCTCCGCCGCCTATTACGAGGAGGTCCGTCTCATGTATTTTCTTCATCTCTTATACCCCTCCTTAACAGACTTCCAAAGGAACGCGGCCTTTGTCCCTCTGGGTCTCGACCTTCATGCCCGCCGTAAGCGGCGTGACGCAGGTGCGGACGTTGGGGACGCCGTCGACCACCATGAAGCAGGAGCTGCATTTGCCGATCGCGCAGAAGAAACCGCGCGTCCTCTTCATCTCCGGCGTGATGCGGTAGATGTGCACCCCGTTCGCGTGCAGCGCCATCGCTATCGGCTCCCCTTCGTATCCTTTGAGCTCGCGCCCGTCGAAGGTAAATGTCACTTCCCGACCGTGTTTGTAGTCCAGTATCGGGTGATTCTGTATCAGTTCCATGCCCTCTCTCCCTCCTTGGTCTCGATGAAAATATAATCCGCACAATAATCTTAACAAAATAACTAAACGATAATATAATACACTGCTTTATATTGTTTGAAAAATGATGTTTATGGTTATATATTATCGAATTTATCAATATTTAAAACACGCAATTATGTTATATTTATGTGATTTTTATAGATAATAATTAATTAAATTTTATTTTATAGTGGGACAAACAGGCCTTGTCACTTTTTTACAAATTCAACGCGCCTATTATTTCTTTCATTTCCCTTTTTGCTCATTTTTAAGCAGCTCTTAATTATCGAATTTATGTGAATTAGCTCTCAAACTATCTCTCTGATATAATTACGTTAATCTTAGAGGGGGAGGAATTTGTTTTGAAGATCGAAGGCATACCTTACCAGACCGTTGACTGGAACAAGATAGAGGCCGTACCTCACAGGGGCGAGAGCGGAGAGGCTCTTTGGCGGACATTTGAGAAGGGTAATATCCGCGCCCGGCTCGTGGAATACGGCCCCGGTTATCTCGCGGACCACTGGTGTCCGCGCGGACATGTGCTCTTTGTCCTTGAGGGCTCCGTCATCTCCGAGCTGGAGGACGGGACAAAGGAGGAGCTTACGCCGGGTATGGGGTATGTCGCCGAAGACGACGACAAGAACCGACACCGCTCTTTCTCGCCGAACGGAGTCAAGCTGTTCATCGTAGATTAGAGAAAAAGAGGGCGGCCGCGGCCGCCCCTTTAAATTTTATTCTTCGGTATTTTCTTCCGTAATCTTTATCTGATGTATCTTGTCCTCGAAGCCGAATACCGAACCGTCGATCTTGTTTACCTCGACATCTATCTGTTCCATGTTCGCGAAACGGTAGCCCTCCGGCAGGCGGTTCGCGAAACGCTTTATCTTCAGCAGCGCCTGGAGGTAATTTCTTTCCGTCTTTCTGAGCAGGTTTGCGCATTCCATCGCGTCGGGCATCTCGTATTTCGCAAAGAGGCGCGCGATCGCGATGTTCACCTCGCGCTCCATCTCGTCGCTCCATATGTCGCCGAGGACCCTGCGGACGCGCTTTCTTTCGTTCTGGTCCTTGATCTGCGCGAGCATCTGCGTTATCTCGCGCAGCGCCCCCTCGACCTCTTTGGTCACAGAGCGAACGTCGCGGCGCGGCATCGAGCACTCGGCGATCATGCGGGCCTCCGTCTCAACGGTGACCTCCTTTTTTAACAGCCTGCCGATCGCGGGAAGCAGCTTTATCTTCGCCTCCTCGCGCGGCTTGTCGAGCGTCTCAAGGTAGAGTATCGCCGTGTCGTAGTCAAAGTTTTCGCATTTGCTGCGCGGGATGTACGACACGTATCCCGTATCGAAAAATCCCTTGCGCCCCGCGCGGCCCGCCATCTGCATGAATTCATTCTTCGTCAGCGGCCCGTCGATGAATTTCGCCATCTGGCCGAAGACCACCGTCTCCGCCGGCAGGTTCACCCCCAGAGAGAGCGCGTCCGTCCCCGCGACCACGTCTATTATCCGTTCGCGGAAAGCCATCTCGACAAGCAGCTTTTCTTTCGGCAGCATAGAGCCGAAGTACATGCCTACGCCGCGCAGCATCGTCTCTGGAACCTTTTCGACCTCGAGTATCTGAGACATCTCGCGCAGGCGGGCGCGCTTGTCACGCTCCACTTTGCGGCGGGTCTTCGCGATCTGCGCCGCGATCCATTCGACGCCCTTTTTGGAAAAGGCGAAGACGAGCGCGTCGTGGATCTGGTTGAAGCGCAGTCCGCGCTGCTTGTAGACGAGCTTAGTGACGCGGTTCTCCGTCTCAAAGAGGGTGAAGTAACGCCGCGCCATCTCTTCGAGGTAGGCCCGTACCTTATCGGGGTTGCCGAAGGTTGCGGACATCACAAGGATATCGCTCTCTTCGTCCGTGCGGCGCAGGCCGTCTATGTAGGCGCGCGCGCGTTCCGGATCGTTGAAGATGAAATGAAATTCGTCAATTATCACCTTTTGTCCGGGGATGTGGGCATATTTTAGGGTATATATCTCCTGCGTGCAGCAGAGCACCTCGGCTCCCGCGTTTTTCTTGAAGTCACCCGTCTCCAGCCCCACGTCGAAGCCCATAGATTTGAGTTCGAGGTAACGTTCGTTTGAGAGGGCTTTGATCGGCGCGGTAAAGATCACGCGTCCCTCCGGCATCTGAGGCGTGCCGTCGCGGCTCATAAGGCCGGCCCATATATAGGCGACCCAGGTCTTGCCGCTGCCTGTCGGGGCGGAGAGGATCGCGTTCTTCCCCGCTATTTTCTCAAGCGCTTTTTCCTGCCATTTATAGAGCATATTATAGTTTCATGCGCATCACGGGAAGGAGGCGTTCAGGCATTCCCTCCGTCTGCTCTTCTCCTATCTTCTCCGCTCCCATATGTCGGTAAAACTCCTCGGCGTTCGGGTCGGATACTATGTAAAGTTCATCGGCTCCCATCGTCTCGGCCATCTCGCAGGCGTGAAGGAAGAGCTTGCCCCCCAGCCCCGTACCGATCTCGTCGGGAAGCACCCACAGGTGTTCAAGCCACCATTTGTCACCCTTCTTCTCAAGCGCGTAAAAGCCGACCTTTTCGTCGGTATCCTCATGCTCTATGAGGTAAGACGGGTTGTTTTCGATAAAATCCTGCTCAATGCTGAGCATATCCCGGAAGATGTTCATCACATCCACGGGGTAATCCCAGTAAGACTTGGACCTCCAGGCTATATCCGACAGATCTTCCGCCTCTTCTGGTTTGGCCGGACGTATTCGAACGTCGTCATCGTACATCTATCAATCGTTCTCCCCTTATATTAAGATATGCGACGTACATTGTACCACAACGCCGCGGAATGGGGGTAACGTACTCTTTGCAGGGACGGGGTGCAGGCCCGGTTACCCTCCGTCACGGAAGGGCTGCCTCCGTGACGGCCTTAAACTTGAACTCAGAGGCTGCGGCGTGACAGCTCCCGCACCGCGAATTTCAGCAGCGAGGGCAGTATATCCAGCGAATAGCGCAGGTGCAGCCGTTCATCTTTTTTATGCGGCGATTCCCCGCTTGGGCCGAGGTTGATGACCGGCAGGCCAAGCCCCTGCATCTCTTTGAGCGGGATGTTATAGATGCTTCCCCAGCCGGGCATGTTGCCGCTGAGAGCGCGCACGTCGTCGTCTGATATCTTCGCCCCGACGTAGCTGAGGTCGCAGAGCCCCGCGAATAGCTCCGACTCCGTCATCTTGAGGCCGTATTTTTCCTCGCACTCCGCCTCGACGGCGCGCGCCGTTTCAACTGCCGCCCGGTCGCGTGGGTCGTCCGTGAGGTCGGTGCGCACCGGCAGCCACGGAGGCAGGAAGAAACAGACGATATATGGCCCCTCGACACCGGAACGGTCGGCGATGAAATCTACACACTTTATGCCGCGCGCGCGCATGTCGCCGGGAGGCAGCGTCTCCGTGTAATGGCGCAGCTCCTCGTCGAAAGAGGCTCCGTGATGTCTGCGCGCCAGCTCCGTGAGCTCCTCCAGCGTGTAGACCGCAGGCTCCACCGGCACAAACTCCGCCCCCTCATAGCCCAGCGCGAGCAGCGCGCGGTAGGAGGCGGTGAGCTGCTCCGAGCTCTGGCGCAGCGCATAGGCGGCGACGCCGCGCATCTGCTTCATCACCAGCGCTGGGGTGTTGTTGGTCGTAAAGCAGTTGAAATACGCGTAGGCTTTGTCGGGGACTGTGACGCTGTAGAGGTCGTGCAGCGCCTTCATGTCGAGGCAGATCCACGAGGGCTGACAGACGCCGTGCAGCGGGTCCGCGAGATAGGGGTTGCCCTCGGCGTAGGAGACCAGCCGCGAGGCGGCGAGCAGTGCGGAAAAGCCGTTGTAGCAGTTTCCCACATGGGCATCGCGGCCACGGATGTAAAAGCCTGGCATCAGTTTGCCGAGCGTGCCGAGAAAGACCATCGGGCCGACGACGCCGGAGCGTCCCGCCTCTCCCGGCTCGGTATTGAGCGCCGCTAGAAAATCGAGCCCCTCCGCCTGCATCGCCGCCAGGGCCAGCAGCGCGCCGCGCATTCCGGCGGAGGAATTTTCCTCGTCCCCCACCAGCGCCATGACCAGATTCACATCGAACAGGGAGCGGTCCTCGGCGAACTCCTCGATGATGGCCGTTTCGAGCGCCGCGCCGCACTTCATATCCATCACGCCGCGCCCGTAGAGTACGTCAGAGTCCGCGCCGAATATCTCCGCGAGCCGGTCGGCGTTGAAGGCATGTTCGGCGATATCGCCGTAACATTTTACGTCGACGACGTCGTAGTGGCCGATGAGCAGCACCGTGCGCGCCGTCTTTTTGGCGGCGTCGACGCGTGCGACAAGCGACTTCAGTTTATAGAGAGAACCCTCCAGCGGCGTATCGACCAGCTGAAGATGTCCGGGGTTTTCACGAAAATAAGGAAGCTTTGCAAGTTTTTCAAAGAGCCATTCGCCGGGCGCGCTCTCCGCGGCGCTCTCCGTAACACTCGGCAGCGCGACAAGTTCTTTTATCATCGATAATAGATATTCTCTGTCCATAATTACCGCCTCCTAAACTTTTTAAATAATATCACAATACGGCGGTGGATAAAATCGCGGTCATGGCTGGAAACAGGTCCGCTCCTAGTATTCCGCGCCTCTCCAGGATAAGCCTCCCGCTTATGGAGGTGCTTCACCCGCAAAGCGGGAAAATTTTCTCCCTTGACATTCCTCCCCGCGGCTGTAAAACTTGTCAAAGAACTTTTGAGAGGATGTTTTACTCAATGGCCAAACCATTTATCAAGCCCGTCATCACGCCGAGGGAGGCCGCGGCCTACGCCGCTCCCGGCAAGAGCCTGATGGTCGGCGGCTTCAACTATGGCGGCGCGCCCTACACGATAATTGAGGCGCTCTGCGATAGCGGCGTGAAAGATATAGATCTTATCTGCGTCGACACCAGCTACTTCCAGACCAAAGTTCCCGGCCCCGTAGGCGTGGCGCGGCTCGTGACAAACGGTCAGCTCCGTTCGCTCGTCGCGTCGCATATCGGCCTCAATAAAAAGACGCAGGAGCTGTACACCAGCGGAAAATTGAAGATAGAGCTGATACCGATGGGCACCTTCGTCGAACGTATCCGCGCGGGTGGCGCGGGGCTCGGCGGCATACTTACGCCAACCGGCGTGGATACCGTCTACGAGGAGGGACGCGAGACCGTCGAACTCGACGGACGGCGCTACATCCTTGAGCGGCCGCTGCGGGCAGATACCGCCTTCATCCGCGCCTATAAGGCCGACGCGGCGGGCAATCTCGTCTACTACGGGACAAACCGGAACTTCAACCCAACGATGGCGACCGCGGCGACAAGGGTCGTGGCGGAGGTGGACGAGGTGGTGCCGCTTGGCGAAATAGATCCCAACAATGTCGTAACCCCGGGAATATTTATTGACGCTCTGGTATTGAAGGGAGATGGCGAATATGCTTCCAGAACTTAATGAGAGAGAGGCCCGCGCGCGCATCGCCAAGAGGGTCGCATCGGAGCTTGAGGACGGCGCGCTAGTCAACCTCGGCATCGGCATCCCGCAGCTCGTGCCGGATTATCTGCCAAAAGGGGTACGGCTCATACTGCAGACGGAAAACGGCGTCATCAACGCCGGCGCAAGTGCGGACAGGCACGACCTGCGCGTCATCGACGCGGGCGGCACGCCGGTATCGGTGCTGCCCGGCGGCGCGCTCATCTCCTCGGAGCTCAGCTTCGCGATTATGCGCGGCGGCCATATTGACGTCACCGTTCTCGGCGCGCTTGAGGTCGACCGCGAGGGAAGCCTCGCAAACTGGATGATCCCCCAGGTACGGGTCCCAGGCATGGGCGGAGCGATGGACATCGTCACGGGGGCAAAAAAGGTCTACGTCGCGACGCGCCACTTCGACAAAGAGGGGCGCAGCAAGCTCGTGCAGAAGTGTTCGCTGCCACTTACTGGGCGCGGCGTGGTCGACGTCATCGTCACCGAATACTGCGTGGTGCGGAACATCTACGGCCATATGGTGATGACCGAGATCGCCGAAGACACCGGTCTCCAGGCGCTGCTCGACCGGACGGAGATGCAGATCGACGTCAGCTCTCAGCTCCGACGAGTAGATTTTTAAAACGGCTAAATATCCGCGCTACACACCCTCTCAATTAAGGTGAAACAGATGCGCGATATTCTCTTTAAGCTGCGCCTTTAGCCTCTGGATGCAGTCACGGGAATGTCTGTGACAGTATTTTTCATTTGTAAGGGCACGGAACATCGTCTCAATGACACTGTCCTTCCACGGTGTTAGACTTAGATAGTGCCAGTAGAGCATATCGGCATTAGAGCCAGTATATGCGACCCATGGTTTGGTACGACCACTAAAATGCCATATTCTTTCGAGGGAAAAAAACTTGTCGAAATGGTCTATCTTAGAGTCCGTATTGTATTTGACATCTAAATATACGATATCTCCCAGATATTCGGCGTTGAGAAAATCCTGGTCGGGCAAAAAGGGTAAAAAACGGTCGAAATACTTCGCCGCACGCTTAAGGAGCGTCCCCTTCTCCCCGGCCTCGCGGCGCATCTTTTCCAAATTCATGAGCAGCACACCGGAATTTATGTAACGCTCTCTCGTAAGCCCTCTGCCATCCGTTTTGATCGCAGCCTTCGTGGTCTTTATCTCCGGCAGAGGCCTATATACATCGTCAAGTACGCCCGCAAGCGCGTATCCTCTTTCGTATAACCTAGTATTCCAAAGCTCTTCGACATCCAGCGCGACTACAATATCACAGTCAAAATAGAGCACTTCTTTTATTTCCGGCAAAAGCTCCGGCATCGCCAGCCGATAAAGACAGCCTCTGGAACATATTCCGCAAAGTTCGTCTATATCTACTTTAGTAATATTGTCAAAGCAGTCTGACACGTTTATAAAATCTATTTCACGGCGGCAGGCTACCCCGCTCTTTGAAGGAGCTAAAAGAGCTGTTTTCTCAAGCATCCTGCGATTTTCTTCCGAAAGGGTTTCGTCGTGGAGGATATGGAAAGATACAGCGGCGTCCGTGTTCATCAACAAAGAGACCATCACTACGCCTGCATTGCGGGAATAACTGCCCTTGGGGTCATAGATCGAAAGTGCCACGTCTATGACCTCGTGATTTTTTGCTGACATTATCCCACAAATGGGATCGTTCACATCGACCACCCTCTCAATCATTATATAATTTCCTACAGTATATCACCAAGACTCCGCTCCACGTTCAAAACACGCACCATTACCGTGTACGCGCTAATATGGTCAGCTCCTAGCTCCCGCGCGTCATAAACCGTTCGATATCCTCGTTTTAAAGTCTGAGACCTGCCGCTTCCTCCAGCGCCCGGATCTGCCGCAGATAGGTGCGGTTGACGGGGACGGCGAGGCCGTGCCTGTCGGCGATCTCGACCACCGTGCCGGCAAAGGCACCGACCTCAGTAGGGCGGCGCGCCTCGATATCCTGCAACATCGAGGTCTTTCCCTCGGCGCCCAGCATATCCATGATCCGGAAACAGTCGTCGATCTCCGGCGTTCCCAGAGAGATCCCCTCCGCTCCGGCCACGGCGGCGGCCTCCTCCATCGCCGAACGCATCAGGGCGCGCGCGGAAGAAGAACGCTGCATCATCCCGTAGGTAAATCCGAGGATCGCGGAGGTCTGGTTTAACCCCGTATTCATCATGAACTTCTTCCAGAGGCTCGTTATCATATCCTCCGGTATCTCATACTCAATGCCGGTACGCCGGAAAAACTCTTCCACAGCCGTCACGTTCTCCGAATAACGGCCCGGCTCGTTGCGCGCCTCTCCGAAGGGGATAAAGCCGGTATTCTTGCAGAAGGTGCAGTCACCCTCACGCGTCGCGTCTATCTTCATCGCGTAGGAATAGAGCACCCGCTCCGCGCCGTAACGCTCCATCAGCACCTTTTCGCTCGTGACGCCGTTGAGCGGCGCGATGATCACCGTCTCGGGGCCGACAAAATCCCCTATCTCCTCCACCGCCGCCGCGAGCTGGGTATTCTTCACGGCGACAAAGACCAGATCGGCTGGGCGCTCTCCGCTGCCAGGCTCCGCGACATTAAATCGGTACTGCCTGCCGTTATAGGTTATACCATTTTTACGGTAGCGTTCGGCGCGCTCACCGGCGGCTACGACCCGAATCTTCTCGGGAGACAGATGCTCCGCGATCGTCGTCAGATAGGCGCATCCGACCGCTCCCAGCCCGATAAGGGCGATATTCTCTATCTTCTTCATATTAATCATCTTCCATTTCGTTACAGGTTTGTTTTTTCGTCTCCCCAGACTCTCTCTTCCCGCGTTGGAGGCGGTGCAGCAGATACCAGATGCCGCCGTAGATGATCGGTGAGAGGCCCAGTAAAACGGATAGCGCCGTAATACCGCCCATCCTCATATACGAGGTCTGGATGAAGGCGTCCCCCAGAAAATACCCCGCCGCCAGCAAGACGGCATATAAACCGGCGGCCTTCAGCGGCGTAAGGTCGCCGGCGAAGCTGCACAGCCCCCACAGCACGACGCAGACAAGCAGCGCGGCGGCGATTGGATGTTCAAAGACCAGCAAAAGCAGGAATACCCCGCCGGTTACGATCACAGACATCTCTTTACCTCCTCGTATAATAAGTTAGTTGTTCAAGAGCACGTTTCATAGTATTGTTCTTGTACAAAACATACAGACGCTGTGGGCTGGTATAACCTCCTACCGCATAGACGGTTTCCTAAAGGCTCCAGCCACAGCTTTTTACTTGACCGGTGATTAGTCAGATACCGCTTCGACGGTTTATATATAACGAGGATCCGTTGGTAAAAAGTATGTGGTTTCCCAGCGTGCTGTTTCTTTTTGAAAGTGGGGATGGTCTTGATTTATGTTGGTATTGATGTTGCCAAGGATAAGCATGACTGCTGCATTCTTGGCGATTCTGGCACGTGTCTGCGGGAGTCTTTCTCCTTTTCGAACGACAAGGAAGGTTTTTCAAAGCTCATTGCCGCCATTTCGGCTGTTTCCGGAAAGAGCGCAGACTCTTCTCAGATAAGGACAGGACTTGAAGCTACCGGACATTACAGCGCAAACCTTGTGGCTTTCCTCCGTTCCAGCGGATTTCAACCCGTGGTGTTCAACCCTTTGCGCGTGAAGCTTTATCGACAGGCAATTTCACTGCGCAGAACAAAAACAGACAAGGCCGACGCAAAATGTATCGCGGGGATACTGATGTCAGAAGTCTCAAGTCCTGTCACTGTATCTTACCAGATTCAGGAGCTAAAGTCTCTTACACGCCACAGGCACAGGCTAGTTGCCATTTGCAGCAGATCAAAGGTTTCCATGTCCAGAATGGTCGACTTGCTTTTTCCAGAACTGCCCTCTTTAGGGCTCAGAACGGGGCAGGCGTCTACACTGGCGCTTATGGCAGAACTGCCGGGGGCGGATATGATTGCCGCGTGTCGCATCGACCGGCTGACAAATATCCTGCGTTACGCATCAAAGGGCAGGTATGGGAGAGAAAAGGCTGAGGCAATAAAATCAATGGCGAAGAATTCTATTGCCAGAACAAGCAAGGCTCTTTCTTTAGAACTCTCTCAGGTCATTGAGCAGATACGTTTCTTTAAACGACAGATCGCGTTTTTGGACAGACAGATCGCGGCTATGGTCGCTGAAATAAATACGCCGCTGCTGACGATTCCTGGTATTGGCTTTCGTACCGCCGCCGTCATACTTGCGGAGATAGGCGATATACGACGCTTCAAAAAACCTGACCAGCTTCAGGCCTTCGCTGGACTTGACCCGTCCACATATCAATCCGGCAAGTTCAACGCGGCGAACACGCCTATGGTCAAACACGGTTCGACATATCTGCGCTGGTCTCTGATGCAGGCGGCAAGGCTCTGTTCTATCCACTGCCGTGACTTTCGAAACTATATGGAGCACAAGATTGCCCAGGGAAAACATTACTTTGTCGCTTTGGGACATCTTTCAAAAAAACTCATACGCGTTATATTCCACATGCTTTATACAAACGAGGTATTCGTTTCAATGGCTGCCTGATTTAGGATGCCATCACAAACTACTTCTCGTTTCTGACTTCTGGCTTGGGAAGAGGTCAATTTCTGTATGCTTTTGTCAAGGTACGATGTTTTCCTAGTTCTTTTACTCTTTTTTGTTACTTTCCTCTTGACTTCGTATAGTCAGTCTTAAACCAAGAGCCAATTTTAAGATATCCCCGTATACTCTCGGGGCGGGCCGCTCCGCGGCGGTGTATAATTTTAAATATCTTAACGCATAACGGCAAAGTTATACATAAAACAGCCGAAAATCCGGCAAAAGATCGGAGGAGATAAAGATGGGAATTACGGCAGGAATCATGGTTCCGCACCCGCCGCTCATAATACCGGAGGTTGGGCGCGGAGAGGAGCGGACCATCATAAAGACAATCGAGGCATATAGGGAGGCCGCCGCTTTCGTCGCGGACTCCGCGCCCGACACTGTGGTCGTCATATCGCCGCACTCCACCCTCTACGGCGACTACTTCCACATCTCTCCCGGCGAGCGCGCCTCCGGCAGTTTCGCGCGCTTCGGCGCGCCAACGGTCTCCCTCTCCGTGGACTACGACGAGGAATTTGTCCGGGAACTTGAAGCCGCGGCGGCAAATACCGGACTGGCGGCGGGAAGGCTCGGAGAGCGGAACAGAGAGCTCGACCACGCAACGCTTGTGCCGCTCCATTTTCTCGCCGAGGCCTGCGGCGGGATAAAGGCAAAAGTTGTGCGCGCCGCGCTCTCCGGCCTTTCGCTCGCCGAACACTACCGCCTCGGCATGCTCATAAAGGAGACATCTGAGAGGCTCGGGCGGCGGACGGCGGTCATCGCCAGCGGCGACCTTTCGCACCGGCTCAAAGAGGATGGACCATACGGATTCAACCCCAGCGGTCCACTTTACGACGAGCGTATCATGGCAGTGATGGGGAACGGCGATTTCGGCGAGCTCTTCAACTTTTCCGAGGGGTTCTGCGACAGCGCGGGAGAATGCGGCCACCGCGCCTTCGTCATCATGGCGGGATGCTTCGACGGTACGGAGGTGGAGGCAAAGCGCCTCTCCTACGAGGGGCCCTTCGGCGTCGGCTACGGCGTCTGCACCTTTCACGCGGCGGGGCCGGATGAAAAGCGCCGACTGCTCGCCGAATTCGAGAAAAAAGAACGCACGGAGTTAGCGGCGCTGAAAGAAAAAGAGGACGCTTACGTCCGACTCGCACGGGCGGCGGTCGAAGCATACGTCACCGGCGGCGAAAAGATCGCCGTACCGGCGGGACTTCCTGAGGAGATGCTCTCCCACCGCGCAGGAGCCTTCGTATCGCTTAAAAAAGAGGGAAGGCTGCGCGGCTGTATCGGCACCATCGCGCCCACCGCCCCCTCAGTGGCGAGTGAGATTATCAACAACGCCGTCAGCGCGGCGACGGCGGACCCGCGCTTTGACCCCGTAGAAAAAGAGGAGCTCGCGAAGCTGGTCTACAGCGTCGATATCCTCGGCGAGACGGAAAAGATAGACTCCGCCGCCAAACTCGACGTGAAACGCTACGGCGTAATCGTCACAAAGGGAGGCCGCCGCGGCCTGCTGCTGCCCAACCTCGAGGGCGTGGACAGCGTGGAAGAACAGATCTCCATCGCAAAGAAAAAGGCGGGCATCGGCGCGAACGACAAGGTCCAACTCGAAAGATTCGAGGTGGTACGCCATCACTAGGATAAATTGCCCCGTATGCTTCCGGCGCTGCCCGCTCGAAGAGGGCGAAACCGGCTTCTGCCGCGCGCGGCGGAATACCGGAGGGCGCAGCGTCAGCGTGAGCTACGGGAAGATTACCTCGGCGGCGCTCGACCCGGTGGAGAAAAAACCATTTGTGAAATTCCACCCCGGCAGCCTCATTCTCTCTGTCGGCACCTTCGGCTGCAACATGGACTGCCCCTTCTGCCAGAACT
Source organism: Cloacibacillus porcorum (assembly GCF_001701045.1). GTDB lineage: Bacteria > Synergistota > Synergistia > Synergistales > Synergistaceae > Cloacibacillus > Cloacibacillus porcorum. The sequence goes on from NZ_CP016757.1 coordinate 2,717,685, forward strand.
ACGAGATCGCGGGCGCGGGAGAGGGGGGCGTCCCAACCCGCAGTATTTCTCCGACGGAACTCGCCGCGCTCGCCGACGAACTGCGCGGCCGCGGGAACATCGGGGTCGCCTACACCTACAACGAACCGCTCGTCGGCTGGGAATTTGTGCGCGACAGCGCCGCCGAAGTAAAAAAGCGCGGGCTGAAAAATGCCGCCGTCACCAACGGCTCCGTCTCGGCGGAGACGCTCTCTGAACTGCTGCCCTACATTGACGCCTATAACATCGACCTCAAGGGCTTCACAGACGAATACTACAGGAAACTCGGCGGCAACCTGGAGTCGGTAAAAGAGTTCATAAAGACAGCCGCCTCCAAAGCCCACGTCGAACTGACGACCCTCATCGTACCGGGAGAAAACGACGGCGACGATGAAATGGCGGCGCTTTCCGCCTGGATCGCCTCCGTTGACAGGAAGATCCCCCTCCACCTCACACGCTTCTTCCCCCGCAGGCTCATGAGCAACAGAAAACCCACGGAGACGGCGCTACTGCGCCGATTGGCGGAAATCGCGGCGAAACGGCTCGACACCGTCGTCATGGGAAACATCTAGCACAAAAAATACATGTTCCGTCTTTGCGCAGGGCATACAAAAAGTGCGGCAGGTAAATCCTGCCGCACCTATCTAAAGGGAGAGGGTATAGTCTGTGAGTGGGGACAGACTCGTAAACTCTTTCTTTTATATAACGCGCAAAGCTCTTACATCGCCTTCGCGGCTACCTTCGCGCCCTCTTTTTCTTTTCCGTAATCGCGCCAAACTTCGCCAATTTCCATAACAACCGCAAAGACAAGGCTGCCTACCGCTGTAAAGACGGTGATCCCATACATAAACATTTCTCCATACGCCATTGTGACAACCTCCTCAAGATGTACTATATTTAAACTCTTCGGAATCGGCCGTTCCTGATGGCATTAATAATATCAGTCCCTCATAGATTAGTAAAACGACAAAAATAGATATGTAACATGAAAAAATATCATGTCTGTGGAGATAAAAAAAGGCGGCGGAGAAACCTCCGGCACGCCTATTCTAAAGAAAGGAGGAGCAAAATCCGCCGCGCGGAGACAGACGTCAAACTGAATGCAGCTGCCTCCGCACACCTGCCATCCCGGACTCTTTTCATCACAGTGACTGCCGCCCCATATTTCACGCACCGCCATCACTGCCGCAAAACAAAAGCTGCCAGCCGCCGTAAAGGCGGTAAGTGCTATCAACATGATCTCCGCAAATGTCATTGTGACGACCTCCTCTTATATCGCTGAATTTTATTATTTATGAATTATCTGTTCCTTATGGTTAGATAATACCAGCCCTATATAGATTAGTAAAACGACAAAAATAAATATAAAACATGAAAAAATATCATGTATAACCACACAAAAAAGTGCGGCCGCAAGGGCCGCCTCTTTCCCTAGGGAGGGATATATTTAGCAGCCGGCTCTCTCTCCCTCAGCCCGAGGGGCCGCTGCTCCGGCTGGCTCGCTCCAAATCGTCACTTTCAGCATATACAGTGAGAATACGGCGGAGACCAGTGCCGTAATTCCCATCGTACTCATCAGAATTATCTCACCTAACTGCATTGCCACTACCCCCTTCGTCTGCCTTCAACGTGCGCAGAGTATAGCCAAGAGGCGATAGATAAGTAAATCAAAACATTTCTCTATTTCGCTTCTGATACGTAATTTTACCTAGAGGGAAAAAGCCTGTGCCCAAGTGGTTTTATCGGCATTTAACAAGCCAGCCTCCGGCAATATATGGCACAGGCCAATATCAGCGGCGGTTTTTGGCGCGGGAATCGATAATTACATTCTAACAGTTATTTTTTTATATAAATATTTACATAAACTTGATATAAAAAGTACAGCAGCTCCGGCGCGAGGGAAGGTCATTGCCCGCTGGAGCCGCTTTCACGGAGAAATTACGCAATATTGCCCATTCGATCAGTGGAGAAGAAAACCAGGAAGCAAAGGATCGCTCTCATGGCTGATAAGCCAGTTGAATCCGATGATGTTCGCGCTGCCTTTGATAAAGGGGATAATCGAGCGGTGATCCCCGATCATCGGCCCCTCCTCGTAATGCCCCTCAAAGAGGGTACCGAGGATACTCTCGTGGAAAAAGGGCTCATTGGGCGAGAGTTCGCCTTTGTCGGCGAGCAACGCCATCTTGGCACAGGTGCCGGTGCCGCAGGGCGAACGGTCCACGTTGCAGGTGCCGAAAACGACGCAGTTGCGGGCATGCTCCCCCTCCCGGTGCAGGCCAAATTCCGCGAGCAGAATCTTATTATTCACCGGTATCTGCGGATGGCGCACCGTATGCTGCCTGTTGGCCTCCTCCATCACCTCGACGCCGAGCTTGATCAGGCGTGCGGATTCATGCGGCACCAGGTCAAGGCCGAAGTCCGCGGCATCCAGGATCGCGAAAAAACTGCCGCCGAAGCAGACATCAAACTTCACCGTACGCCCCAGCGATGGAAGAAAGAGGTCGAGGCCGCGCGCGTATACGAAAGAGGGGACATTCTGCAGTGTCGCGCTGACCGCCTCGCCATTTACGACCTCGACCTTAAGCGTGACGAGGCCCACAGGAGTGTCGAGTTTAACGTAGGTATAGGGCTCAAAGACCTGAACCATCTGCAGATTCACCATCGCCGAGGCGAGGCCGATCGAGCCGTGGCCGCACATAGAGACGCTGCCGCCAGAGTCGCAGAAGATGACGCCGGTGTCCGCCTCCTCGTGTACTGGCGGCACCATAATTGCGCCAAACATATCGGCGTGGCCGCGCGGCTCCGTCATTATAAAGCGGCGAAAATCATTGTGGTTGTGGCGAAAGTCAACCCACTTCTCCGCCATCGAGGCACCGCGGAAAATCGGCGCGCCGCCGATGACGATACGGGTTGGCTCTCCGCATGTGTGTGAGTCTACTACGGCGACCATTTTGCCGATTTTCATACTTTCATCTCTCCCTGTTGTCTCCGAAATTACTCTTATAGTAACAGAGAGGCAAGAATTTAGCAACCGTAGGTTACTTTTAATTTAATAAGAAATTTATATTATAAATCAAGCTTAAATATTCAGATAGTAACTACAAAAACACTATTCCTTGATCTTGACCTCCGTCTGCGGGAAGGGGATCTCGATATTATGCTCGCGGAAGGCCTCCAGGATGCTCATGCGCACGGCGCTCTGCACGTTTGACTCGAAGACGTTGCTGAGGTCGATGAAGAAGAAGGCGGTAAACTTTATCGCGCTGTCCTCGAACTCCGAAAGGATGATACGGAAGGGAGGCGTCTTCAGGACGTTCGGATTTTCGCTGAGGACCTCGCGGATGATGCCCATCGCCTGTGAAACGTTGCTGTCATAGCCGATCGAAACACTTATCTCCGTGCGCGACAGCGAATTATTCAGCGTCAGATTCAGCACGGGGCTCTCCAGTACCTTACTGTTGGGGATTATCAGGTGACGCGACTGCTGGCAGACGAGGACTGTGTTCTGCAGCGTTATCTCGGCTACGATGCCGTGCGTATCCCCGATGACCACCTCGTCGCCGATGCGCAGCTTCCTCTGAAAGAGCAGCAGGATGCCGGAGAGGGTATCTCCCATGATCTTCTGTGTACCGAGACCGATAGCGATCGCCGCCGCGCCGCCCATGAAGGCGAAGGCCGTCAGTGGGATATGCAGCATCCACAGCGTTATCAGGAAAGAGACGATAAGGCCTAAATAGAAGACGATATTCTGGATCAGCAGCGAGCTGTGGCGGCTTATATGCTCAGATCTTCTCTCAAAGTGTCGCCGCGTGAGCGCCACGGCGTAATGGGTCACGAGCAGGCCGAAGAGAAAGATTATCAGCGCGAGGCTGAGCTTCTTCGCTGTGATCGGGTAATCGTCGATACTCCATACCTCCATGTCCAGCAGGCCGCCGACGTTGTCACGCCAAATACTTTCGATCTTGTCATCGGTGTTGGCCTCACCGATCATACGCTCCGTCTCCGCAAGCAGTATCTCAAACTGCCCTGACATCTCGCCCAGCATCATAATATATGAGAGATAACGGTTCATCCGCGCGTCGATATTCGCGCGGAACTCGTTACGCATTGATATTTCTTCTTTTGTCTTGAGCCAGCCGTCCTCGCCAAAGCGCCGCGTCACCTCCTGGGCCACCCGGCGCAGATCCTGCAGATCCTCATTGACAAACTTCAGGTTCACACGGCACTGTTCGAACAGCGCATTCGTCCGTCCCTGCAGATCACGGCGTTCCTTAAGCGTCAGTTTGCCGGAGAGCAGGTCATCCATCGAACGCCATGTAAGCCGTGTCGCGGACCATATCTCGACAAGGTCTAGGACGAGCAGCGTCTCATCTTCCACCAGCTTCTGTTCCGTCGGTATCCAATATTTGGCAAAATCAGTCTGGAATTCAACGCGGCGGCGAGCCTCGCTAAGGCGGTCGAACTTGTCGTTGAGCATGACTAAGGTGCTATCCAACAGCCGCACCTTCGCGTCAACCTTTGAGTCAAGAAGGGAGAAATCCTCCTGTGAAAAGTCGAGGTTCTCGCGCACATTTTTGATGATCGGCTCCAGCGTATCAAGCTTTTCTTTCAGCTCCGAGGATTCCTGCATCGCGATCTTCATACTGCTTTCATAGAAGGTATAATCGGCGTAGCAATGTTCAAGCTTCGCCTTGATTATCAGCAGCGCGAAATTATACTTGAGGCGGTTCTCCGTCGAGAGGGAGCTCTTTTCGCGGCAGAGGCGGTACTCCTTCTCGATTTCTCCCTTCCTCTCGCTGAGGCTGCGCAGGTTCTCTCGGTAGCGCGCGAGATTCTCCTGCCAGCTCAAAAAAGACTGGCGGCAGTTGTCAATATCCTCAATGACGTTCAGGTAAAAGGTGAAGGGATAGGGCGGCTTCGCGGCTGCCAGCTCGTTCAGCCGCGCGTCGTCGAGAATGAAATTATTGTCAGTACCGACACGCTTCTGAAGAAAATGGATGCTGTAATAGGTATTGATAATCCCATTCAGCTCGTACTCATATCTGAGTACCTCGGAGACAGGGATATCATACTGCCGCGCGAGCCCCTCTTCGATATCACGCACCCTCCGCAAATCGCGCACGATCTGCGCGGCGCGTGCCGCCGGCTCCGTCTGATAACGCGCCAGCTCTTCGCGGATATCGGCAAGGGTGGCGGCATTCGCCCGCCCCATAAAGAACGAAAAAATAAGCGCGGTCAAAAAAAGATAAAGACCATTTTTACGGAGATTCATCTGCTTTACCCTGCCCTCTTTATACGTCTTAGTATATTATTATATAGGCAAACGCCGCAAAAGATAATAACGCCGGACGGCGATTGGAGGGGCCATATGGATACCAGAAAATACGAAGTCATCATCAAGGCCGCCGAATGCGGTAACCTCACCAAAGCGGGCGAGAGCTTCGGCTATACGCAGTCCGGCGTAAGCCACATGATAAAGGGAGTGGAAGAGGAGTTCGGCTTCCGCATCTTCATGCGCGGACGAGACGGCGTAAGCCTTACCACAGAGGGCGAACGGGTCCTGCCTTTTCTGCGCGAGATCGCGAAGTGGAACGAGAGCCTCGGCCAGACCGTCAGCGCCATCAACGGCCTCATCTGCGGCACGCTGCGCATCGGTTCCTTTACAAGCATCGCCATACACTGGCTGCCGAAGATCATTAGACGCTTTCAGCAGGACTATCCCAACATCAACATTGACATCACTGAGGGCGGCATCAGCGCTCTCGAGGAGGCTCTCGAAGAGGGCTCTGTGGACCTCACCTTTATGAGCGTGCAGCCGGGCCGCAGCTTCGACCGGCTGATACTGAAAAAAGACCCCTTCCTCGCCATCCTGCCGAAGGGACATCCGCTGGAAAGAGAAAAATCCTTCCCCCTCGAGGCCTTCAACGGCGTCGACTTCATCCTCGTCACGCGCGGCTTCGACTACGATACAAACCGGCTGCTGAAAAAATACGCCATCACTCCGAACATAAAATTCACCTCGCACGACGACCACACCGTCTTCTCGATGGTCGAAAACGGCCTCGGCGTCAGCATCCTCCCCGAGCTGGTCATGCAGAGTTACAAAGAACGCTCCGTTACGCTGCCCCTTGAACCGGAGGTATACCGCGACATCGCCCTCTGCCTCCCCTCCTTCGCGGAGGCCTCCCCCGCGAGCCGCCGTTTCATCGAATACGTCAAAAAGATGGTCGCCCCGGACGGCAGTATACGCGGTATCTAACTAACCCCACGTAAATCGGCGTTTATACGCGCCGTCTGCGTCATAACTTACCCCCTGAGCGTCCTCGCCGTATGAAGATACGGCTCCGGTACTCAGGGGGTAAGTTATTTAGCATCCAGCACGTCTAAACGCCGATTTCCTATGGATGGGGGAGAGATAAATAACGATTTAGCTTCTGTCCTATCGATGATAAACGGAGGTTTTTTCTTAAAGCCTTCCTCTCTGAGGAAGGTGGATCGCCGCCGTCTTTGCGGCAAGACGGAAGGAGTGTTGCTCTGTTTAGTACGGAAACCGCGCCATACAGAGCCCGTGGCAAAAGCCGCGGGAGAACATAAGGTCAAAACTCCCTCACCCCGCTTTCGCGGGGAGCTCCCTCAAAGAGGGCTCCAAAAAAACATCGCTATTTACCTCTTCCCCCACCAGAAGGAAATCGGCGTTTATAAGCAGAGAACCAAAACGCCGATTTTTGCGTTTTGTGTGATTCGCTTAGTTTGTTCATCAGAAGTGCGAGTTGCTAAATAACTTTGGGCTCTGGTACCGGAACCGTATCTTCATACGGTGAGGATGCCAGAGCCCGAAGTTATGACGCAAATCGTGCTTATAAACGCCGATTTCCGTTATTTCAGGGACAAGAACAGATCATACGCCTCTTTGGCGCTCGCGTTCTCGTGCACTACGGCGCGCACGGCCTGCAGCATCGCCGCGGGGTTCTCAGACTGGAAGATGTTGCGTCCCATGTCCACCCCCGCCGCGCCGTCCCGGATGGCGTTATAGGCCATCTCCAACGCCTCTTTCTCCGGCGTTTTTTTGCCGCCCGCGATGACGATCGGCACGGGACAGGCCGCGGTGACCTCCTCAAACCCCTCGCAGTAGTAGGTCTTGATCACCTGCGCGCCAAGTTCGGCGAGTATGCGCGTCGCAAGCTGGAAGTAACGCTTGGTGCGCTCCATCTCTTTGCCGACGGCGGTGACGCCCATCACGGGGATGCCGTAGCGGTTACCAGCGTTTATCATATCGCTGAGATTTTTGAAGCTACCGACCTCGTTTTTGGAGCCGACGAAGGTCTGGACGACGATGCAGGAGGCGTTGAGACGGATGGCGTCCTCCACGTCCACACCAACATGGCCGTAGCTCAGGTCTTCGTGCAGCACGCTGGTGTCGGTGGTGCAGCGCAGCGCAATCGCCTTGTTGAAGGTCGGCGGCACGCAGCTCTTAATCGCCCCGCGCGTCGCCATCAGCACGTCGGCGTATGGCGCGAGCGGAGGGATGGCAAGGTCGAGGCGCTCAAGCCCCGCGGTCGGCCCCATGATGTAGCCGTGGTCGAAGGCGAGCATGACGGTGCGTCCGCTCTTGGGGTCGAAGATACGCGCGAGGCGGTCTTTCATGCCCCAGTCACAGTGTTCCGCCCCCTTGACGTAGAAGCTCTTCTGCTCCACCGGCCTGTCGAGGCCGTAGTCTTTCGCCAGGATGTTTCCTATTTTGTCTACCATTTTAAGACTCTCCTCATTCCTCGGCCGCCGATTTCGCGAAGGCCTTGAATATGATCGAAACGGAGACCGAGCCGGGGTCTGGTATGCCCAGCGCGCGTTCGCCGAGGTTCTTGGCGCGGCCAAAGTGCGCCACATAATCTTTCGTCTTCATGCAGCCCTCATGCGCCGCGAGACGGGCCGCCTCAAGCGCCGCCGCGATGTCTGCGCCGCCGTAGTCCGCGAAGGCCGCGACTGCGGGGGTCAGCGCGTCGACCATGGTCTTGCCTCCGAGTGGGGCCTTGGAGAATTTCAAAAGCCGCGCCTCGCCGCTCTTGAAGGCCTCCGCAAGCTGCTCCTTCGTCAGCTCAGCCGCCCCCTCGGGGACGGCGCGCGCCATGCCGGAGAAGAGCGAGCCGAAGAGGGGCACGGTCGCCCCGCCGCCCATGTTGAGGACGGCCATGCCGACGGCCGAGAGCATTCCCTTGAAGTCGCCCCCCTGATAGCCCTCGGCTGTAACCTTTACCGTCTCCATCACCTTGACCATCGTCGTTCCGTGGTCGCCGTCGCCTATCTGTGAATCAAGCTCCGTCAGCTCGTCTTTCGCCTCTGTGATCGCCGAGGCCGCGCAGCCGAGCATCTTTACGAAGCGTCCGTATGTAAGTTTTTCCATTACCACGCGCGCCGCCCTATTTCACCGTGTAGTAGGGCGTGTCGCAGGGGGCCTTCCAATATTTGAGCAGTTCTCCGTCCATGCGCGCCATGAAGAGCTGGAAGCCCGCCGCCTCCTGGACGGTAAGCAGCTCACCCACGTGCGAGGCGACGACTTTGACGCCCTTGCCTTTGAGGTATTCGACACAGTCCTTGAAGACGATGAGCTGTTCCATGAGCGTCGTCGCGCCTGAGCCGTTGACGATGAGCATGACCTCTTCGCCCTCTTTAATGGAGAGGTCGTCAAGCAGCGCCTGGGTCATGATCGCCGCGGTCTCCCGCGCGCTCTTCATCGTCATGCGTCCGCCGCCGCCCTCACCGTGCTGTCCCATGCCGATCTCCATATCGTCCTCGCCGAAGCGCGATATCTCCGCGCCGTTGGCGGGATGCGTCGCGCCGCGGCAGGCGACGGCGATCGTCGCCATGTTGTCGGCGAACTTCTGCGCGATTGCGCGGACCTCTTCAAGATCCTTGCCCATACCGGCGGCTCCGCCCGCGACCTTCGCGAGGGGGATGCAGCCTACGAGGCCGCGGCGGTTGTCGGAGTCGGAGCGCGGCGCGTTGGAGATGTCCTCCTGCGTCGTGACGCGCGCCACCTTGATCCCAGCGTCCTCCACCTGTTCCATCGTCATTTCGGCGGCCATCATGTCTCCCGCGTGGTTGAGCACGACGAAGAGCGCGCCCTTCGGAGCCGAGGCGAGGGAGAGGGCCTCAAAGCAGGCGGCCGGTCCGGGGGCGGCGAAAACGTCGCCGACGACGGAGATGTCGAACATACCGTCGCCGACAAAGCCTGAGAGCGCGGGTTCATGCCCCGCGCCGCCGAGGGTAACGATGTGGACGCGGTCGGCCTTTTCCATGTTCTTGTTGATGACGAGGTTATTCTCGCGAACCTCGATCTTATCGGGGAAGGCAAGCGCCATACCCTTGAGCAGTTCTTTGGTGAGCGTCTCGGAATTGTTGATAAATTTCTTCATTGCCATTTTACGTTTCCTCCTATTTAGCCTAAGTTTCGTTCCCTGCGGCGGCGTTCGCGGCTTAGTCCGCGCACTCCATCAGTTCAAATAGGACTCCGTCGCGCCAGGCAAAGGCGATTTTCGTCTTTTCGTCGACCGGCGTCACGGGCAGGACGATCTTCTCGCATTTCGCAAGCTCTCCATTGAGGTCGTCGACCTTGTAGGCCACATGTGGATAGTTTTTAAGATCTTCCGGCATCGTCGAATCCGGCTCGAAGCGCAGGCATTCGTACTGATAGGGGTGGTCCTTCGGGTCGGTAAGGAAAAGCTTCATCTCCGGGGAGTATACTTCATTGGGCTGCGGCGTCTTCACCGGAACGCCAAGGTGCATGTACTGTGCCATTGCATAGTCCTCCTTCGTCATTTTGCGCTGCTGGTGTATATTCGCTGTTCCTATATTTTAACATAGCAGTATTATTACGTACCTCACTTTTTTGCCGCCGCCAGGCATTTTTTCCCTGTTTTGTATATAATGGAGATGAAAAACCGATAGAGAAAAGGACAGTGATCGATATGGTTTCTGCAATCATGAAACGCCGGAGCATTCGGAAGTTTACGGAGGAAAAGGTCTCCGCCGACAGCGCGATGAGGATCGTCGAAGCGGGAGCCGCCGCACCGAGCGCGATGAACAGGCGTCCAGTGCGTTTCATCCTGCTCGATAAAGAGGCGATGGCGCGCTTCGCGGAAAAGGTGGCACAAAAGGAGCCCTTTATCGAGGGTCAGTGGGCCATCGCAGTCTGCGCCGACCGCCGGGGTTACGACCAGGAGGGCGCCTGGCTTGAGGACTGTTCCGCGGCAATGGAGAATATCCTGATCGCTGCGACGGAGATGGGGCTCGGCTCTCTCTGGTACGGCGTATACGCGCGCCCCGCGAAGGAGCCGCAGGTGCGCGAGGCGCTCAAGGTACCGAAGGGCGTGGAGGTCTGCGGCATCGCCGTGATCGGACACGCCGCCGAGGAAAAGGAGCCGCACAGAGGCGTGGATTCTTCTATACTCCACATCGGCTGCTGGAAGGAATAGCCGGTAAGGTGAAAGCTGCCGGGAGGGGATTATTTATACTTGCGGCCGTCGCTCTGCTCGCCTTCCCGGCAAGCGGCGCGGAGGCGGCGCGGCGTTATATAACGGAGAGGCCGCTTCCAACGACCGCCAGCACCGACGTCAGGGAGACCGCGATTGAGGCGGAGCTTGACGGAGACTTCACGCTCACGCTCGAAGCCCCCGCGCTGCCGGGCTATTCGTGGAGCCTCTATAATTCCCTGCCTCCGGGGGGCTCTCTCATCTCGGTGTCGAGTACCCAGAGGCAGGCGGTATCGCCCGACGTGACGCCGACGGCGGTCGAGACCAGGAGCTTTCACGCCTCCTCCACCGGACGCAACAGGATCATCTTCCGCTACGCGCGCCCCGGCGACGAGGCTCCGCTGATATATGTAATATTCAGTCTGAATGTGAGGCTAAAGTAGGATGTATAGATTTATCGTCGCTCTCTGCGCGTTGACGCTGCTTTTTTCCGCGGGCCGCGCACAGGCGGAGAGACGTCATGCGATGGTTATGCCCTTTCCCGTGACGGAGGCAACCGACATCCGCTATCTGGAAGCAGAGACCTTCCTCAACGACGACTTTGAGATTTCGCTTGCGGCTAACCCCTCTACCGGCTATACATGGATCGACTACGACGGACTGCCCACGGCGATCTCCTTCGTCTCGCGCACCTATGACCCTCCAGCCGCGGCCATGCCCGGCGCCGAGGGAAGGGAGCGGCTGCGCTATCACGCAAACGCCACCGGACACAACCACATCATCCTGAAGTACGCGCGCCCGTGGGAGGGCAAGCCGGCGGCATACGCCGTCTGCTGCGTGTATGTGAAGCTGCCAAGCCAGCTGTAGATATAACGGAAATACCGCTCCCGCCGCTCCGGCGGGCAATTTTTATCGCCGCCTATTTTGCCGCGGCGCTGAGATATTTTGCCGTGTAGGGACAGACGACGAAGCATTTGCCGCAGATGTCCGCCTCTATGCCCGTGCGGGCCATCATCAGCTCCCGCTGCTTGCGCGTGCACCTTCCGGTATCCACAATCAGGTCGCGGTCCACCGCGCTGTTCCACAAAAGGCCACTCAAAGCCTGACCAGGACAGGAGCTGCGGCAGAGGTCACAGCCGCCGCAGAGCGGCTCCATCACGGATGAGGCGCAGGCGAGCGGCGCGTCTGTGAGCAGCGAAGAGATGCGCACCGCGGAGCCGTATTCTGGGGTGACGAGCAGGCAGCTTTTGCCGATCCAGCCAAGACCGGACCGTACCGCCACCGTTTTGTGCGGCAGGGCGCTGCGGCAGTCAGCGTCATAGCTCACGGCGTCGGTCGTCTGCGGCTGCGCGGAATAGCCGCGTTCGCGCAGGTATTCCGCGCCGGAGGTAACTATTCGGTTCAGCCCGTTGTTGAGTTCATGGTACATGTAATAGTAGCTCTTTGTCGGGCCGTCCGCAATCTCCCGCAGAATGTGCGGCGGTACCGGAAGCGCCACCGAGACTGCGCGGGGATAGCCGCACCCCGCCACACCGCTCATATCCGCAAAGCCGACGAGCTTCGCGCCGATACCATATAAAAAGTCTTTGAATTCCTCCGACAGCATACCACACGCCCTCCAATAACAGAAGATATGATGCGGACCATAAGGTCCTTGGTAAATTTTACACCATGCCGCCATGATTTCCTCCCGTGGAATACTTCATTCACGGTGAAGCCATGCATGGAAAGACAGCGGAGCAAACGCATCAGCAAAAGTCAAAAAGGATATAAATTACTGTTTAACAAAGATTTTGGCTCCCTCTCTGAGGCGGCCAGGGAGCCGAAATCTTTGATTTAGTGCGATTCGGCTGGTAGTTACATCAGAGCTGTCCCGTAGGGACTGAGGGAGAGTTGACCTTAGGTTCTCCCGCGGCTTTTGCCGCGGGCTCTGTTTGGCGCGGTTCTCGCGCCAAACAGAGCAACACTCCTTCCGTCTCGCCGCAAAAACGGCGGCGATCCACCTCTGATGTAACTACCAGCCGAATGATGGAAAAACTAAGTTCGACGACGAAAATCAATAGATTTTCTGTCTCACTTATCGCACAAATCAGAAGAGCTCTGATTTGGCTCCCTGGCCGCCTCGGAGAGGGAGCCAAAAATCTGAGATAAACCGTTGTTTATCGCCTCCGACCATTATTTATGCGTTTATCCCAGGATAGAACATGCCGTTTTACAATTATTTGCCGCGAATGTATGATAGAGAAACAATCAAAGAGGGGGGCTCCATATGCAGTTCACCGTCAGCCAGATAAAAGAGGCTAGAGAGCGCATCGCTCCGTATATCACGGAGACGCCGCTGATAAGGCTAGGGAATCTGGATCAATACCTCGGATGCCGGGTCTACGCAAAACTTGAGTCCATGCAGAGGACGGGCTCGTTCAAGCTGCGCGGGGCCGTCAATAAGCTGCTGTCGCTCTCCGCCGAGCAGCTTGGCCGCGGCGTCGTCGCGGCCTCCTCCGGCAATCACGGAAAGGCGCTCGCCTACGCCGCGGGGCTGCTGGGGGCGAAGTGTACCGTCGTCATGCCGCGGACCGCGCCGCAGAATAAGATCGAGGCGATCGGGAAACTCGGGGCGGAGGTCGTGCTCTGCGAAACCTCAGAGCGTTTCAGGATCGCCGAGGATATCTGCCGCGAGCGCGGCGGAACGATGGCACCGCCGTACGACGACTACGAGATAATGGCCGGACAGGGCACCGCCGGCCTGGAGATCTTGGAACAGGAGCCGGATCTGGACTGCGTGATATCCCCCGTCAGCGGCGGCGGACTGATCGGCGGCCTTTCCACCGCGCTGAAGGCCGTCTCGGAGGGAAGGATACGCGTCGTCGGCGCGGAGCCTGATATATTGCCGCGCTACAGCGAGAGCCTCGCCGCCGGAGAACGTGTCACCGTTCCGCAGCGGCGCTCGCTGGCGGACGCCCTCGCCTCGCAGACGCCTGGGGTCAGGAACTTCCCCGTCGTGCAGGCCAACGTGGAGGGAATTGTCCGCGTCTCGGAGGAGTACATCAAAAAGGGGATGAAGCTGCTGCTGACGGAGGGAAAGCTGCTCGCCGAACCAGCCTCCTGCATCGGCGCGGCGGCGCTGCTCGAGGGGCGTATCTCCGTAAGGGAGGATGAGAAGGTCTGCCTGCTCATCTCCGGCGGCAACGTGGGACTAGAGCAGCTGGAAATCCTGCGGGACGTAAGTATATAGAACCTCCGCAGCGTAACCGCCCTACATATGCTTATTTTGCTCAAATCTTAAAGCACCAGAAATAAGAAGACGCCCTTGACAAAAATGCCGGGGCGTCCTTTTTATTTATGGGGAAGTTTTTTCGCAGTCTGCCGCTACTAGAGGTAGTTGGCAGCGACCAGAACCTCTTTGACTTTTTCTTCGTTCTTCTTCGCGAACTTAATGACGGGGCCGGTGCAGCCCATTGAGGACTCGGCGTAGATACCGGCCTTCCAGAGCGCCTTGACAGCGTTTTCTATCTCAAGGACGTCGACGCCGTGGATCTCTTCGTCTGTCGGCTCGGCCGCGGGGGCTTTGACATCTTCCTCGGCCGCCGCCTGTTTCGGCTGCATGGCCTCGATGAGATCGTCAAGTCCGGCCGCCTTAGCCGCCGCCAGCTCCTTCGCCACGATCGCGGGGAGTCCGTTTTTCGCGGCGCTAGCGTTGAGCGAGAGCGCGGAGGCGATGACAGGAGCACCCGAGGCGCGGGAGATGATCGAGATGACCTTGTTCCAGCCCTCTCCGGCGGAGGGGCCGTAACCCCAACCCATCGCTTCGTAGTTGCCGCCGGTGGTCCAGGCTCCGAAGAGCTTCATAAGGACGTTTCCGGTGAGGGTGTCCGTCACACAGACGTCGGCCGCTCCGGCGAGCAGGTCGTTGCCGCGAAGGATCGCGCCGCCGTCTTTTCTGATGCTCTCCGCGAAGTTAATGCCGTAGCCGTTGTCCTTGAGTTTCTGGAGGGCGCGCAGAACTGTCTGAGCGCCGTCAAGGTTGAGGACGCCGACCGTCGGCTCCGGTATGCCGGCAGACTTCGCTACCGCGATGCCGTAGATGGCGTTGCGGAGCATAGCCTCCGTCCTGACCGGGGAGGACGTGCCCGTAGAGGAGGCTACGAAGCACGGTTTCCCTTTGCCAGGCGTAAATACCTTTCCTATTGTGGTTACACCGACGGGGAACGGGTAGTGGAGAGCTACCGCACCTTCTATGGTCCCGTCGCTCAGTGCCTTTTCCATCGCCGCGGATATTTCGTGCTCGTCCGCCGCCGTCTCGACCCAGTTAAGGTCTTCGTAGCCCGCGAGTTTCGGGCCGATGCAGAATACTTTCACGCTGGGGTCGTTCTGCATTGCGAGGCGCGCGCCACGGCAGAGCTCTTCCTGGCCGAGCTCGCTGCCGTATGCCATAAGGCCGACTTTGGTCTTTTTGCCGCCGCCCTCTTTAGCCTCTTCTATTATTTCGCCCAGTATGTCGCCTATCAAGGCCTTTACGGATGCGTTATCTGTCATTG
The DNA here is from genome assembly GCF_001701045.1 of Cloacibacillus porcorum. GTDB lineage: Bacteria > Synergistota > Synergistia > Synergistales > Synergistaceae > Cloacibacillus > Cloacibacillus porcorum. Next base: position 2,732,704 of record NZ_CP016757.1, read on the forward strand.
TTTTTCCCCTTACTTTTTGAGGCTTGCGGCAAGTTCTCCGAGGCTCTCAAGGATGAGTTCGCGGATCTCTTCTTTGCTCACTGTGGCTTCCGCCTGCTTGGGCTGCGGCTTCTCGATGAGGAACGAGGCGCCGTCGGCCAGGTTGGTCAGACGACCAAGGAAGAGACTGCCCTTACCGATGATCATCGCGCGGGTCATCTTGCCGGCGTTGATGGCGTCGGCGGCGTGCCCCATGAACGGCACTCCGGAGGGAATATGTCCCTGCGTATGGACGAAGCCTGTCATACCATGCTCTTTTGTGAACTTCACCATGTCGGCCTTTTCGATGGCCTTCTTCATCACCGCGAGGGCCGCGATCATCTTGAAGTTCGCCGTCGGCACGTCGCCCGCGCCAGCGGGAAGGGTGATCTCGGGGTTGTGGAGCTCCGGTGAGAATTTATCCACATCGGCAAATGTCAGTCCGACCTTCTGAAGCGGCTCGTAGGTGAGGACGGAGGTGACGGTCTGCGGCGAAGCGCCCGCGCCGACAGTATGCTTGCCGATCGCGTCTAGGCGGATCACAGGCAGGGTGCCGTCGTCGGGAACGATGAGGACGCCGAAGGAGCCGATGCAGTTTTCAAGGGCGGGAAGCTCTTTTTTGACGTGGTCGCGCGCGTTCATGTAAAGCTTGGGAATCGCGCCGCCCGCGATGACCGCGACGTTCTTACGGGTTCCCGCGGCGACCATCGAAGCGCCGGAGAGAACCGCGTTAACGGGGCCCGCGCAGAAGCCGCGCACGTCGCAGCCGGAGGAGTTCACGCAGCCCGCTATTTCGGCGATGGCCTTCGCGAAGTTGCCGCCGCCGCGCTGGTTCATGTCGCCGGCCGCCTCTTCCGAACATTCGATGACAAAGTCGATATCCTCGGGCTTCATACCGCTGTTCTGGATGAGGTGGAGCAGTGAGAGCACGGCGCTCGCCTTGCAGGTGATGTTCACCAGCAGCTCATAGGCGGTGAGGTTCGGGTCGACTTCGTGTCCCCTTCTCGCGCAGCCGACAACCTTGCCGTCGACATAGAGGGGCAGCGCGCCCGCGGTCTTGACTTCGTTCTCTATCTCAGCCGCGTCGTGGCCTGCCTCGAGGCGCGCTACGATATCTTCGCGCATCAGGGGGTGTTTGGCGATCTTTTCCTTGACGGCGGCGGAGAAATCCTTATCAAGCCAGACAAGGTCGAATACGTCGCAGATGTCGAGGAAGGCGATCGTCTCGTCTTCGGGCATGATCTCGCCGTATTTCCCGAAACGGATCTCCTGCGGCTCAAGGTTCTTGTACCAGGGCTGGGGACGCGTTTCAAAGTCCTCTATCTCCATGGCGCCGATGTATGTGAGGTTCGGAGCGTAGCTGGCCGCCTCGTGGTAGTTCTGCTGGTATTTGGGAAGTTCTTTGAGGAATTCTGAATCGGGGTGCGTCTCCCTCTCTACAAAGGGGGTGTTGCCGTACCAGAGGCCGAGCTCGGGTGTGTGGTTTAATGAATAGGCTGCCGCTTTGATCGCTGCGTTTGGCATTTTAATTACTCCTCCTGTTGGTTTGATCGCGTAATTTATCTCTGTTGACCGTATATAACTTTACAACAAACTCCATACTACCATATCTTAGGAGATAGTATATTTTATTTTTCCTGATATGTCTTTATGCTTATGAATAATATTTCACATACTCTGCCCCTTTTCCCGGTTAGAAAAGGTAACTTGGAATAAAATACCTGGAAATTACGCAAAAATCCGACCGATTTTTGCGGGCCTCCCATTCTGTTGTGGCTTTCCATTTTTGCCACTTATGCGGGCGGAGGCTTTATGATTTAAGGTTTTCCATATCCTTCAGCGAGAATGCCACCCAGAGGTCAAAGGCGTCTTTAAATTTCCAGGGGTCTTTTCCCGTCAAAGCTCTGATCTTTTTAAGCCTGTATTGGAGACTGTTCCGGTGAAGGCGCAGGCGGCGCGCGGAACCGCTGCTTGAAAACGGCGATTCGCACCACTCCATAAAGGTGTCCCGTATAGCTTTGTAGTCCGACCGTCTGTCGATATCCCGTAAGACCCTGGTGGTAAAATCACGCCGGGAGCTTTCTGACAGCAGCCCCAATACGGACAACATATCTCCATATGTCTTTATATCGTCATGGAGGTCATAGTCCTCTTCTCTATATTCGCATAGCTGACAATGAGACAAACGGTCTATTTTCATTATCCCCTTTCGAACAAACGCGGCCCCCGGTATCAAGCGCCTCTACTAGAGCCTCTTAAAAAGGCGCGGCCTGCGTTTTCACAGGCCGCGCCTTCAAATAGGGAGGAGGAATATCGGGGTTACCTTCAAAAAGCAGATAGCCAAAGAATGACAATTTTGTAACGGCCGCCAAAGCGCGCTCGCTAAATCTTCCTACAGCGGCGGAAAATTTTCTTCCGGCAAAGAAATTTCCCGTGCTGGCCATCCATCTAAAGGCTGGCGTTCGGCCACAAATATCCTCAGCAGGGGCCGCCCTTCCGTCAGGCTGCGGATTTTTTGTGCGGACAGCTCCTTCTTTACGAACTAAAGTTATTATACAGAAGAGAAGGAAAGCTATGTTTCAGTTTTTTACCACAAAAATGTCTCTATCGACGCAAACGGGGTTCGTGGCTGACGGCATAGGACAAAATCAGAGAAGCGCCTCCGGCATAATCGATATCTCCGCGACGGCGACGGCGCGCCCCTCAAGCTTCGGCAGGATATCCCCATTTTCACTCCGCAAAAGGCTCACGCCGTTCACGCCGCCGGGGTTCTTAACGCGAACATCCGGCCCCGTGCGTCCGGAAAGCCACGAGACGATCGCCGAGGCCACCGAACCGGTGCCGCAGGAGAGCGTCATATCCTCCACTCCGCGCTCGTATGTCATGATGTCGATCATATCCGCTTCGCCGCCCATGACGGCGAAGTTCACATGCGTTCCCTGTGGAAAGAGGTCCGATCTGCGGCGGATCGCGCGTCCGACCGGCGCGTACTCTTCAAAGCGGCGGCTCCTCTCGCGCTCAAAGATTACGCAGTGGGGGACGCCGACGGTGATAAAAGAGTATTCGAATTCATCCTCCCCCACGCAGAGGCGTCCGTCCGTGACCATGCCGCGAAGCGAAACAGGGGCGAGATCCATCGTCACGAGGCCACCGTCCACCACGGCGCGTACCATTCCGCCAAGCGTTTCGAAGGTCAGCTCTCCTGTCTTCGCTATCCCATAGTCCAGCGCGAAGCGCGAGACGCAGCGAGCGCCGTTGCCGCACATTTCACCCTCCGTTCTATCTGGGTTGAAGATACGCATTTTAAAATCCGCGGCGGCCGAGGGCTCCGCGACGACCAGTCCGTCGGCGCCGACCGCCTGCCGCCGGCGGCAGGCCTTTGCCGCAAGATTTGAGAGAAATTCCGTGTCATAACGCAGTGCCATGTTATCTAAGACAAGAAAATCGTTCCCGTTGCCGTTCATCTTAACGCACTCTATCATCTTATACTGCCCCCTCTGGAATAGCTTATACAGACCTTATACAATGGCTCTTTCCACAGCGGAAATCACCACACACTGAAAGTAAGAGATTTTCTCCGCTTTTTTACACATCTTTGAACGTAATCGGGACCTCCTGCCGGTATCGTCCTATGTCAGGAACTTTACCGCGGAGGCCCCATATATATCGTGCTATACGCTTTTTCTCCGAGCAGGCTAAATTCTCTCGGCAGCCGCCAACTTTACCGCAGTTGTGAAGACCTCCAGCGCCTGACGCAGCTCATCCGTCGGCGGATAGGTGGGCGCGATCCTGATTATGCTGTCTTTCGGGTCCAGTCCGTGGGGATATGTCGCGCCCGCCGGCGTCAGCTTTACGCCGGCTTCTTCGCAAAGGCGGACTATCTTTTTCGCGCAGCCCTCCGGCGCCTCGAAGCAGATGAAGTATCCGCCCTTCGGCCTGCCCCAGCGGACGAGTTCCAGCCCTCCGAGCTCGCGTTCCAGCGTCTGAAGCACAAGTTCAAACTTCGGACGCACGATATCCGCGTGCTTTCTCATATGCGCCTCCACGGCCTTTTTGTCCGGCAGGAAGCGCGTGTGACAAAGCTGGTTCACCTTGTCGTAGCAGACAAGCTGGTAGCGGATAAGGTCGGCGGCAAAGGCGATATTCGCGGGGCTTGCCGCCATCGCGCAGACTCCGCCGCCGGCAAAGGTTATCTTGGAGGTGGAGGTGAACATGAGGACCCGGTCCTCCGTTCCGTGCCTGAGGCAGGCCTCGTAGATGTTGGCAAGCTCGTCCCGGTCGCCGTCGTAGAGGTGGTGCATACAGTAGGCGTTGTCCCATATCAGACGGAAGTCCGGGGCCGCCGTCTCCATCGCCGCCAGGCGCTCGACCGTCTCGTCGGAATAGGTGAAGCCGGTGGGGTTTGAATACATCGGCACACAGATCATCCCGCGCACGTCAGGGTCCTTAGCCAGCCGCTCGACCTCGTCCATGTCTGGGCCGTCTTCACGGGTCACCACCGGAAGCATTTCAATACCGTAGGTATCGCAGATATGGAAATGCCAGTCATAACCGGGGACAGGACAGATAAATTTAATCTTCTCCAGCTTCGACCAGGGCGTGAACCCCTCCATCGGTCCGTTGATAAAGCATCTTTTGAGCGCGTCGGAGATCATGTTGATGCTCGAACTTCCACCGGCGAGGACCTGCTCCGCCGACACGCCGAATATTTCGGCAAAGAGGCGGCGCACCTCGGGTATTCCCTTGAATTCACCGTAATTGCGGACGTCCATTCCGTTCTCGCAGATAAAATTATTATCGTCCAGTGTGTGAAGCATCGGAATGGAGAGGTCAAGCTGGGCCGTATCAGGTTTGCCCCTGGACATATCCAATTTCAGGCCAAGCCCCTTCAGCTCCTCATATTTTTTACGAATTTCATTTAGATTAAGAGCGTTTTCCGACATCATATATTCCCCCTTGATCAGCCCGCCGCAGTTTTTCCGCGGCGGACGCAGATTATTATATATCACGCGGCATCGCCGCCCAAAAGGAGGCTCGCATCACAAATAAGGACTTATTTATTGACGATGTTGATACATTCGCCCGCTATATATGCCTTCGCGTTCGCAACGGCGCAGTCGATGATTCTCTGCCGGCATTCCTTCGAGGCCCAGGAGATGTGCGGCGTGATGATGCAGTTCTTGGCGTTAAGCAGCGGATTGTCTTTCGTGATCGGTTCCGAAGAGACGACGTCGACGGCTGCCACCGAGACCTTGCCGGAGTTCAGCGCATCCGCCAGATCCTGCTCCACCACTATCTGCCCGCGGCTGTTGTTGACGATTATCACACCGTCCTTCATTTTTTCTATATTGTTCTTGTTGATAAGCCCTTTGCTGAACGGATTCAGCGGCATATGCACCGCAATGACGTCGGAGGAGGCCAGCAGCGTTTCAAAATCGACGTAATCGGCCACGGCGCGGCCGGCGTTCGTGGGATAGGGGTCATAGGCCAGCACCTTCATACCGAGTGCGCCCGCGGTGGCGGCCGTGCGGGTGCCGATCTTACCGAGGCCCAAGATCCCCAGGGTCTTTCCGTCGAGTTCGATCAGCGGATAATCCCAGTAGCACCAGTCTATGTTGTTTTCCCATTTGCCGGCATGCACGGTCTCGCTGTGATGGCCTATATGGAGGCAGGCCTCCAGCATCAGCGCAATCGCGTACTGGCTCACCGCCGCGCTGCCGTATGTGGGGATATTGGCGACGGGGATGCCCTTTTCCTTCGCGTAGGCGACGTCGATGATATTATAACCGGTCGCCAGCATGTTGATGAATTTTACGCTCGGGCAGGCGTCAATGATATTTTTCGTGATCGGCACCTTTTTCGTGTAGACCAGTTCGGCGTCTCCGATACGCGCTATAACCTCCTGCTCGTCCGTCTGCGACGTGCGGTCGTATACGGTCAGATCGCCCAGAGCGCCCAATTCGTCCCAGCTCAAATCGTCTGAATTTACGGTAAAACCATCCAAAACGACTATCTTTTTCTTCTCCTGCATAACGTAACCACCTTCATATAATTTTTTATAAATTCGTTATCCGCGCCGCGCCTGCGCGCTGGCCGCGGTATGGCCTGTACTTGAGGACTAAACCAGCGTCAGCCTCTCGTGCGCCGCCACATGATCAAGAAGGGCCTCTGAGACCTCTATCGTTTCAAGCTCAAGTGTATTTTTAATTTTCACGATTTTGAGCCTATTCCTGTCGGCTCCCCTCGCCAGCTGGATCGCGAAGCGCAGCGCCTCATCCTCTGAGTCGGCGGTGATCGGGATCTTGGAGCCCTCCGGCGACTTGACGGCAAGCGCGTTGGCGTACATCAGAGGCAGGTCCAGCTTATTCAGGACTTTGCGCGTTATCACATCGAAGATGCCCACCCCTACGGCGTTGCCGTGAGATTCATCCGTGACGTCGAAAAGTACCATGCGTTTGATCTTCGGCACCGGCAGGACGAACTTTTTGAGCAGGAAACTCTTGCCGAGGATATTGGGATCAAAGCCGGAGCCGGAGATGTTTTTGCCGATCTCTTCGACTATCAGGACGTCGATGTCGGGGATCATCAAAGTCGGCATATTGTCCTTCGCAATCTTTACCAGCTCTTTTTCCCGTTCTATGATCTTTTCGGCGGGAATCGCCTCGATCATCGCCGTTTCATCGTAGGCGTTTTCGAGTATCGCCACGCCGAATCCGACGCTGGCGTGTTTCATTATCATCCCGGCGGCCTCGATCAGGATATCGGCGAAATTATCAAAATCCGCCTCGTGCACCGCGGTACAGCCGACATGGTTGCCGAGCCCGATGACCAGCATCTTGCAGACGCCGCTTTGGATATCCCCGACAAAATCCGTATGCAGCTTGACCCTGTTTATTGGCACGATAAGATCCGCTCCGAGCGCCGCGGAATCAAAGTAAACGTCTATTCCGCCCGACGTCCTGCCCAGGCGGACCACATCCACGGAGGTGACTATCTCGACGCCGATATTTTCCTCTGTGATGCCGTAAGAGGCGAGGACTTCGCGCTGGCCCTCCGGCGTTCCGCCGCCGTGGCTGCCCATGGCGGAAATGATAAACGGTTCGCCGCCAAGTTCTTTGATCTGCCCGATGACCTCTTTCACGATCTTCGCGAGATTTTTGATGCCCCGGCTGCCAACTGCGACGGCGACCTTCGCGCCGGGCTTGATCTTCTCTGATATCTCTTTTTTAGTGATCTCCTGTTTTATATGCGCCTCAATGTCCTCAAGCCGCGGTCTGGAAAAACTTTGCCGGACCCTGTGCATTTGGGGAAGAGGGTAGTTCAGCTGCTCTTCAAGCAATATAGGCATTTTTCATCCTCCTCGTAAGATAAGTATGCTGCCGCCCACCACGGGAAGCGCATACAGTTACAGGCGGTACTTGGCATAACGCCCGTGTACCGCCTGCCGCGTAAACGATGTGCGCCCGATGGGATATATCTGTCATGACGGCCCAGATATGCGCCATTCAAATTCAGTTGAGGCGGAGGAGAGCTTCGAGTATCGTTTAGGCGATACCCCTTCAAGCTTTGTGAAGGTACTGATAAAGTAACTCGTACTTAAAAAACCCACCATTTCCCCCGCAAGTTTCACGCTGTAACCGGCGCGCAGGAAATCCTTTGCCTTGAACACCCTCATATTGGTGATGAACGCCCTCAACGTGATGCCCGTCACGTTTTTAAAAGTGCGTCACAGCTGTGATTTGCTGATAAAGAACGTGTTGGCGAGATTTTCCAGCGAAAGGTCCTCCGCGTAGTGCTCCTGAATGTATTGGACGACGGGAAAGATCCTGTCAAGCGGCTTTTTGCTGCGTGGAAGCGAGGCCTCGTTTTTCGTCGACTCATACAGCGCATTGATGTGTATGAGCATCTCCGCCAGACAGATTTTGCCGTAGACCTCCTTCCCATAGTCGGAACACTCCGGAGAGAGGTAATAATCCAGCTTTTTGATCTGCTTCAGCAGCCTCTCCAGCTGATCTTCTCCGAGCTGGTAACGGTGATTGAAGTTTCGGTGATCCAGAAAACAGGAGGTGAGGTCAAATCCGGCGGTGGAAACACCGCTCACCTCATCGGCGTCGAAGTTGATCGCGTAGAACTGATAGGGCTGCTCGTCGCTGGCGCCGTCGCTGCGGTGAAAATCCATGTTGTTCATGACAAAGAGAGAACCCCGGCGAATGGGATAGACCGCGTTGTTGATGTACATTTTGCCGCCGTCGGAGAGGGTCAGCAATATCTCCATCCCTTTGTGAAAATGCAGATTGCGCCAATTCCACTGCTGGGTACGAAAAATAATAAACATCGTGACTCTCCCTTCATAGCTGCAATATTTTAAGCTGATAATATCATACATCAGAACCCGTTAAATGGATACTATAACTATATACGCGCACTTGTCCCCGACATGAGCTGTGAGGCGGAGAAACGTGCCCGTCCGAATATCTGAATCTACGTCTGCTCCGCCGAGCGGATATCGTGAACGCCATGCCGCGCCGTTACAGACGGGTCTTGAATATCATGCACGGCACAAGTATATTTCAATCTCTTTACCGGCTATTATTTTTTCAAGGTGCGTGATATGCCGGCAGCGCCGGCTCTGAAGCTATGGAATTGCACCGTCCTCCCCTACTCGAGACCGACGTCGATCCTTGCATCCTCCGCGCTGATTGAATCCGCCTCGATAACCACGTCCTTATCGCGGAAATATACGATGCCAAACACCACGACATAAGAGGCCAACAGCCAAAGGATGATGAACAGGCCGGTATGTGAATTCATCAGGCGCAGCTCTTTCAAAATCACCGCGAAAATTACGAATGCGATTAAAAACAGCCATCTGATATATTTTCTTTTCATGGTTTATTGTTTAAGCCTCCAATTCTCCGCCCTGTTCAAAATCAAGGCCCTCTTTTTTATAAGCGAGATAATTGAGCGTCAGGATGATAACGCCTCCGGCCAGTCCCGCAAAGGTAAGATCCCAACGCGGGCTTAAGGACAGCAGCGAGCAGACAAACAGGACGGCTCTGAGTACAAGATTGATCTTCGCGAACGCATACCCTTCAATGACCGCCGCAAAACAGACGACCGCAATCAGACAGCCGACGCTGTTGATGATAATATCCGCCGCAGAGCCGATCATGATCAACCCGGGATTATATACAAAGGTAGCAAAGACCAGTAACCCGGGAAAGCCGATGCAGAATCCCTTGACCGCCGTCTTCATCGGCCCGGCCTTGGCAATACCGGCCGCGGTGAAGGAGGCGATCGCCACCGGCGGTATGATATTTGAAAGCACACCCCAGAAGAGCGCGTACATATGAGCCGCCAAAGCGGGAACGCCCATCTGCATAATGGGGGGAATGACCGTTACAACCATGATTATATAGACCGCGGTGGTGGTCAGCCCCATGCCCAATATAACGGCCAGGACAGCCGCCAGAAGCAAAGCCAGCCACAGATGTCCGCCGGAGATGCTCACGATCTGCGTCCCTAATTTCAGCCCCACACCGGATAAGGTCGAAGAGCTGACGATGATCCCAGCCGCGGCGCAGGCCATCGCCGTCACGACCGTCGCCTTGGCCGCCGCTTCACAGACGGAGAGGATATTTTCGGCGCCGGGACGGCTGCTTTTTTTCAGGAAGCTGACGATGAACAGACCTACTATCGACCAGAAACAGGCGGTAGTCGCAGTGTAGCCCGAAACCAGGAAATAGACCAAGAGGCCGATGGGGAGCAGCAAATGAGCGCCATTCTTCAGGACGTCTTTTACGACCGGCATCTCCTCTTTTTTCAGAGGAGGGATTTTTGACTTGCGGGCATGGAAGTCCACGGCGGCGAAAAGCGCGAAATAGTAGCATAGCGCCGGGATGGCGGCAGCCAGCGCCACCGTTACATAGGAGAGCCCCAGATAGGCGGCGACGACAAAGGCGGTCGCCCCCATGATCGGCGGTGTGAACATACCGCCGGTGGAGGCGCAGGCTTCAACGCCGCCGGCATATGTACTCTCGTAGCCGACTCTTTTCATCAAGGGGATCGTAAATGTTCCGGTGGTCGTAACATTAGCGCAGGAGCTGCCGGAGAGCATGCCGAAGAAGGCGCTGCCTACCACCGCCGCCTTGGCGGGACCGCCGACCTTCGCGCCGAAGGCGCCAAGGGCAAGATCAGTAAAGGTGCGTCCGGTACCGGTCTCCTCCATGAAAGCGCCAAATATTAGGAAGAGGACGACAAAAGAGGCGATCGTGCCGAGGGGCATGCCAAAGATACCGCCCTCCTGCATATACATGTCCAGAACCAGTGATTTCAAACTTGTGCTCGGTCCGTAGAAAATCCAGAACATCTGTTCGCTGAACAGCGCCTGAAAGGTGAAGAAGATGGCGATAAGCACCATCGGCAGCCCCAGCGAACGCCGAGTGGCCTCCAGAACCAGAAGCCAAAGGATGACTCCCATACAGATGTCAGCAGTGTTGGGAGAGATGACCTGCCGTAATTCAAAGGCTTCAACATCCCAAAGATAGTAAATCTCCAACGCCAGACTCAACAGAATACACACGACATCGACAAGCGTCCATATACTTGGTTTATCGCTCCACGATTGGCGGCTGAGCGGGAAGAAGATGAAGCATAGCACCAATACGCCGGTCAAATGCAGGGATCTGTAAAAATGCGCCTCGGGATGGCCAAACATTCCGGCGTATAGGTGAAAAGCAACAAAGGCAAAAGATAATCCTACGATAATAAAAGCCAATACCTCTCGCGGGCCAAATTTTTTAGCCTCAAGCAGACAGCTGATGGCCGTCAGCGGACGAGCTTCTCCATTTTGTATCATTTATTTTTGTTCCTCCTTTTAACATACTTTCTTACACATCTAAAAGACGATAGACCGCAGGGAAACAGCTTCTCGTGTTGGAGAAAGCCGCTTCCCTGTCAATCATTTAGAAAAAGAGGCTCCTATTTTACTTTGATACCCTTTTCATTAAGATATTTCAGCGCACCGGGGTGAAGAGGTATGTTGGCTACCTTAGGAAGGTCCTGTGGGTTGCAGATTTTGGGCCAGCCCCTCGCCTCTGTCGCCTTAAAAGAATCCTTATAATAGCCGGATTCATAGATGGTTTTGGTGACGATATAGACGAAATCTTCCGGCAGGTCGGCGTTGCAGACGATGGTGGTGGGGATGGCGATGGTCTTGACGGGATAATTCTGCTTGTCATAGGTGTTCGGCTGCATGGTGGCTTTCACATAACCGGTCATCGAGGGATCGGCCAGCACCTTGTCGGCGTGCGCGTCGTCTATGCTGAGGAATTTAACTCCCGGCTGTATGATAAGGTTGACGATGCTCGGCATAAGTCCGCCATATGTGCCGATAAAGTCCATATGGCCGTCCTGCATCATCGTAGAGGCGTCATCCCATCCAAGGGACATGACCTCTCCGCCCGCGGCTTTAATGTCGTTGAATGACATGCCGTAGGCCTTAAGGAGCGCCTCAATCATCATCCTGTCGGTAGACGCGAGCTTGCCCCCGTTTACCTTCTTGTCTTTCAGCTGGCTGAGATCTTTGATATCGGATTTTTCGGGAACGATCAGCTGCGCAAGCATCAGCTCCTGGGTTCCGACCAGACGCAGATTCGTCAGCGGCTTCTCGTAGGGCGCCATTCCCTTATAGGCCAGATACTGGTTCTGCGCGGTGGTCAGCGTCAGCACCATCTCTTTGCCCTCGTGTACGGCGGAGACGTTAAAGGCGCCGCCGGTGGACTGAACGGAGCAGGGAGCATTTATGCCGGCTTTTTTCAAAGCTGCTTCCAGCTTAGAGGCCAGAACGGCGGAAGCGGGATACCATATGCCTCCAGGGAATCCCGTGCCGATTTTGACAAATTTAGGATAAGCCGGCGCGGCGGCTACCGTGCTGCAACTGAACAAAAAAACACTAAGGCAAACAACAAACGCGGCTGCTAAATTAATTTTTGAACGAAACATATTTTCTTCCTCCTTATTTTCCCGTACTGCCAGCAAAATTCAAACCTGCTTGCGCCTTTACATAAACGTCGTCTTCCGCCGGCATCTCCCCTTTCAAAAAATCGCTCCGACGCCTCTCGGTATATCTCTATCCGGCAGCGCCGCCCTACATTTGGGACCGTTATTTTCCCATCTTCACAGCATTGGCGAAAGTGGGCTTTGCCACAGCAAAGCCCACTCTTGTGATTTTAGAAGAAAGTCTGTTCAGTAACGTCCGTGGAGACCGCCTTAAGGGCGCGCTCGACGAGACTTTTCTGCATCGCCTTCTGCTCCTCGGCTGTAAGCAGGGGATCGCTGAAGGGAGATACAAGCCCGTAACCGGGAACTATACGGTTCGCCCCGGTGACCTTGGATACGGAGACAAGGTTTGTGACATGCACTATGGGGAATCCCGCTCTGTCTATCTCTTTTACCATCGTTGCACCGCAACGAGTGCAGCTTCCTCAGGTACTGACAAGGACTACGGCGTCGACCGCCTCTTTCTTGAGCGCTTCGGCGATCTCTTTGCCCATCCGGCGGGCGTCCTTGAGGGTGGCCAGGTTGCCGGTGGTCGAGTAGAGGGTGTTGCAGAGCTCGCCGATCACACCGGCTTTCTCAAATTCCCTGAAGGAAGAGAGCGGAAAGAGAACCTCCGGATTGGCGTTGACAAAGTCGGTGTTGATGCCGCAGTGGACGCTGTAGAAGTCTCCCTTTACAAGAACATCCTTGCCGGAGACATCGTAGGTCGCCCATATGGAGCAGGTGCCGCCGGGAATGCGGTCAGGGTTGCCGAGGGGAACAAGTCCGCCGGTGCTGACGAAGGCGACCTTGGCCTTGCTGAGATCGCCGACCGCCTTGGAGGGAACGACGTTGTCGCGCGGCTCAATCTTCAGTTCGGTCTCGTAGGGCTGACCTGAGAGTTTGGCAAGAAGCATATCGACGGCGCGGTCGCCGGCGGTCTTCTCCGCAAAGACCTCTTTTCTGATGCCGTGCGGGAAGTAACCCTCGGCGTCGGCCCAGAGTATCTCTTCGCCGGAGATCATCTTGTTGACGATGCCGGCCATCGCGGCGGCGTCCTGACGCATCTTGGCTGCGCTAGCGCCGCCCTTCATGATATAGAAGGGTTCCTCTTTGAACATCGCCACGCCGGGGTTTTCCTCGTGCATGCTGGTAACCGCCTGCACGCCATATTTTTCGTGCGCGAATCTGCATATTTCGCCGCAGCAGACGCCGTAACGTCCGGCGCGGAAGGCGGGTCCGGCGGCCATGATATCGAACTCTTTACCTTCAAGGAAGGCGGCGATGCGCTTCAGCGCCTCGTCTTTGTGGCTGGCCATAAAGTTGTCGCCGCAGATGATGGTGTGCGTAACCTCGGCATCTTTCAGAGCCGCCTTAAAGGCAAGCGCCGGACCTACAGGCCCCTCTTTGATGACAGGCTCAAAATCAGCCTCGTTTTCTCCGCCGACGCCGCCGAAAAACTGGTTGGCATAGAATATAATCTTTTTCATTTATTTATCCCCCCATACGATATATCTGAGCTAGTATTCCTTCACGGTCTTGGTCGTGAAACCGGCGCAGTTGGTGCTGTCCACAATCATGCAGCCGTTTACGATCAGAGAACCGTCCGGGCGCAGGCTGGGGCCGTATTTCTCGTGAGCGGTCCACGCGGCGTGATAAAAGTCGCGGGTCACGGAGGCGAGATCGCCGATCACGTTCTTCATCGGCGGGAATTCAAAGACGGTGCCGGAGTCGCCGGTGGAGACGATGGCGTCGGCGATGGGGTCGAGCATCGATTTGCCGCTGTGCTCCGGAGTAAGTCCCACCGTCTTGATGCCGCGATGTTCCAGCTCGGAGCACATGAAGAAGAAGTCGACGTCGTAGTTGCTGCCGCCGGCGACGGAGGCGACGATCGCGCCGTCAAGCTTCAGCAGGGAGGCCAGCTCGCCGCCGGCAACCTTTACCGTCTGCTTGAAGTGGTTGGGCACGTCGACCGCGAAGGGAACAACGCCGACAAAATTGATAGTCTTGCCGTGTTCCTGATAGAGACGTTTGATTATCGGCCAGTTCTGATAAGTATAGGTGCAGTAGCCCTCTCCGTAGAGGCCGCCCTGGTTGGTGATCTGTCCGTCGAATACAGCGTTGGGGTGCATAAGGAAGGGCAGCATGTTTTCGCAGTCGATACCGAAAATTCTCTCGTTAAAGAACTTATCCTTGCCGACCTGAGCCTTGATCTGGAAGAAAAGGGCGACCCTCGGAAGCCCCTTCTTCTCCGCCTCTTCGGCACCGGGCTCAAGCTCGTAGCATTCCCAGTCTTCCGGCTCCTGGTCTTTCAGCGAAGCGGCCACATAGTCCGCCAGATAATGGGCGGCCATCTTCAGCGGAGCCTCGTTTCTGAAAGGCTGGTCTAGCTTTGTGGGGTTGACCAGTTCCGCGTATACCACAAGGTTCACCATCTTCGCAAAGATGGAGTGCTCCGCGCCGGGGCCGCTCATATCAAGCATGCCCTCGGCCGCCTGCGAGTATTTACCGCAGGCGATGACATTGATGCCTTTCATCGCGTAGAGGTCGCCATCGCCGCAGCTTTCGATCGTCAGACCGCCGGTCACGCCGGGGAAGGTGGCGCGTCCATCGGGACGGAAGCGTGGCTCCAAACCGACCTTGCAGGGCAGAATGCGGGTCTCGTCACCGGGATGGACAATATATATCTCTATGTTCTTCAGTTCTTTGTCCGGGTCCAGAGAGGCGATAGCTTCACCTT